>NZ_JBEXYU010000042.1:0-77665 GCF_040631115.1 Nonomuraea sp. NPDC005692 | reverse complement strand
AGCTACTCGGCCGGCAAGTTCGCGCTCGAAGGCTGGTCGGAGGCGCTGGCGGGCGAGGTCGCGCCGTTCGGCGTCCGCGTCCTCATCGCCGAGCCCAGCCGCTTCCGCACCGCCTTCAACGCCGCCGACGTACTCAGCACCGTGGACCAGCACCCGATCTACGACGAGGTGCTCGGCGCCGTCCGCGCGAACATGGCCGAGGCCGACGGCGTCCAGGAGGGCGACCCGGCACGCGCCGCCTCGGCCATCCGCGGCATGCTCGACACGCCCGACGCGCCGCTCAGGCTTCCGCTCGGCGCCGAGGCCGTGCGCAATCTCACCCGCGCCTACAGGAACGGGCTCAGCGACGTCGAGAAGTGGGCGCATGTAAGCCAAACGGCCGACTTTCCCGGCATGCCGCCGGCGCTACGCGCGTTCTGAACTCCGTACCCTGTCGAACATGGCCACCGAAGACCTGATCGAGCGCATCCTCGCCGCCGGCGACGAACCGTCCGCATCAGTCATCGACGCGCTGCACGACCTCCTCGACGACACCACGATCGACACCTCGGCGACGCCCAAGAGCGTCGCCGAGGCCGCCCGCCTGATCGGCCTGTCCCCCCACACCCTCCGCTACTACGAGCAGGAGGGACTCCTGCGGCCGGCACGCAACGCCTCCGGTTACCGCGCATACTCGGCGTTCGACCTGCGCCGCCTCATCTTCCTCACCCGGATGCGGCTGTCGGGAATGACCATGCAGGATCTCAAGCGCTACATCGCCCTCGTCGAGCAAGGCCCGAGCACCATCCCGGAACGCCGGCGCATCATGCTCGACCAGCGCGACCGCATCGTGCGACAGATCCGCGAACTCACTCTCGCCCTGGAGACGACCGAATACAAGATCCGCGTCTACGACGGGCACCCAGAAGGCTGACCGGCGGCCGGGGTGACCGCGCAACAAGCCCCGGCGAGCCTTCTCGCGTCGCCGTCCTCGCGCTGATCGTAGCCGCGATCAACGTGGGCTTCCGGCCTGGCGCCGCGCCCGAAACGGCGGCGGCCGGTGAGCCGCCGCACCCCCAGCTCCTGTCCCTGTCGCGGCGGGGGCGGGGGCGGCCCGCTGCACGTCACCGTCTGCTGCGGCCCCCCAAAGTGCCCGGATTCGACCACGCCGCCCAGCTCGCCGGGCTACGCCAGTCCTTGGCCGGTACGGCCACCGTGCGGCCCACGAACTGCCTGGATGCCCGCGAACACGGCCTGTTGTTGACGAAGCGGCGACGAAGTACACACGAAGGCTGCCGGCTACGTCTGGGATATCCCTGCATCAGGAGGGATCTTGTCAGGAGAGGAAGATCACGCCTATGAACACCGACAACTTCCGTGCAGTGTCCGTTCGAGCCGGCGGAGCGGCCGATGCCGAGGCACTCGTGCTCCTTGATCCGGTCGCGAGATCCGATGGAGGCGAGCGGCGCGGCAGCATCGAACGTTGGTGTCGCGACGGGTCCGTCCTGGTAGCCGGCACTCCGTCCGGGCTGGTCGGCTACTGCGTCGTTGAGTACACCTTCTTCGAGCAGGGGTTCGTGACGATGCTCATGGTGGCTGAGGCCGCCCGGGGGCATGGCGTCGGCCAGAGGCTGCTGCGCGCCGCAGCAGCTTCATGTCAGACCGCGAAGCTGTTCACCTCAACGAACCTGTCCAACCATCCCATGCAGCGACTGCTCCAGCGGGTCGGCTGGCAGCCGGTAGGAATGGTGCACGGCCTCGATGAAGGTGATCCTGAGGTCTTCTACCTCCGTACTTCTCCGAGCGCCGAAAGTGCAGAGTAATTCCGACAGTGCACCCGGATACCACCGATGACGTACGGCCCAGATGGTAGGACGGCCGCGCGCTGGACGCCGCCTGACAGATCCGGGCGTGGCGGATTCTGGACACAGAACGGCCTTCAGTACTTGGTCGCAGCGTCGTTACTTGGTCGCAGCGTCGTTGACGACAGGCCGGATTCCGCGAGCCCTGGTCGCTTCGGTGTCCTGTCGGTTCCTGTGGGGCGATCGCCGCGTCGTTGTCGGAGTCGTCGTCCGCAATAATCCGTTTGTGTGTCACCACAGCCCGCTGTCAAGATGAGGGCCCATGCGTCACCCTCTTGACACGCTGAAGTGGCCGATTTCCACCGAGCGGCTGCTGTTGCGCCGAGCTGCCACCGACGACCTCGACGCGACCTGGGTTTTCCGGCAGCTGCCGGAGACTCATGAATGGATCGCGGCGGCCACAAAGACCTACGACGACTACCGGGAGCGTTTCCTCAGCGAGGAGCGGCTCGTAGACCTGCTCATCATCGAACTGGACGGCCGGGTGATCGGCGACCTGACACTGAGGGTCCAGGACGGTTGGGCCCAGGAAGAGGTCGCTGACCAGGCGAAAAGCGTCCAAGCAGAGCTCGGGTGGACGCTCGATCCCGCCTACGGCGGCAAGGGCTACGCCACCGAAGCGGTACGCGCCCTCATCGACATCTCCTTCAAGAGTCTTGGCCTGCGCCGCCTGCACGCGGACTGCTTCTACGACAACGAATCCTCGTGGCGGCTGATGGAGCGGGTCGGGATGCGTCGCGAACAGCACACGGTGAGAGACTCACTCCACCGCACCAAGGGATGGCTCGACGGTCTCTCATACGCGCTCCTGGCCGAGGAATGGCCCGCTCACGAGTGATTACGGCGAAGACGCTCGGGAGCCCTCGCCGGGACGAAGATCACGCTGTCACTCATACACGCGGCCGTTCTCCTGCCGGCGCTGCGGCTGGAACCCAGGGACGCCACCGCGCCGGCACGGCTCAGTGCGTGGGGTGAAGCGCGGTGAGAGGTGCCGGACTTCGGATCTCGCAGAGTCCATGACCGGTGACAGGCTCAGGGGCCGGCCAAAGAAGTGATCAGCTTGCGGGCAGCGGCCTGGCAGCGGTGGGGGGTGCCGGTCGTTGAGGGTTCGCTGGGGTAGCCTCGCCCCGGTCGATGACGTCGCGGACGGCACGCTGTTGTGGCGCAGGGCCAGTTTCTCGCGCATCGCGGCTTCGGACGAGCCGTCGTCCTCGGGCACCAGAGCCTCCACGGTTGCAACCGCAGCCGAGCTGGGACAAGAAATGATCCAGCGCGGTCAGATGGGCGTTCACGGTGTCGGAGGTGCGGTGCAGGACCGTCCTCATGTGGGTCTTGTGGTCGCGGGCGGCGAAGTCGCGGTCGTGGGCGTCGGCGAGAGGGTCACCGTCCGGGTGCGAGGCCGGTTGACGTTGTTCTGTCGGTACGTGCGAGGGTTTTGTCTGTCTGTGCCGTGCAGATCGGCTGGTGGCGTGCCGATCTACACTCGGTGCATGGAGTGGGGATGACCTTCATCGTCGACACGCAGGTGGCGCTCTCTGATCGCGTGGAGGCGATCAGAGAGGTCATCTGGGGGTCGGTTGTGCGTGTGGAGATCGACCACCATCCGGATCCGGACAGGATCATGGCCCGGGGGCGGATCAGTGACGTCGCGGGGATGAACGTCTGCACGATCCGGTCGAACGCGACGACGATCCGGCGGACGCCGGCCCTGGTCAACGATGATCTGGAACCGTCGGTGTTCGTGAGCCTGCCGGCCGGCTCCAGCGCCAGTACGCCGGCCAGGCGCGGCAACAGCCCGCGGTGCGAGCGGTAGAAGCGGTCCAGCAGCGGCAGATAGTTGTCACCGTGAAAGGCGGCCAGCGCCTCGTGCCCGGGCACCAGGCCGGTCAGGCCGCCGTTGGTCTCGATCGTCTCCAGCACCGCCCGGCCGGTCTCATGGCGGCCCCGCACCGTCGTCCGCGGTTCGGCGCGTTCCGGGCCGCCAGATCGACCTCCTAGGCCGCGTTCAGCAGGTCGCCGAGCACCGCCAGCATCCGCTCGTGGCGCTGGCGCTGCTCGGCGCGGCTGGTCTCCAGCGGCTCGCGGGCCTTGTTGTGCATGCTGTTCATCCGCTTGCACGGCATGGTCACCAGGTCGTCGCGGGCCCTCACCCGAGCCTGGTGCAGCAGGTATGTCCTGACGTTCTCAAGATCGGCTCATGGCCGGTTCACCCGCATCCCGGCTGCACCCGTACATCACCCACACCATCCGCCGATTCGGCAGGTGGACCCTCAACCTCACCCCCCACCACCCGGCTCGATCTCGAACCACGGGTGGTGTTCGGCACTCCGCCCGTCTGAACCCGTGTGTGGTCACCAGGGCCGTAGCTGGTACCTGAAGCCGCTCGGCTGCGCTGTCGCCTGCCCGAGCCGAGGCAGCCCTGCCGGTCGAGTTGGTGGTCGGCTTCTCCGATTAGCTAGCCGTCGGTATCGGGCCGTGCTGGGGCGAGCGCGGGTCGCGGGAGGACGCCCTCCATGAGCAGTTCGAGGGCGCGGTCGGCGCACAGCGGGGCGGCTCGGGTGGCGGCGGTCAGGAACGCGAGCAACTCCGCGATGCCGATGTCGGGTCGCACCGCACCGGCGTCCTGGGCGCGGGCCAAGAGCGGCGCGGCGGCCTCGAAGAGCGAATCGTGCCAGGCGGTCGCTTGCGGCGGCTCGACGTCAGCGGGGACCGGGTGGTCGGCGAGGAACGCCTCCCTGAGCAGGCGGCTGTCGCTGACGTGCGCGGCGACCAACCGCAGCCACGCCGTCAGCGCCGCACCGGGGTCCGGGGCCGCGGCGAAGTCACGTGCGCTGTCGCACAGGTCCTGGATCCGCTGCTCGTACACGGCCTCGATCAGCCGCCCCCGGGTCGGGAAATGCCGGTAGAGCGTGGCGTTGCCGACCCCCGCGAGCTTGGCGATCTCGTCGAGCGACGCGGTGGCGCCGTGGCTGTTCAACACGATGTCAGCGGCTGCGAGCAGCCGCTCGCGGTTGCGTGCGGCGTCGGCGCGACGCGGCGGTGGCTGCATGCCGGGCCTCCTTGTCAACCGGGGGGCAGTCCCCGTATTGTTCCACACGCAAAACGGGGACAGATCCCCGTTTCATTGGAGGTGAATCGATTGGACACAGTGAAGGGACCGGGCGACGTGGTCCAGGCGATAATCAGGGCTCGTGCCGAGGGTGACGTTGACGGCGCCATCGGGCTGATCGCTCCGGAGTCCCGCGACCAGGGACGGGTGGTCAGCCACGCGGACTGGCGGCGGAAATGGGAAGGCCTGCTGGCGTCCGGCCTGGAGGTCGTCACCGATCGGACCCTGGAGGACGGCGAGTGGGTTGCCAACCTCTACCGACTGCGCGGAGCCCCGGGCTCGGGCGGTGCCGAGACCCGCGGCATGGACATGGTCCGAGTCATCGACGGCCGGCTCGTCGAGCACTGGTTCTTCGTCGAGCCGGACCATGCCTGAACCGGGTGCTGTCCGCCACTACGGCGCTCGATACCAACGGATGGAACCGGGGGCTCCCCCACCGGAACACCCGCCGGCCAGGATGGCCGCCCAGGTCGAGGGTTCCGTAGGAGTGTTCCGCGAACCGTTCCGGTGACGGGGCCCTATCCGGAACACTGAAGGGCGGGAACGCCGTCAACGCCTCGGCGGCCGCGGTCCGGGTCGACTACGCCCGCTGGTCCACCGACGTGCAGGCCGTCGTCGTCCAGACCGAGCAGTTCCTCGGTCTCAGGTTCCGGCCGATCGGATCTACATCGACGGGGGCTTCTCCGGGACCACCTGTTCGGGCTGGGCGGGTCGGTCTACGACTGGAACGACCCGTTCGGCCGGCTGTTCCTGCAAGGTTCGGCAGTGTGCGTGCCCCGTCGTCCTCGGGCAGGCATGACAGGTAGTGCACCCGGCCGCACCGGCCCCCGCCACTTCCAGCGTCGCCGGGTCGTCGGCGTTGTCGAGGACGAGGAGCCAGCCGGTCCGCTCCTCCAGCCGCCTCCAGAGTACGTCGGCGGCATCCCGCCGTCCGGTTCGCGCCTCCTCGATCTCGGTCGCCGACGCGCCCAGCTCGGCGGCCAGCGCCAGCAGGCAGGACGTCACGGCCGCACGTCCGTGGCGGCGATCCGCCAGACGGGCCGCCCCGCATTCTGAGCCCGCTCGGCCAGCGCCGGCGCGACCGTGGTCTTGCCGACTCCCCCGCGACCGCCCAGCACATGGAAGTCCCCGTCCGGCTCGGCCGCGGCCACTCCCGTCAACACCCCCACGACGCTCACGGGATCCATGCCCGTACTCCAGGTGATCGCCTGGTCCGCCCGGGCGGCCCGGAGGCGGTGCGGGGCGCGCTTCGTTGATGGGTGAGCTCATGGTGCGCCGTGACGTGGCTACATGTATCGATCCGATCACCGCTTGTTCGTTGTGGCGCCCATGTCGGGTCGCCGCTCCTAATCTGCCCGCGTGGACGTGGACCCCCTTCTCATCTCGACCGTCGTCGGAGCCGTGCTCAGCGGGCTGGGATCAGGCGCCCTGGAAAGGTGCAGAGCAGACTCAGACGGCCCGGCAGCGCGGAGGAGTCCCCCGCACCGAGCGCTTCCGGCATCGAGGAGCGGGCCGACGAATTGGCTGATCTCCTCAAGCGCTCGACGGCGTTGCTCGCCGAACTCTCGGCCGAGATGGAGGCACGCACCGCGACAGTCCGTGAGCTGCAAGCCGAGGCCCAACACGCCGAGAGCATCGCCTCGATGCACAAGGAAGCTCAGGCTGCCGTCGAGAAGATGCTCGATGCGCGGCTGGCGGCACGACTGGAGGAGAGCGGCAGGAAATCGTTCAAGCAAGGCATGTGGCTGAACATCGTCAGCGGAGCGTTCTTCTTCATCGCCGGCGTCGTCGTGACCGTGCTCCTGGGCGGGTAGACGACGTCAGCAGGCCGACGGGCAGGGGCGGGCGAGCGAGCGCAGGGCCTCTCCGTCCCTGCGAGGACGGGGAGGCCCTGCACCGCGGTGTGGTCACCAGCCGGGCCACACCACGATGCCGTACGTCGACGCCATGCCGACGCCGCCGCCCCTCGGCACGGCGCCGCCCAGGCCCACCGCGGCCCCCTGGAGGAACCCGTTGACCGCTGCCTTGTCGTCGGGCACGTTCGTCCATCCCATGCGGGCGCTCACGCCGGGCCCCGAGACGCCCGCCGAGCCGAGCGGCACGTTGACAGTCACCTGGCCGTACTTGCTGACCGTGATCCCGCTGGTCAGCCCGAACCCGGCGAACGACGGGACCAGGGGGAAGCTCTCGTCCACCGTCACGTAGTCGGGGGTGAGGCTCGTCCCGGTCAGGTCGTCCGTGGCCTGCCCGATCAGGGTGAGGGGGTTCGTGGCGGCGGCCCCGCGCCAGCCGACCTCCCAGCCGCAGTTGAACAAGCCGTCGCACAACCCCGACGACTCCACCGTCTTGTGGTACTTCTTCGGATGCCACACGAAGGGCGCCTGCTCGTACTCGTGGCACGGGCGCGCCCCGCACGGGCCGCCCTTGGGCAGCAGGTTGTCACCACGCGGGCGGGTCCCCGCCTGGCCGTCGGCGGGCGCGCACGGGCCGCCCCCGACCCCTCCGCCGACCGGCGGGTTGTAGGAGTCGGCCGGGTTGTTCTCCCGGTTCTGGTGGGCGCCGCCGCCCTTCCCGTCGTTGCACACCCCGTCGGGGCAGGAGCGGGGCATCCGCCCGTCGGGGTCGCTGAGCGCCAGCGGGTTGTTGTTGGCGTAGGTGTAGCCGTTGACCTGCTGGGAGTCCTGGACGTCCACGAGCGGGTCGACGGAGACGAACCGGCCCGTGCCCGGATCGTACTCGCGGGCGCCCAGGTGGGTCAGGCCGGTGCCGTCGCTGGTCCCGCCGACGAAACCGCGGTCCATGGAGGCGGGCCAGGTGCCGGCGCCGCCGTCGCGGGGCTCGCCGAAGGGCGTGTGGCGGCGGGTGGCGACGGCCTGGCCATCGGTGTTGGCGATCGCGGCGCCGGTGGTGCCGTGGTGGTCGCCGCTGAGCCAGCTCACCCCCGCCGCCGTGCCGCCGGAGCGGACGGCGACGACCTGCCCGCCGTGGCTGTAGTAGCGGGTGCCGGTGCGCCGAACGCGACAGATATGAGGACGAAGCGCTTTCACTCGCAAGTCCACAAGAGGCTCTGCAGCTGGTGTACCGCTTTACGTGAGGAGCACGCGAGCTGATCACAAGCGGCACGCCATCCGGCCAATCGTCACCGGGAGACCGCCAGCGTCGACCACTAGGAACGGCCTCGCTCCCCCGCCTGGTCGGCACGAGGGACTACGAAGCTGCCCATGCCCGGCTCGGTTCTGATGAACCCATCACTCCGCAAGGCTCGGCGAACCCTCTTGCCGGTTGCTGTGGCAATGCCGTAGATCTGCTGCAGTCTCAGGACAGAGGGCATCTGGTCGCCAGGAGCAAGCTCACCGCTTTCAATCTTGCCCTTGATGTCCTCGTAGACCTGCACCCAATGAGGGATGCCAGCCTTCCACTCCAGCTCTAGATCAGCCACGAAGACGACCTAGGCAAGGGATACCGTGGCAAGCGAGATACGCCATGCCTGGTGAGCAGTCATGAGCAGCGAGGAGGACCAAGCGCGCGAGCCCCCTCCCCCGTCCCGCAAAGCGGCCCCAACACGCTGATCGACTGGGCGCCGCAGGCCGCGGAGAACCTCTGCATCGCCAAACCGAGTGGGACAGGCGCGACCCTCGAGAAGTCGCATGGGAGGAACGGCGGCTGAGCGCCCGAGCGCGTTGGCAGCAGCTATTGCGCAAGAATCCGCCCCCCGTGCGATCCACTTCGGATGACATCGAGGCAAGCATGGAATTCCTCTCTCGGTACGGTCCCAGGAATCGCACCCCTGGGTGGACATGACCGTCTACGGTAACGGCGCGAGATCCTTCAGCGCCGGCGGCTGACACACGAGAGCGCCGGTCCGGGAAGCCCCCGGGCCGGTGCTCTGTGGCGTCGGCGGCGAACGGAAGCGTCATGATCTCCTGCGGAAACGCGAGGGCGAAACTCCGCCCCACACCGCGAACGCCTGCCGCAAGGACTCGGCGGAGGAGAACCCGCACCGCCGGGCGATGGCCGCGACCGGCTCACGAGTGCCGGTGAGCAACTGGGCGGCCGCTTCGAGCCGCGTCTCGCGCACCAGCCGCGAGGGAGTCCGGCCGACGCACTCGACGAACAGCCTGCTCAAATGTCGCTCGCTCACCCCGACGGGCGCGGCCAGACGAGCGACACCGAGGTCCTCGTCCAGATGGCTGACCACGTGGTCGACGACCCGCCGGACCAAGACCTGGTCGGCCAGCTCGGCCCCGTGGTCCTCCTCGATGAACGACAGCGTGAGATCCAGAGCGGCCGTGACCCCGCCTGACGTCGCGACCGTGCCGTCCCGTACGAAGATCGGAGCGGGGTCGACCCGTACGTGCGGGAATGGGGCGGCCGGCCGTCCTGCCTCGTACCGACGCGTGGTGGCCCGGCCGTTGTCGAGCAACCCGGCCGCGGCCGGCACGGTCGCCCCCCTGCACACGGACGCGACCCGCCGCGACAGCCCGGCGAGCCGCATGGCCTGACTCACGAACCGAGGGTTGGCGGCGGCGGTCTCATGCTCCTGGCCGCCCGAGACGATCAGGGTGTCAATGGGGCCGCGGGCGCGGGCAGGGGCCGTCGCGGAGTACGCCGCGTACCGTGTCGAGCCGTACACCCGGGTCGAACTCCGTCAGCCACCAGGTCGCGCCGGCGGCGGCGTACGGCAGCGGGTCGACGCCGGCGGGCAGGCTGACGGCGATGTCGTACGAGGCCATGTCGCCGTGTCGCAGCTCGGTGAGGGTGCCGGCGACCTCGGCGAGTTGGTCCGGGCGTTCCATGTTGATCGGAAAGAAGCCGTCGAGCCGGGCGGCCCGCCGGATCGGCTTGACGTTGCCGGGGAATCCGGCGGCCCATACCGGCACGCCTGGCCGCTGAACCGGCTGCGGCAGGAACGTGATGTCGTCGACGGTGTAGTGCTCGCCGCGGTGGCGCACCGGCTCTCCGGACCATGCGGCGGCCAGGATGGCCAAGGACTCATCGAGCATCCGTCCCCGCTGCCGGTCGTCGAGCTGCTCGCCGGTCCTGGACAGTTCGCCGCCGAACCGATCGCTGCCCAGTCCGACGCCAAGGGTGAGACGGCCGTCGCTCAGCTGGTCCAGGGTCGCGGTTTCCCGCGCCACTTTGGCCGGACGCCTGCGGGCGAGCGTCGCCACCATCGGACCGAGCCGCAGCCGCTCGGTGGCGGTCGCGATCGCCGCCAGCGTGATCCACGAGTCGGCGACCTGCTGGACCGGCTCCCGCCAGGACAGGTGATCCCACACGAAGCAGCCGTCCCACCCGGCCTCCTCCGCGTCGGCGGCCAGATTCGCCACCGCCCGCGGGTCGGCGAGCTCGTCGAAGAGCGGCAGCCAGAGTGCCGATCGCAGCCGGCTCACGGGCGCTCTCCGCTGGAGACCGAAAGGATCTCTGCGATCGCGACGTCCCAGAGCTCCGGCGGTGGCATCTGGTGCCCCATGCCCTTGAGCGGGACCAGCCGGGCTCCCGGGATCTCCCGTGCCAGCGCCTCGCCGTGCCCGTACGGGAGCAGCGGGTCCGCGGTGCCGTGCAACACCAGCGTGGGCGTCGCGATCGCACCGAGACGGGCGCGGACGGGCTCGCCGCCGTCGAGCTGCCAGTGGTTCTGCGCCGACGCAGGAGACGGGCTGCGGTCCCAGACGCGGCCGGCGATGCGGCGCATCCGCTCCTCGTCGACGGGAATGGTGCCCGCGAAGGTGCGCTCGCCGTCGGTGTAGTACGCGATGACGGCCTCGCGGTCGGACCAGTCGGGCGTCTGGTCGCCGCCCTCGGCGAACCGCTTCGCCAGTTCGGCGCTCATCGGCGGCAGGTCATGGCGGTCGGGGCCGCCGGGGCCGCCCGGGCTGGTGGCGATGAGCGTCAGGGAGGCGACCCGGCCGGGGTGGCGCACGGCCAGGCGCTGGGCGATTCCGCCGCCCATGGAGACGCCGACGATGTGGGCGGCCGCGATGCCGAGTTCGTCGAGCAGGCCGACGGCGTCGTCGAACAGGGCGTCGTTTCCGTACGGCGGCGCGCCGGGCGGGAAGGTCGTGGAGCGGCCGGTGTCCCGGGTGTCGTACCGGATGACGTGCCGGCCGCCGGCGGCGAGGCGCTCGCAGAACTCGTCGTCCCACCAGTCCATCGACGCCTCGGCGCCGCCGATGAGCAGCAGGGCGGGCGCGGCCGGGTCGCCGAACGTCTGGACGCAGAGCTTTATGCCGTTGATGTCGAGGAGCCGCTCGGGGTGATCTTGATTGGCGTTCATGTCCGGCACGCTAAGCCTGGCCACCTCATCGCGAAAAGCTATGATTATCGATCGAGTCGATCGCCTACAGCGATATACCGTGTTCCATCTGGCCGGTCAGCTCAGCGGCGGCTGCGACGGCGAGGTCGATGGCCTGGGCCGCCAGCGGCGACCGGGTGCGCCCGGCCGGCCGACACAGGTACCACGTGCAGGTAGGCGGCGGTTCCAGCCGATGGATGCGGAGCCGGTCGTCGGACCAGACGTCCGACCCAAGGAGGGCGAGCCAGGGCAACACCGCTGAGCCCAGGCCCACCCGCACCATCGAGACGACGGTTTCGTGGCCGGCCGTGCGGAACACGATCCGCGGCCGGGCGCCCGCGCCGGCGAGCTCCCGTTCCAGCCATCTTTGGTGGACGGTGGGCGGCCAGGCGACCATGGGAGTGTCGTCGAGCAGCTCGACCGGTACCGGACCGTCGGGGAACGCGCCCGCGGCGGCCACCAGGAGGTGAGGCTCGTCCAGCAGCTCGACGTGTTCGACGTCGCCGTCGATGCGGTCGTAGTGGAACAACAGGTCGAGATCTCCGATGTTCGGGTCCTCCGGTTCCACCTCCGACAGCCTGATGTCGCAGCCGGGGTACTCGCTCAGCAACCCGCGCACCACTGCGGGCAGGATCAGCCGGGTCGCGCCTTGGAAGGTGCCGATGTCGATCCGGCCGTGACCCGCCCTGAACCGATCGACGGCGTCGGTCAGCGCCTCCGACCTCGCGAGCAGATCACGCCCGTGGGCCAGGACCAGCTCGCCGAGAGGAGTGGCGCGTACCGGCCTGGGACCTCCCGGCCGGTCGAAGACGGCCCCGCCGACGGCCTTCTCCAGCGCGGCGATCTGCTGGCTCACCGACGACTGGGTGTAGCCGAGGCGAACCGCCGCCCGGCCGAACGTCCCCTCCTCGGCGATGGCGGCCATCGTCCTCAGGTGGCGCAGTTCCACGTCAGCCATGACAGCCAGAGTATCGTCAAGGGCGATTGATTCGAGCGAAACAATCGCTCCTGGTGATGAATCGCGCCGCTGCCGATGCTTCTGCGCGTCCGGCTGGGCCGCCCCGGGATGGAACGCGAATACATCCGCGACCGCACCCTGGGAAGGCCACGAATCCGCCCGCGCCCGCGGCAAGAACATCGGCGGTGCCACCGTCACCGATGACGCCATGCTGTCCATGGCCCTGCACCTGCGCGCAGAATCTCAGCCTGCGCGACATCGCCGCCCGCCTCGTCATCACCAAGGGTAAGAAGGGTCGCCACCCCTCCCCGGCCACCGTCCTGCGGATGCTGCGCGAGCACGACGACAGGACGGCAGGACGGCAGCGGTGCCTGCCACAGCCTGACCCACCGGTCCCAGGTCAACGTTTCCGCTGGTCGGCCGAATCTGTTGTCCAGGTCATACACCAGAGCGGGGCAGGCCAGGTGCGTGAGGCGCCACAGCAGCCCGGCGGACATGCGGTACGACTCCCCAGCAACGAGTGCGGTCACCAACTCAGCAGGCGGGTTCAACAAGTGATCCTCACGGTCAGCCAGGACCTTGAGTGCCTGACCCAGATCGCCGGCGTCCAACGGCCACTACTCGCCATGGTCGAAGACCTCACTCATCGTCGGTGTTCCCCAGCCCCGCGCCGTTCCAGTTCGGCGCGGCCCGCGTCGGTGAGCACCGTCTTGCGCGCCGTGCCGTGATGACCGCTCGGCTCCCCGACGTCGATGAAGCCGAGGGCGACCAGCGCGTCCACGTCGGGCTGGTTCAGCCCGTACTCCGGGATGTCTTCGTACGAGTAGTACAGACCAGGCTGCCGTGCTCGGCCAGCTTGCTCATGAACTCCAGCCGGCGCGGGTGGGCCGATGCCCGATCGCGCTCGCACGCTTGACTTCCGCGATTTGGTCGAGCACTGCCCGGCCCGCGTCGGTGACGTGCCAGCGGTAACCATTCGCAAGATCGTCCCATTCGTCGCGAATCAGCCCCTCTTCGGCCAACCGCTTGAAGTCAGCGCGCTTTGTCCAGTCGCCCCACAAGGTGTTCACGTCGCCAGTGATCACTGTATGGTCCCGGATGCGAGTCAAGAGCTTGCGTTGCCCCTCGGTGAGGTCGATCGGCGTGGCGTTCATCGCCGACCTCCGCGTCGCGTCTCGGACCAGATGCGGAACTTCACGGTGTCGCTCATGAGGCATCATCGCCCTCGGCACCGATGCTGATCAAGGCCGCATCGGCGATGGGCACCCCGGCCTGCGGGTGATGCCCGAAGAACACCTCGCGCTCGCACTGGGGTATCCAGACGTTCTGGGAGCGCCTCAGGCGCGGCTTCGTCACGATGTTCCGGGTCTTGCATCGAAGGCCCGGCGCTCGGGTCCATGCCCCCAGGGGCAAGGTAGAGCGTTGCCGCAGGCCACGGGGGGTGACGGTCGCGGTGCCCAACTGCGGGTTTCGGTCCGCGCTCGGGGATGGGTCCGGCGCTCGCTGCCCCGATAACGGCGGCAAGCGCGTTTCCGCAGGTCGCGTTGCTCGCTTAACGGTGCTCATGTCACCCGCCGAGAGCTCTCGGTTACTCATAGCTACTTTACGTCTGGTGACATGGACCCGAGCATCGCCCCTCCAACGGTACAGCGATTGCCGCCCGCACGGCCGGGACGCGACCGGCCCAGCCACTCGATGGTGCTGCCCTTTGCCGGTGACTCGCGCGTGGCGGAGCTCCAGATCGAGATTCTCGACACAACATGATGTGAATATCAGCTGACGTGCCGCACGTGAAAGAAGAGATCATCTAGCCCTGACCTGCGAGAAGCCACCGATAACCCAAGATAACCATCGACCTCCGCTCCGACGTCACCGCCGAAGACATCGCCGCCTCCCTCATCGGCATCTTCACCGTGGCCCCCGGCGCGAGCATGAAGCCAAGGCCGGTCGCCTGCTGGACCTCCTGATGGACGGCCTCAGGCCGCCCGCCCGGCCGGCACGCTGAACTCAGCGTACGAAGGCAGCGCAGGTCGGCACGTACGGTTTGCCCGGTACGTACAGGTTCCACTCCGCGCGGCTGATCGGCCGCTGGGCCAGGGCGCATACGGCGGCTTCGAGGTCGGAGGGCAGGCTCACATTCCACGCGCGAATGGTGGAGTCATAGCCGGTGCTGACGAGGGTGCGGCCGTCCGGGGTGAAGGCGATCCCGGAGACGTCCCCGTCGTGTCCGGTCAGTGGACGGCCCAGTGGCCGCTGGGTGGCGACGTCCCACAGCCGGATCGTACGATCACGGCCTGCGCTCGCGAGCAGCCGGCCGTCGGGGCTGAAGGCCGCCTTCCATACCGTGTGGGTGTGCCCCACGAGCGGCTGGTTCTTCGGCCGTACCGCGTGCGGATCCCACAGCCGGATCGTGCGGTCGCTGCTCGCGCTGGCCAGCAGCGAGCCGTCCGCGTTGTACGTGATGGAGGTGACGGCGTCGATGTGGCCGCGCAGCGGGGCGGCCTTCTCGCGGCGGGAACGCCGATCCCACTGGCGGATGCTCCCGTCGTCCAGCCCTGCCGCGAGGGTTGCGCCGTCGGGGGAGAAGGCCAGGGCGGAACCGCGCACGCCTGCCACCGGCGGGCCGAGCTGCCGCCGGGCGCGTACGTCCCAGAACCGCAAGGTGCCGTCCGCGCCGGTGCTGGCCAGCATCCCCCCGTCGGGGCTGAACGCGAGCCCGCGGACCCAGCTCTGCCCGTTGTGCTCGGTGTGGCCGCGCAGCGGTGGCCCGATCGGCTGCTGGGTGGCGACCGTCCACAGGTCGATCACGCCGTCGGCCGCGCCGGTGGCCAGCATCGTGCCGTCGGGGCTGAAGGCCACCGGGCCGCCGTCGCCGGTCCTGCCCGGCGCGATGGGCTGACCGAGCGGGCTCACGACGAGGCGTCCGCGGCGGTCGCGCCCGGCCAGGTTCCACAGCAGCACGCTCGTGCCGCTGGAGGTGGCGAACGTACGGCCGTCATGGCTGAGGGCCATTTCGTAGACATCGCCGGTGCCGGGCCTGGTGACGGGCCGCTCGATCTGCCGGCCGCGGACGAGGTCCCAGACGCGTACGGTTCCGTCGTTCCCGGCGCTGGCCAGCGCCTTCCCGTCCGGGGAGAAGGCCACGTCCAGCGGCGTGCCGGTGTGGCCGACGAGGGGAGCGCCGACCGGCCGGCGGGTGCTGAGGTCGTACAGGGCGATCGTGCCCGCCTCACCGCCGGTGGCCATGGTGACGCCGTCGGGGCTGACGGCCAGCGCCGAACCGGAGGCTTTGAGGGCGGCGCCGAGCCGGCGGTGGGTGGTCGTGTCCCACCAGCGCACGGTTCCATCGCTGTCGTCGCTCAGCAGCTTGGTGCCGTCAGGGGTGTAGGCCACCTTCCACGCCGTGATGTTGCCCTTGCGGGTGGCCGTCCGGGGCGTGATCTCGCGGCGACGGGCCACGTCCCAGAACAGCACGGTTCCGTCCGTGCCGGCGGTGGCCAGTACGCGCCCGTCCGGGCTGAAGACGACGTCCTCGACCTGGTCGGTGGTGATCTGGGCGAGGCGCCGCCGGGTGGCGAGCTCCCAGAGGTACAGGATGCCGTCGTCTCCCGCCCCGGCCAGCGTCTCGCCGTCGGGGCTGAGTGCCAGCGCGTTGAAGCGCACGGTCTGCCCCTCGATGACGTCCGCGACGGTGAGCGGGGCGCCGGCCTGCCGTTGGCCGGCGACGTCCCAGATGTAGATCGCGCCTCTGTTGGATTCCTCCGTACCGCTCGCGCAGAACAGGAGTTTGCCGTCGCGGCTGAAAGCCACTGCCCGCGCCCATTCGCCCGGCCCGGTGGTGAAGCGCGCGATCGGACGGCCCGTGGCGATGTTCCACAGCCGGACGCTGCCGTCACGTCCGGCCGAGGCCAGCGTCCTCGCGTCGGGAGCGAACGCCACCCTCTCGACCTCGCCGACGTGACCGGTGAACACGGCGCGAGCAGGGTTGAGCAGGGCGGTGGTCATGGCCGCGCGGGAATCCGGGGTGTCCCGTATCTCATGGGCCGTGACCGCGAGCAGCCGGGACAGAGCCGGATCGGTCTCGCTCAACTCCACGCTGCGACCGGCCAGTTCGCGCGAGCGCACGGTGCTTTCCTGGTTGCTCGCCTCGGTGGCGCGGTTCATCGCCACGCCGACGCCCGTCAGTGACGCCAGCGCCAGGATGGTGAGCAGGGCGAGGACCACGCGACGGGTCCGCGCGGTCCGCGTCGCCGCCCGCTCGCTCGCGTGCAGGAACGCGCGATGCACGCCGGTGAGCGCGGGGCTGCGTACAGGATCGTCGTCCCAGCGGGGGAACGCCTCCTGCAGCGCCGTCAGCCTGGTGCCCCGGTAGAGGAACGCCGGATCGCGGCCTCTGGTCTGCCAGTCGGCGGCGCTGTCCAGGAACTGCCGCAGCACCAGGTGATCGCTACGATCGTCGTCGAGCCAGCCGTGCAGCTTGGGCCACGCGCTCAGCAGCACGTCGTGCGCGATCTCGACGGTGCCGCGCGGGCCCCCCTCGTCGGCGCCGCCCTGAACGAGGAGCCGGCGCTCGGTGAACGCCTCCAGCACGTCATTCACGTCGGCCGCCCGGCCGGCGGCGTGCGAGCCCAGCAGTTCGGCGCGCGTGACGCGGCGGCGTACCGGCCGCCCGTCCGGGCCGGTGGCGGCCAGCCGCAGGAACACCTCGCGCGCCAGACGTCGCCGCTCGGCGGACAGGCTCCCGTAGACCTCTTCGGCGGCCGACTCCACGGCATGGGCGACGCCGCCGACCAGCCCGTACGTCCTGCTGGTCAGCGTTCCGCCCTGGCTCTTCTCCCAGGTGAGAAGCATCGCCTGGGACAACAGGGGCAGCACGCCTGCGCCATAGCCGCCCTCGTCGGCGTACGAGCGCAGATCGCTCAGCACGCTGTCGACCAGACCTGCCTCGACCTCCAGGCCGGCGATGCCCGCCGGCCCGGTAATGGCCCGGCGCAGGTCGGATTCGGTCATCGGACCGAGGACGAACTGCCCGTCCTCCAACGCCTCGGCCAGCGTGGGGTGAGCGGCGCAGGTGGAGGCGAAGTCGCCACGAACGGCCAGGACGACCAGCGCGGGCGTGCCCGCGACCGCGACCAGGGCGGTCAGGAACGCCTCGCGTTCCCGACCGCCGGCCAGCAGGAACACCTCCTCGAACTGGTCCACGACCAGCACGAGCCGACCGGCCTCGTGCCGGGCGTGCCGCTCGGCGTCAGCGAGTACGGCGTGCCGCACGGTGAGGTGCGCGTCCTGCGGATTGGCCTCCAGTGAGCGGCGTACCGCACCTGGTTCGAGCCCGCCCAGAGCGCTCAACCGGACCGCCATCTCATCCAGTGGGCGCGCGGTCGGAGTCATCACCACCTGCGGCCAGTCCCGGCAGTTCACGGCGCCGGGCAGCAGCCCGCGGGCCAGCGCGGGCAGCAGCCCGGCCCGCAGCAGGGAGGATTTGCCCGCCCCCGACGCGCCGGTGACCATGGCCAGCCGCGCCCCGGGCAAGCGCTCAGCGAGCTTGCCCAGCAGCTTCGCGGTGGCGCGCTCACGGCCATAGAAGATCGGGGAATGGTGGCGGTCGAACGGCCACAACCCCCGGTACGGCGCCTCGTCCAACCATCGAGGACTGGGGGCATCCGCCTGCTGCTGCGAGGTGGCCGCGCGCCGGTTGACGGCCGCTATCTCATCACGTATCAGGATCAGCTGCACCGACTGCTGAAGGGCGAGATCCCGATCGTGCCGTTGCTCGGCGGCCTGGCGGTACAACAAGTCCTGAAGCTGAGTGGCCTTGCCCGACAGATCGCCCAGCAGTTGACGGAACTCGGCGAAGCTTCCGCTCAACTCGGCGAAGACCGTCGTGAGATGGGCCTGCAGCCGCTGGTCTCCGCTGGTGAGCGCGGCCTCCAGAGCGGCTCCTGCCGCATCGATCCCGTGCAGCACGCCGGCGATCTCCCGCCGCAGGTCCGGCGTGTTGCTGTTGGCGGCCTCCAGGGCTTGCAGGAGCTGGGTTCCGATCTCGTTCTCGATCTCCTCCCCTGACAGCAGACGGCCGGCGGCGCGCCTCCGTACCGCGTCCATCGACTTGATGATCACATCAGCCAGCACGTTGCCGCCGACACCGGCCAGCACCTGCACCCCGGCCGCGACGGGACCGTCGGCGCCTTCGAAGGCCAGCGGCACCAGGGCGCTGGCGCACAACGTCGCGATGACCGCGTGCGGCGACAGCTTCAGCAAGCCGCTCCCGCTTCGCCGCACCACCGAGGCGATCCGCTCCCGCGCCGCGTGCGCCTGGGAATCGCCGGGCACCCCGGTGGCCGATCCCATCCACAACCCCCATCGATCCGCGAAGGCGCCCGCCTGCCCTCTGATATCGCCACAGCGCCTCACACCGCTACAACCGCTCTCGAGGTCCCGGCCGATCGACATGCGCTCGTGGCCCCGGGCGGAAGAGCGCACGCAGGCCCCGCACCGGCCACCGCCCGTCCAGCCCGAGTACGGCCCGGCCCCCCTCGCTGGTGGCAGGCTGGACGCGGCCACGGTCCTGGTCGGGTCAATGTGGGTTTGGGCGCATGTGGGCTGACACCTAGGTAAAGTCCGGTGCCATGCGTCCGAGCTCCTTGATCGTGCCATTACTCGTCGGCGTGCTCACCAGCGCCGCGTTCAGCGGGACGGCCGGCGCCGCGTCGGCCCCGGCCGTGCTGACCAAGAACCCGCTGTACAAGGCGGGCAAGTTCGCGCTCAAGACCTGCGAGGAGCCGTATGCGGCCAGCGCCGACGTCGAGGTGTTCCGGCGCTATGTCGAAGAGGTCTCCCTCTGTCTGGACAAGGCGTGGGGGCCGCTGCTGACGAAGGCCGGTCTGCGGTACACCAAGCCCAAGGTGGTGTTGTCGTACGGCGAGCGGGTCAAGACCTCCTGCGGCATCTACGCGCCTGACGCCACTGACAGCGTCTACTGCACGAACACCAAGACCGTCCACATGATGGTCAGCGACTACGGGCTGAAGGGCGAGATCGACAAGCCACAACTGCTGGAGGCCCTCAGCGCGGGCTATGCCATCCATGTCCAGAACGTCGCGGGCATCATGAACGCCGTGGCCAAGACCATGAAGAAGCTGTCCAAGCGGGACGCGCTGGCCCTTCAGTCCAGGTACACGCTGCAGACGCTCTGCTTCTCCGGGGCGTTCACCGGCAGTGTCTGGGATTCGCTCGGCCACACGCGCGAGCACGGCCAGGACTACTACATCGATCGGCACGTTATCGACGGCAGTTTCGCCGGCTTCGGCAAAGCGTCCAATCGTGTCTACTGGATCAGGCGGGGGTTCGAGTCCGAGTCGCCGTCCGTCTGCAACACCCTCACGGCTCCGGCCGCCAGGGTGAAATAGCCCGCGCCCAGGGGGAGGACGCGCCGCGCGGCCGTGATCAGCCTCTTGCCGGCGTGAGCCCGTAGATGCTCAAGGCCTGAGACGATCTCCCCCGGTGGCGCCTGCATCCGACTGAACCAGGGCTCCGAGAGCGATCAGTATGTTCCCCGTCACTCAAAATGGTGATCCAGGAAGCCTCTGTGGCCGCGCTGGTCATGACCTTCGTGCTGAAGTGGCTGATGCTGCGCATCCTGGGCCTCTGCACAGTGCTGCTGCCGTGAATCCCAGCGCCTGACAGCGCGACCGCCTCCACCCACAATCGCAGGCGAGGCACGGACCGTCACTCGGGTCGACGCCGGCCCCTTGGGCCATCCCACGTGAAAGGAAGATCATCTCGCTTTGACCTGCGAGAAGAGGCCAACAACCCAAGATGACCATCGATCTCGGCCACCGCTTGATGTGCGGCGTCGGCCTGGTCTGGGAGCGTGTCAACCTCGGGCTGTCCGGTCCGGCGCCGGTCTGGGTCCGTCATCGATGCCCGCTCCCCTCTCTGCTGAGTTTCGTCCCCGCTTCGACAGCGCCGGCAACGACACCAGTGGCCCGTCACCGAGTCTCGGACGGGTAATTGATCTGTCCCGGGACCGGCGGCCCGGTCCCGGGAGGCGGTCAGCTTTGCCGTAGGGCGGGCATCGGGAGGGGGATGGCGTACGCGGTGGCGCCGCCGCCCACTCCTCCCTCGCAGGAGTTCGGAGGTGCGGTGGTCACGCCCCTTGTGGAGGGACGTTCGGCGGCCCAGAACATGTAGCCGAGCATGCCGGAAGTGAGTCCGGCACCCTTCGGCGCGGCCGTCTGGACGAACGATCCCGTGGAATTCTGCAGCGAGGTGCTGAAGTTCGTGCATTCGGCGCGGACCTTGCTTCCTTCGGCGATGTAGAACGCGCCGGTGAACTTGGCCGGAGCCAGCGACGGGATCGGCGGAGAGTAGGTGGTCTTGCCGTCGATGTGCTCCTGCCAGTTGGCGATGGCGTCGGAGCTCCTGGGCTGCTGGGCGGGCACCATCGCGTTGGCGTAGTCCAGGACCGGGGTGTCGGTGCGCAGCCAGTCCGCGGTCGCCTTCCTGGTGATGTCGATGAGCCAGCGGTCACCGGCGGCGAGGTCGATGGTCAGCCGGGCGGCTGGGTTCGCACCGCTCGCGTCGTACGGCAGGGCGGAGCGGTAGGCGTCGACGAAGGCCTGCAGACCGGCCAGGTCGGGCCTGCTGTTCTCCTCGTAGTCGATCTCTATGCCGACGCCGAGCCGCTGGGCGACCTCGGCCGCGTTGCGCCCGAACTGCGCCGCATTCTCCGCCAGGGCGGAGTTCCACGCGGTGGTGTACGTGATGCCGCCGATGGAGAGCATCACCCGGATTCCACGGCTGGTGAAGTAGTTCACGATGTCAGCGGTCATGCCACGCGGCACGCCGTCGAGGGTCTGCGTGTCGGTGGTCTTGTGCAGCAACTTGACCGGGTGGACGAAGCTGAGCACCACGAGGTTGACCGAGGGGCGGCCGTCTCCTCGGTCGATCAGCCAGTGGTTCTTTGCGTCGAAGTCTGTTGGGCTGCGGACGTTGCCCCAGATACAGGCGTCATCACCGCAGTGCCAGGCGCCGTAGACCTGCAGCGGGGTCGCAGCGGCCTGTGCGGGGACGGGCAGGAGAAGGAGGGGGAGGAGTAAGGAGACGAGCGCGGCCGGACGGCGCATGCCGATACCTCCGTTCACGAGGAACTGGAAAGGAGGTTAACTAATTCCGCACGGTGCTGTCCCTCCCCCGCAGGACACACCCGGGTCCCACAAGGGCTCGCGTCGCCACGAGCGCTCAGCTAGTGGCCCCTCACCGAATGTCGGACAAGTACTTCCGTCAGGCCGCTGATCCGGGTTCAGCCGTTGGCCTCTCCGGCGACTGCACGTTTCCTGTAGGTCATGGCCGAAAAGGTCACCGTCCGCACCCAGTTCCTCGATCGCGCGCCACTGGAAGCCGCCAAACGAGGATGCGAGTAGGTGGTCCTCCTGGCATGCGGCATGAATGCCCCGCCCATTCCAAACCGCCTGGCCGCCCGGCACCAAGGTCTTCGAGTTGCACTTCGCCGACGCGCTCGCATTCAAGGCAGCCGTACTCGACGGCCGCGGCGAGGTCGCCACCGACCTGCGCCAAGACTGGCCGCGCGCGCTGACGGAGTCCGGCTTATACCCGGGGCGGACGGCCGCCTGGCCGGCCGAGGGCATCCTGTACGCGCTCCCGCACGAAGCCGCCGACCTGCGCCTCGACCGATTCACCACCCTCGCCGCCCCGGCAAGCATGCTCACCCTGGACCACACGAAGGACTCCCATGGCGCGACGTGGTTCGACGCGATGGAACCGGCCGGCGATTCGGGCCATCAGCTCGTTGACGGATGACCATCCAGCCGTCCGGATCTGCGCTGTGGTCTGCGGCCATCGCGTGATCTCTTCTTGTCTTGACGACTCCAAATGATCGCTGCGGTGGCCGTCGCCATTCGACCCGACCTCACCTGGGACGCAGTCACCTTGATGACACGCTGCTTGATCTACGACGCCTGCGTGCTTCGGCGAGACGTCAGGGGACCTCTCCAGGCTTGTCGACGATGCCGGCCGCGACCCACACCTCGGCGAATCTCCGACCAGGTCGGCAGCAGGTAGCACCCTGCCCATCGAGCATCCCAAGGAGCAGCTCAGGACGTGGTGTGACCCTGGACACGCTCGCTGCTGCCGCAGCCATCGCCACCGCCATCCCCATCACGCTCAGTTACATCTACAACTGTTACGCACGCCCGTTCCGTAGCCATCGCCGCTGCAACGGCACCGGCCACATCCCCTACCTGTTCGGCCGTGGCTGGCGCTTCTGCCTACGATGCCAGGCCACCGGCCTACGCCTCAGACTCGGCCGCCGCGCCTGGAACCACCTCCGCCGACTCCAGCGCGAGGCCGCCCTGGCCGACGACAACCAGCAGGCAGAAGCCGACGGCGGCAGGTGACACAGCCGACCGCGCGCAAGGTGGAGAAGGTCACCGACCAACTCGGTGCAAGACGGGACAAGATCTACGAACTGATCAAAAACCCGCCAGCACGGACATCGACGAGTTCCCATCTGATCGAGGACTCTGCGCGAGAGCCTGGTCGGTCATGGCGGGGCGGCGGTCACCGAGGCGTCTACCGCAAGCAGATCCACCCCGTACTCCTGCAAGGAGCTGCGGCCATGGACACGATCTTCGACCGGTAGCCGAGCAGTCAGTCGCTCACCAATGCGAAAGGGTGCCACCCTTTCGAGTGACACCCTTACCGACCAGTGAAACCTGGTCGGGACGACAGGATTTGAACCTGCGACCCCTTGACCCCCAGAACATGGGAGTAGCCATTTCGCACGTCGAACGCACTCATGCACTGAGCACGCCATTCGTCGGCCTGCAGGTCGCGCGGGCGTGAACAGGGCGTGTGGTCCCCAGCTGGTCCCCAGCCCCCATCCGCTCGTACGAGAGAGACAGTGATCGACGCCCGCGGTCACAGGCACCGATCCCGACCCTGTTGGGAGTGATCTTGTTAAGACAAGCCGGCCTTCCCACCGGAGAGCTGGCGGATGTTCCCCGCTCCGGCGTAGCCTCCGGTGGCCGCGCCGCCCGCGTCCAGGAGCTTCTGGATCTCCGAGCCGCTGACGTGGCTGAGTATCGCGGTGAGCGCGTCGCCGGCCACCAGGGCCTGCGATCATGAAGCGCTGCGGTCCGGGTCAGGAGACCGTGTCAAGGTCGTGGACGTGCCGTCGGGGAAGCCGATGACGACCTCGCGGGCGGAGACGTCCACGGTGACCGCGTCGCGGAGGGCGGCCGGGTGCACGGCGTCGCCGGAGAGCACGACCAGCGAGACGTGCAGGCCGGGCTTGTCGGCGTGCAGGCACGGGACGGCAGAGTGCGGGCCGAACGCGTTGGACTCGACCTCACGCGCGACGCTCGCCCGCCGCCAGCCGTACAGGGCGACGATCGCGGAGGTGAGGCCGTCCGCGCGGCGCGCCATCGCCCATCCGCGCCCGGTCGCCACAGTCGGCGGCACGTCCCCGGCCACGGCGAACCCACCTTCACGCACGCCGCCCTCACCGCTGCCCTCGCCACCGGCGATCTCGTGGACGCGGAGCTCCCAGGGGCCGCGGACGACCGAGGTGCTGGTGACGAGCGCGCCGCCCGCGGTCCGATGGGAGGAGGAGGCGGTGGCGTCCGCGCACGTCAGCGGCGTGATCGCGGTACGGCGCGAGGGGGTGCCGCCGGGCGCGACCAGCGCGAGGTGGTTGTCGAGATCGCGGGCCCAGGCGTGCTCGGCTGCCTCGGGGGCGGTACGGGTGGAGTAGGCGAGCTTGGCGTAGTGCGGGTCGTCGGGCGGCGCGCCGTGGTCGCTGCCATGATTGAGCAGGCGGACGATCCCGTCGTGCCGGGTGCCGTGCAGGAGCAGCCCCGCGGCGGGGACGGCCGCGACGACGTCGTGCTCGTCGATGGGCAGCGGCTGCTCGCGCTCGGTCCACACCGGGTGGTCCGGCGGCAGCAGCAGCCCGAGGAACCCCTTCGACGCCCAGTACGGCGACGCGGGCCCCGAATACGCCTGCGTCACCGGCAGGAACGGCTCGTACCAGCCGAGGGAGAGCAGCCCGTCGGGGCCCGGCACGCCGCGCTCGGCGAAGTGGCGCGCCACGGAGGAGGCGAGCTTCCTGGTCTGGCCCGGCGCGAGCGGGGTGGCGCCGGTGAGCGCGCCCAGCCAGACGGGCGCGAGGGCGGCGAAGCGGTAGGTGAGCGAGCGGCCGTGGTGGACGGGCGCGCCGTCCGCACCGAAGAAATGCTGATATGTCGTGAGGAATTCGTGCAGGCGGCTCGTGTACACGCCGGCCCGCTCCGCGTCGCCCGACATGCGCGTCCACAGCAGCGGGTACAGGTGCAGCGCCCAGCCGCAGTAGTAGTCGAAGTTGCGCGAGCCGCCGTCGGTGTACCAGCCGTCGCCGGCGTACCAGTCCTCGATGCGTTCAAGGCCGCGGTCGATCTCCCGCTGCTCGTACGGCCCGCCCACCGACTTCAGGAACTCCTCCGTCACCGTCTGGAACAACATCCAGTTGTTGTCCCAGGTGCGCTTGCCGACGAAGCCGCCGAGCCAGTGGGCGACCCGGTCCCGTACGCCGTCGTCGAGCCGGTCCCACAGCCACGGCCGGGTCTCGTGCAGCGCGACCGCGATCGAGGCGGCCTCCACCATCTGCTGCGAGCAGTCGGTCAGCTCGGGCCACGCCTCGCCGCTGCCGGGGTCGGTGCCCGCCGCGAGGCCCCTGGCGTACCGCTCGGCGAGGTCGGGGACGTCGCCCGCCGCGCCCGCGAGGCGGAACGCGGCGAGCAGGAACGTGCGCGCGAACCCCTCCAGCCCGTCGAGCGCCACGCCCGACCAGCTCGCCCGGCCCGGAAGCCGGATCTGCGCGAAACCGGGAGAGGCGTACGGCGGCACCGCCCCGAGCAGCCGGTCGGCGAGAGCCTCCCAGTGCGCGCGGGTCCAGCCGGTGCGCGAGGAGAGCACGCGGTCGGTCGGCGGCAGCGACAGGTACGGAGGGATCAACGTTCAGCCTTTCTTGCCGACGGCGAGCACGGCGGTGTGGGACCGGCCGCGGGAGCCGGCCAGATCGACGGTGACGCAGGGCCGCTCGCCCGTCGTGACCGAGACGGTGTCGTCGGCCCTGACCAGGGCGTGCGCGGGATGGGGAAGCACGAGCGTCACCGCCGCCACGGTACGCCCGGGGTCGGCGACCGCCACGGTCGTCCGTCCCGCCGCCCGCCGGACCAGGACCGCGCAGGGAGCCGAGGCCGACACCCCACCCGCCTCCCCCGCCGCCCAGAACGTGGCCGCGAACAGCTCGCCGCCGCCCGCCGAGCGCCCGTGCGCGCGCACCGCCTGCACGGTCGCGGTGTTGGCCAGGATCTCGGCACGGTCGAAGTCGCGCGTCCGGTCGGGCGTGGCGCCCGGGAGCATGACCCAGGCGTAGTCCGCGCCGGACGGGCTCATCCCGTGGTCGAGCCAGAGGGTGGTGTAGTCGCAGGTCACGGTGGCGTCCGTGCCCTGTGTGCTCGCGCCGTCGTTGATCGACCGCCAGGTGTCGGTACGGCGCTCGGTGAGCGAGCGCGGCCGGTGGCCGGACGGGAAGACGTACCCGGCGACGCCTTCGAGGTGCGCCCAGCCGTCGCCGGTGGTGAGCGGGGCGGAGGTGCGCCGGTTCTCCACGACCGTCTCGATCACGCGGCCGTCGGCGCTGGTGATCCCGGCGCCGAGACAGACGACGGCGTCGTCGAGGCACACCCAGGTCTTGCGGGCGGTGAGCGTGGTCCCCACGGCCATCAGATCGAGCGCGGCGACGCCGTACCCGTCCGCGGTGGCGCCGCCCGCCCAGGCGTTCTTCGGGCGGACCGTGCCGGTGCCGCCGGAGGAGACGGCCGGGTCGCGCGGGCGGGTGTCGACGGTGGTCCCGGCGAGCCGGTGGGAGTCGGCCGTGGGCCAGTAGCCGTCGCTGTAGTGGCCGGCGTCGAGGTAGAGGTACGTCGCGCCGTCGCCCTGGTACCAGGCCCGGTAGTTCTCGCCGTTGCCGCACTCGTACAGGGCGATCCGCTTCGACGACAGGCTGATCGCGTACGACCAGCCGGGACGGCGGTGCACGACGCGGTCCATGTCGGCGAACACGTGGTGGCCGCTCGGCCGGGGCGCGGCGGCGACCGCGTCGTCGGCGAGCACGGCGACGGCCCTCGCGGTGGCCGCGACGTCGGCGCCCTCCAGGAACCGGCCGCGCGCGATCCACCCCTTTGCCAGCTCGCGGAACCGCGCCGCGTACGGCTCCCCCGCGCCGGCCGCCAGGCGCAGGATCGCGTCCACGGTGTCACGGCCCGAGTCGTGGTCCCGGTTGAACTGCCGCGACACCGCCCGCCCGCGCACGCTGTCCATCATGAGCCCGTCGTGGATCCACGGCGCGTACGTGCGCTCCACCGCGTCCAGCACGACCCGCACCGCCGGGTCGTCCACCTGCCAGGCGCTCCCGCCGAGCAGGCCGAGGATCGCGCTCACCGACTGGAGCAGGACGACGCCGTACGAGCCGGTGTAGGCCACGACGTCGTGCTGGACGAACGAGCCGTCGGCGTAGTAGCCGTCGCCGGAGGTGACGTAGCCGAACAGGGTGTGCTTGCCTGCGTCACGCCGGTCGGACAGGCCGTCGCGGGCGAGCGCGATCTTGTCCGAGCTCTCGCCGACGATGCCGCGCAAAGCCACGATGAGCGCCTTGTCGGCCCGGTTCGCGCCGGTCTCGGCGAAGTTCGTGAGGTTCGTCCGGCGGTCGGGGTTCGGGCAGAAGCGGTCCACGGCGCGGATCCAGGCTGCCCGCCGTCCCGCGTCGACGGCGTCGTGCATGAGCACGCAGGTGTCCATCAACGCGCGCGGCGCGCCGATCTCCCAGTGCCACCAGTTGCCGGTCTCGCGCTTGCCCTCGTTGTAGGCGCGCTCGTAGAGGAAGTCGAGGCCGCCGATGATCTGCGCGGCCAGGGTCTCCTCGGCGTACAGGGCCGAGCCGCGGCTCGCCCAGGCGGTGGCCAGCGCGCGCAGGCGCTGGTGGCTGGTCGCTATGTCGCCGGACACGCCGGTCAGCGGGAGGTCCGGCCACAGGTGCGTACGTCCGGGAGCCAGGTTCATCGACGCCCGGTACGCCGAGGCGGCCACGTCCAGGCGGGCCAGCGGCGCGGCGAAGGCCGGGTCGCGGGGGTCGAGGTCGCCGCCCGTGATCAGCTCGGCCGCCTTGTCCCGGAGCCCGGCGAAGTCGGCGGGACCCGGCGCTACGTCCGCCCCCGAGGCCGCTGTGCGGCGGATGGTTCCGGCCCAGGCCGGGGTCGCGGTGAGCAGGGGCGCGGCGGCGACGGCGCCGAGGAAGGCGCGGCGGCTGGTCATCGCTCGCTCAGCCGGGTCAGGTCGGCGTCCGGCGCGGGCAGGCCGAGCGCGGCCAGTTCGGCGTACCCGCTCTCCGGGATCGGGAACGCCCACGCGCGCAGGAACCCGGAGAGGTCGCGTCCGGCGACGCGGCTGAAGTACAGGGCCATCAGCGTGAAGCGCCGCGCCGAGTCCCCCGAGGACGACGGCGGCGTCTCCTCCCTGACCAGCCGGTGCACCCGAGGGTAGAAGTCGTCACCGAACCCGAGTTCGAGCTGCCGGAACGGCACCAGCTTCTCGAACGCCCCGAGCCCGGCGTAGTCGGCGACCGGCAGCTTGGCGAGCGCCGTCTCGTAGGCGTTGTTGGTCACCAGGTTGGACGGCATCCCGAAGTGCCGCTGCACGGCCAGGCTGTAGATGTTGACCGTGACCTCGGTGAGCTCGCCCGGCCGCCAGGCCATCTGCTGGTGCTGGTGCCCGAGCTCGTGGTAGACGCCCCAGCCGGTGGTCCGCACCTTGTCGGGCAGGAGCAGGCGGGTCGTGGCGTACGCGTCGTAGTAGGCGGTGTAGGCGTGGGTGGCGTACGCGGTGGACTTGGGGCCGTATTCGGGGCGTACGTTGACCAGGTGCCGGCCGAGCGGGGTCGGGGCGTGCAGCGGGGCGGAGCCGTCCAGGCCGGAGATCGCCGCCTCGACGTTCTCGACCTGCTCCAGTCGGGTCATGAGCCGGGCGTGGTCCTGGTCGCGCACCTGGAGGAAGGTCTCGCGCCGGACGGTCACGATCATCTGCGGCGAGACCAGCTCGACGAAGGGCGCCTGGGTGAACGCGTCCACCTGCGCCTGGAACTCGGCCTCCGTGGTGCCCTCGGGCGCGAACACGGGCGCGACGAAGGACGGGCGGCCCTGCCACGCCGCCCGCGTCGCCAGCGCCGGGTCGCCGCAGCCGCTGCTCGGCGCCAGGACGTACGTCGGCGCCGGGACGCCCTCCGGCCCGAACCGCACGACCGCGTTCGCCCTGCGGTCACCGGTGAACGACAGGTACACCATGCCGCCGCCCGCGTCGGTGACCGTGTTGACGCCCTCGGTGAGCGGGTGGGCGCGCGGGTACCGGTAGGCGGTGTCGGGGTTGGTGTCGGGGGCGCCGACGTGCAGGGTGGGCCGGGGGCCGTCGGGGGCGCGTACCTCCAGGGTGAGGGGGTGTCCGGGCGGCAGGTACAGGCCGGTCGGCACGAACTCGGTCGTACGGTAGACGGTCTGCATGCGCAGCCGTTCCGCCTCCGCCGCCGGCCGCCCCCGCAGCACCACGGCCCTACGCGCCCCGGGCACCGCGACCCGCCGCACCTCGGCAGCCGCGGCCCGGGGGGCGCCCGACAACGCCACACCCCCAGCTGCGGCCAACCCCACGACCACCCCCCTGCGAGAAAGCCCCCCATCGGGGAACGGGCCGGAAGCCCGCCCGGGGGCCGCCGGGGCAGGACGAGCGGAACCCCCGTCGAAGGACGGCGAGGCGGGACGGGCGGAGGTCCCGTCAGGGGGTGTGGGGGTGGGGCGGGCAGGGGGCATGGGGGGCTCCTAGTCGGTGAGCGTCGAGGGGTCGGCGGCGGGGGCCGGGAGGCCGAGGGCGGCGACCCGGGCCAGGTACTCGGCGGTCAGCGGCGCGCCCCAGCGGGTCCAGAAGCCCGACAGGTCGGCCCCCGCGATCCGCGAGGTGTAGATCGCGAGGTTGCCCCACCGCTTGGCGGACTCGGTGTAGTCGGAGGCCGGACGTTCCTCGCGGACCAGCTGGTGCAGGCGCGGGTGGAAGTCCCCGCCGAAGGCCAGTTCGAGCTGCCGGAACGGCACGAGCTTCTCGTACGCCCCCAACCTGCGGAAGTCGGCCGCGGGCAGCTTGGCCAGCGCGCTCCGGTACGGCGTGAGCCCCGTCTTGGCGTCGGGCCTGGTGAGGTTGGACGGCTGCGCCAGCGTGCGCTGCGCGGCCAGCGCGTAGACGTTGACCGTCACCTCGGTCAGGTCCTCCGGCTTGTAGGCCATCTGCTGGTGCTGGTGCCCGAGCTCGTGGTAGACGCCCCAGCCCCGGGTGCGCAGCCCGTCCACGGCGATGAGCCGGTCGAGGTAGGTGCGCGGGTAGGCGGTCCAGCCGTGGGTGGCGTACGCGCCGGCGCCCGTGGGCATGCGCGGGGCCTCGACGAGGTGGAAGGGCAGCGGGGAACGTTCGGCGGCGGACAGGCCGGAGATCGCGGCGTGCGAGGCGATGATCGTCTCCAGGAGCCGGAGCAGCTCCCCGTGGTCCTGGTCGCGCCAGGCGAGCATGCCGTCGCGGGTGATCGTGACGATGGCGTGCGGCGAGACCAGCTCGGCCTGCGGTGCGGCGGTCAGCGTGTCGAGCTGGGACTGGAACTCGGCCTCGGTGCTCTCCCCCAGCGTGAACGTCGGCACGCGCACCCCGCCCGACAGGAACTTGACCCTGGCGCGCTGCCCGTCGCCGGTCAGCGCCAGGTAGACGAGCCCGCCGCCGGGGTCGGTCACAGTGGTGACGCCCTCGGTGAGCCGGTAGGCGCGCGGGTTCTTGTACGCGACGTCGGCGTGGGTGTCGGGTGCGCCGACGTACAGGGTGGGCAGCACCCCGTCGGGGGCGGTCACCTCGACGGCCATCGGGGTGCCGGCGGGCAGGTGGACGCGGGTGGGGTGGAACTCGGTGGTCCTGAGCGCCTGCTGGAGCCGGAGGCGTTCGCCCTCGGCCGCGGGCCTGGCCCTGAGTGTCACGGTGTGCCGCGCCTCCTGGCCGGCCGGGCGCGCCAGGGCTGTGCGCGCGAGGGCCGGGCGGGAGCCGAGCAGGGCCGCGCCCGTCACCGCTCCGGCCGCGCCGATGGAGGTGCCGAGGAAGGTTCTGCGTGTGAGGGGGGTCATGGCAGGGATTGTGTAAGCGCTTACTATGCCGGTCAAGGGCTTACTGGATCTTTCTGCGGCTTTCTATCCCTGCTCCACGCCGCAATCCGGAGCCATGATCAGTAAGCGCTTCCTACGGCAGCGGCGCGACCGAGGCCCTGACCACGATGCTCGTGCCGACCTTGGCCATCGTCTGCACGGGCGAGAGGTAGTCGTCGTCGTCCCCGACGTCGAGGCCGAGGCGTACGGCCTGGCGGCCCAGCTCCTCCAGCGGGATGCGTACGGTCGTCAGCTGCGGCCGCAGCTCCTGCGCGATCGGCACGTCGTCGTAGCCCACCACCGAGACCGCCTCCGGCACCGGCACGCCCGCGAGCTCCAGCCCCTGCATCGCGCCCGCCGCGACCGTGTCGTTGGCGCAGAACAGCGCCGTGAAGTCGAGCTTGTCGGCCAGCAGCGCGCGGATCCTGTCGTAGCCGAACCTGCGGTTGAGCTGCCCGAGGTGGATCAGTCCCTTGTCGTAGGGCAGGCCGCGGAAGGCGAGCGCGCGCCGGTGCCCGGCCAGCCGCGCGACGGTCGTGGACAGGCTCGGCGGCCCGCCCAGGAAGACGATCTTCCGGTGCCCCTGCGTGATGAGGTGGTCCGTGATCGCGAAGGCGCCGCCCTCGTTGTCGTACTCGACGACCCGGGTCGGCACGTCGTCGCCGAGCGACGGCCGGCCGCACAGCACCAGCGTGGAGCCGCTGGCATGCAGCGCGCGGGCCCGGCGGGCGACCTGGGCGGCGTAGGCGCGATCCTCGTGAGCGCCGCCGACCAGGATGACGGCGTCGGCTCGCTGCTCGTGCAGCAGGTCGATGAGCGCGAGCTCCTTCTCGTGGCTGCCGTGGGTGCAGCAGACCATGCACAGGCGGCCGTGCCTGGTGGCCTCGCGCTCGACGCCCCGGGCGATGTAGGCGTAAAAGGGGTCGATCACGTCGTTGATGATGATCCCGACGGTCCTGTTGGTGGCTCCGGCCAGGGCGCGGGCGTGGGCGTTGGCGACATAGCCCAGCTCGGCGATGGCCCGCTCGACCCGCTGGCGCGTGACGGCCGAGACCGGGTAGTTGCCGTTGATCACCCGGGACACGGTCGCGCTGGAGACGCCCGCGCGTTTCGCCACGTCGGCCATCGTCGCCAGGCTCGGCTCGGTCACCGGCACCTCCTCGCTGTCGATCATGCCATTCGGTCGAGCTCGCCGCGATCGATCTCGTGCAGCAGCGGCAGCCCGGCGGCGTAACGGGCGATCTCCCCGAGCGTGGACTCGGCCAGCCTGCCGAGCTCGTTGCCCTGCGCGCCCGCCAGATGGGGGGTCACGAACGCGTTGGGCAGGTCGAACAGCGGATGGCCGGCCGGGAGCGGCTCGGGGTCGCTGACGTCAAGTATCGCGTCGAGCCGGCCGCTGCGTACCTCCTTGACCAGCGCGTCGGTGTCGACCAGGCCGCCGCGGGCGGTGTTGACGACGACGGCGCCGTCGCGGAGCATCGACAGCCGCCTGGCGTCGAGCATGCGGCGGGTCTCGCGGGTCTCGGGGGCGTGCAGGCTGACCACGTGCGACCGCCTGACCAGGGTGTCGAGGTCGATGGCCGTGCCGCCGAGCTCGGCGATCCCGGCGGGGTCGGCGTACGGGTCGTATACCAGCACGTCCACGTCGAGGCCGCCGAGGAGCCCCATGACGCGCCGGCCGATCCTGGACAGCCCGACCAGGCCGACCGTGATGCCGCGGGTGCCGAGCCAGGGCAGGCCGGAGAAGTCGCGCCGGGTGCCGCGCTCTCGGTAGCGACGGGCCAGGGTGAAGGCCCGCTTGGCGCCGAAGACGATGGCGGCGAAGGTGAACTCGGCGACGGGCACCGCGTTGGCGTCGGCCGCGCTGCAGACCCGGACGCCGCGTTCGAGGACGGCCGGGTCGAGGAAGGTCTTGACCGTGCCCGCCGCGTGCGCGACGAGGCGCAGGCCGGGGGCGCGATCGAGCAGCCCGGCGTCGATCTTCGGGCAGCCCCAGCCGGTCACCAGGACCTCGGCCTCGGCCAGCGCGCGCAGGGCGTCCGGCGAGCTGACCTCGTGCAGCACCCGGTCGTGGAGCTCGGTCAGCTCACCGAGGCGGCGCAGGGCCTCGTGCCCGAACACCTCCTCGCGCACCCCAGGCGCCATCGCCAGCACGGCGCGCGGTCTCGGCCGGGTGTGCGGAGGTCTCACCGGCGCCTCTTGTCTGCCCACGTCCATCTCCCGATAGTAAGCGCGTTCTACGCACTGCTGCGGCACGCTAGGGCTTCACCTGCGCAAAGGTCAAGGAGCCGGGCCAAGAACGGCACGACTTCCAGCCAAGGGCTTGACGAAGCATGAAAGCGCTTACTAGCTTCCTCGCCAACTGGAAGGACCCAGCGCATGACCGCTACCCTCGACGCCCCCCGTGCCGGGACAGCGTCGTCGTCCGGCGAGAGGCCGCGCAGGCTCTCGCTGTGGCGGCGCCTCCGGCGCGACCGGGTGATGCTCCTGCTGACGCTGCCCGGGCTGATCTATTTCCTGGTCTTCCACTACGGGCCGCTGTTCGGCTACGTGGTCGCGTTCAAGGACTACCAGCCCTACATCGGCTTCATCGACAGCGCCTGGGTGGGGCTGCGGAACTTCGCCACCGTCTTCGGCGACCCCGGCGTCTGGAACGCCCTCGGCAACACCCTCAAGATCACCCTCACCCAGCTCGTGCTCTTCTTCCCCGCACCGATCGCCCTCGCACTGCTGCTCAACAGCGTGGTCAGCGACAGGGTGCGCAGGTTCGTGCAGAGCGTGGTCTACCTGCCGCACTTCATCGGCTGGGTGATCATCGTCTCGGTGTTCCAGCAGATCCTCGGCGGCGCGGGCGCGCTGCCGAACTTCCTGCAGAGCGCCGGCCTGCCGCGCTACGACATGATGACCGACCCCGACGTCTTCCCGCTGCTGGTGACGTTGCAGGTGATCTGGAAGGACGCCGGCTGGGCGACGATCATCTTCCTCGCCGCCCTGCTCGCCATCAACCAGGACCTGTACGAGGCCGCCGCCATGGACGGCGCGGGCCGCTGGCGCCGCCTGTGGCACGTCACGCTGCCCGGCATCACGCCGATCATCATCCTGCTGCTGATACTCAACCTCGGCAGCATCCTGTCCGTCGGCTTCGAGCAGATCCTGCTCCAGCGCGACAACGTCGGCCCCGACGCGGGCGAGGTGCTGGACACGTTCGTCTACTTCAACGGCGTCAAGGACGGCCAGTGGGGACCCGCGGCCGCGGTCGGCCTGGTCAAGACCATCGTCGGCACCGCGATGGTGCTCGGCGCGAACAAGGTGGCCCACCTGTTCGGCCACGAGGGGGTGTACCGCGGTGGCGACAAGTAGCCGGCCGGCCTGGATGGAGCGGCCCTCCACGCCCGGCCTGATCCTCAAGGGCGCGATCCTCACCGCGGTCGTCCTGCTGGTGGCCTACCCCTTCGTCGGTGTCATCGGCACCAGCCTGTCGGCCGAGTCCGACATCGCGCGGGCGGGCGGGTTCGTGCTGGTCCCGTCCGCGCCGAGCCTGGCGGCGTACTCGACGATACTCAGCGGCGGGGTGGTGACGCGGGCGCTGCTGGTCAGCGTGCTGGTGACGGCCGTCGGCACGCTCGCCAGCATGCTCGCCACCATCGGCATGGCGTACGGGCTGAGCCGCCGCGAGGTGACCGGCTCGCGCTGGATCCTGATGGTCGCCCTGCTGACCATGCTCTTCAACCCGGGCCTGATCGCCAACTTCCTGCTGGTCAAGCAGGTCGGCCTGATCGACTCGTTCGGCGCGCTGATCCTGCCGAGCCTGGTGAGCGCGTTCAACCTGGTCGTGCTGCGCTCGTTCTTCATGGGGCTGCCGCGCGAGCTGCTGGAGAGCGCCCGCATCGACGGCGCGGGCGACTTCGGCATCCTCGTCAGGATCGTGCTGCCGCTGTCGAAGGCGGTGCTCGCGGTGATCTCGCTGTTCTACGCCGTCGGCTACTGGAACGCCTTCTTCAACGCCCTGCTCTACCTCGACGACTCCGACAAGTTCCCGCTCCCGCTGATCCTGCGCACGTTCGTCCTGCAGGGCCGTTCGATGGAGACCGTGACGGCCGCCGAGGCGCCGGCGCCCGTGCAGGCGGTCCAGATGGCCGTGCTCGTGGTGGCGATCGTGCCCATCCTGCTCGTCTACCCCTTCCTGCAGCGCTACTTCACCAAGGGCGTGCTCACCGGCGCCGTCAAAGGCTGACCCCCCAACCCCCCAAGGAAGATCCCATGAGAGAAAGCGTCTCGCGCCGAGGATTCCTCCGGCTCGGCGCCGCCACGGCGGCGGGTGTCGTCGCCTCCTCCGCCCTCGCGGCCTGCGGTGGCGGGTCCGCCGCGCCCGCCGCCAAGGCGCAGGGGCTGACCATCAAGCTGCCGACGTACACGCCGCCGGCCGGCACGCTCACCCCCGACCTGCCCGGCAGCCCCACGGGCGTGCCCGAGGGCTACTTCACCTATCCGGACAAGCTGTTCAGGGCCGTCGCCAAGCCGCCGATGTCGGGCGGGACCGTGAAGATCGCGGTGCAGACGTTCCTGCCGCCGCCGCCCGGCCGCGCGGAGAACCCGGCGTGGCAGGAGGTGGAGAAGCGGCTCGGCGGGACGGCCGACGTGCAGGCGGTCTCGTCCGACGACTGGCCGACGAAGTTCAACACGATGGTCGCGGGCGGCACGTTGCCCGACATGTTCACCTACATCCAGTCGCAGGGGGTGAACAACCTGCCCGCGTTCGCGGCCAGCCAGTGCACCGACCTGACGGCGCTGCTCGGCGGGGACGCGGTCAAGGAGTACCCGAACCTGGCGGCGATCCCGCAGGTGTTCTGGAAGCAGGGCATCGTCGGCGGCAAGCTGTACGGCATCCCCATCCCACGCAACATGGTCGGCGGGCTCGGCTTCTACCGGGCCGACATGTTCGCGAAGGCGGGCGTCACCGACCTGTCGCAGATCTCCGACATGGACCGCCTGTTCGAGCTGCTCAAGGAGGTGACCAGGCCCAAGGACAACCAGTGGGGCGTGCTCACCATGGTCGGCGGCGTGTACGGCCTGTCGATCTTCTCGCAGCTGTTCGGCGCCCCCAACGCCTGGCGGCTGGAGAACGGCAGGCTCGTCCACGCCATCGAGACCGAGGAGTACAAGGCGGCCGTCGAGTACGTCCGCAAGCTCCGCGAGGCGGGCGTCATCTACCCCGGCTCGGAGGGCTTCGACGGCCTCAAGCGCAAGAACGAGTTCAACTCCGGCCACGCCGCGATGGTCTACGACGGCCTGCCCGCCTACCTCGGACCCACCGGCTACCTGCAGACGTCCAAGAAGATCGACCCGACGGCCGATCCGCGGCCGCTCACGCCGGTCGGCCCGAAGGCCAAGGCGTTCCTCAACAACATCGTCGTCTCGATCACCATGCTGAAGAAGAGCGACGAGCAGCGGGCCAAGGAGCTGCTGCGGGTGGCCGACTTCTTCGCCTCGCCGTTCGGCAGCGAGGAGTACACGCTGTTCAACTACGGCCTGGAGGGCACCGACCACACGCGCGACGCCAAGGGCGCGCCGGTGCTGACCGAGCAGGGCGGGCGGGACACCGCCGTGCCGTGGAAGTTCGTCGCCGCGCCGACGCAGGCGCTGTTCGACTCCTCCTCGAAGGAGGCCGTGAAGATCATGCACGACGCGATCAGCAAGATGATCGCCGTGGGCGTGGAGGACCCGACGGTCGGGTTGTACTCCCCCGCCAACGAGAACAAGTACGAGTCGCTGTACACCATGCGCACCGACCGCGTGACCTCCATCGTGGCCGGGCGGGCGCCGCTGAGTGACCTGGACAAGCTGGTCAAGGACTGGCGGGCGCAGGGCGGCGACCAGGCACGCGCCGAGTTCGAGGAAGCACTCAAGCAGTCACCGAAGGCGGGCTGACCATGAAGCGGATTATCATCGCCCTCGTCGCCGCCGCGCTGCTCGGCACCGCCGCCGCCGTACCCCCGTCGCCGGGCTCGCCCGGCCTCGGCGACCCGCTCTTCCCGACGCTCGGCAACGGCGGCTACGACGTGCGCCACTACGACGTCTCCTTCGACTTCACCCCCGTCACCTACGACTTCTCCGGTGTCGTACGGTTCACCGCGAAGGCCACCCAGGCCCTGTCGTCCTTCAACCTCGACACCGACGGGCACGCGATCGACGCCGTCACCGTCGACGGCGAGCCCGCCACCTGGGCGCTCTCCCCCGGGCAGAGCGGTCAGGAGCTGACCGTCACGCCCGCCGAGCCGCTGCGCGAGCACGTCCCGTTCGAGGCCGAGGTGCGCTTCCACGGCAACGGCAAGGCGCCGCGCGCGGGCCTGACCGGCTGGCGCTTCGGCCCCGACGGCGGGTTCGCCGCCGCCGCGCAGTCCAGCAGGGCCGACACGTTCTTCCCCGTCAACGACCACCCGTCGGACAAGGCCACCTGGACCTTTCGCGTCACCGCCCCCGAGGGGTACGTCGCCACCGCCAACGGCGAGCTGACCGGCCGTGACGGCGGCACGTGGACGTTCGAGGAGCGTGAGCCGATGGCCTCGGAGCTGATCGGCCTCGCCGTGGTCAAGGGCACGTACGTCTACGGCACCGGCCCGCACGCGCTCCCGCTGCGGCACGTCGTCCCGCAGGGCCAGGAGGCCAGGTACGCGCCGATCGCCGCCGAGACCGGTACCCAGATCGCCTGGGCGGAGGCCAGGTTCGGCCGGTTCCCGTTCTCCACGTACGGGGTGCACATCTACCCGGGATACAGCGACGCGCTGGAGAACCAGACGCTGTCGCTGTTCGGCACCGGGTGGTTCGACCGGCCCACGTACTCCAACACGATGGTGCACGAACTCGTCCACCAGTGGTTCGGAGACTCGGTGACCCCCGCCACCTGGCAGGACGCCTGGCTGAACGAGGGCCCGGCCGTCTACTACGCGGCCGTGTGGGCGCAGGAGCACGGCGGCCAGCCGCTGGCCGACAAGATGCGCGGCGTGTACGCCAAGCTCGACGAGGTCCGCGCCAAGGACGGCCCGCCCGGCAGGCCGAAGGGCCTCGGCGGCTACAACATCTACGACGGCGGCGCCCTCGTCCTGTACGCCCTGCGCACCGAGGTCGGCGAGGAGACGTTCGACCGGATCATGCGCCGGTGGGTGCAGCGCAACAAGGACGGCAACGCCTCCACCGAGGACTTCATCACCCACGCCGCTGCCACCGCCCACCGTCCCGCCCTGGACGGATTCCTGCGCGCCTGGCTCTTCGGCACCCAGAACCCCCCGCTGGAGGGAATGTGAACGCCGCGATCGCCCTCGCCCTGACCCTGGCCCTGGCCCCCGCGGCCGCCCCGGCCCCGAAGGTCTTCCACGTCGCCCCGGACGGCCGGTCCGCGGCCTGCAACCAGGTCAACCCGTGTTCCCTGGAGACCGCGCGGGACAAGGTCCGCGAGGCCCTGGCCGGCGGCATGGACCGCGACGTCGAGGTCCGCCTGGCGGGCGGCGTCTACCGGATGGCCGCGCCGCTCGTCCTGGACCGGCGCGACTCCGGCCCCGACGGGCACACGGTGACCTGGACCGCCGCCCCCGGCGCTCGTCCGGTGCTGTCCGGCGGCGTGCCGATCACCGGCTGGCGGCAGGAGGGACGCCTCCAGGTCGCGCCCGTCCCCGAGGGACTCTCGCCCCGGCAGCTCTTCGTCGGCGGCGTACGCGCGGTCCGGGCACGCGGCGGGTCGTGCCCGGCCTCGACCTGCGACGCGACGAAGACGGGCATGACCGGCGCGGTTAAGAGCGGGGTCGCGGGCTGGGCCGACCCGGCGAACGCCGAGGCGGTCATCAAGGTCAGGTGGCGGAACTACCGCTGCAGGATCGACCGCGTGGACGGCGACGTGATCACCTTCGTCCAGCCGTGCTGGACGAACTCCGCGAGCGGCACCGGCCGCACCGGGCCCGCGTGGGACTCGACGACGGTCGACTCCTCCCGGTACTCCAAGGTGTCCTTCTTCGAGAACGCCGCCGAGCTGCTCGACGAGCCGGGCGAGTTCGTCTTCGACCGGACCGCCCGTACCGTCTCCTACCTGCCCCGGCCGGGCGAGCGACTGGACGACGTGATCGCGCCCGCCACTGAGACATTGCTGCGCCTGGAGGGCGCGAGCCGGGTCAGGATCGCCGGGCTGACCTTCGAGCACGCCGCCTACCGGCAGCCGGACACCGCCGAGGGGTACGCGGGCACGCAGGGCGGCCTCACCCTGACCGGCGCGACCGGCCCCGAGGACCACGCCGGCCGCTTCTACACCAAGCCGGCCGCGGCCGTCGTCGTGCGCGGCGGCCGGGACGTGACCTTCGACGGCGCCGCGTTCGCGCGCCTCGGCGGCGCCGGCGTGATCCTGGAGGGCGGCACCAAGGACTCGGCGGTCACCGGCTCGACGTTCACCGACCTGTCGTCGGGCGCGGTCTACGTCGGCGACACCGACCCCAATCCCCCGGCCGAGCTGCGCGGCGAGCGCAACACGGTGGCCCGCAACACCATCACCTGGACCGGCCGCGAGTTCACCGACGCGGTGGGCGTCTGGGCGGGCTACGAGTCCGGTCTGCGCGTGGACCACAACACGCTGGAGAAGCTGCCGTACTCGGGCGTGTCGGTCGGGTGGGGCTGGAACCAGCCGGTGGCCCAGAACCCGGACATGCGCGACAACCGGATCACCGGCAACAGGATCGTGGACGCCATGATGGTCGCTGAGGACCAGCACGACGGCGGCGCGATCTACACCCAGGGCCCGCAGCCCGGCACGGTGATCTCCGGCAACTACCTCAACCGGTCGGCGTACGGCAACACCGAGCGCGACGGCAACGGCGTCTACCTCGACGAGCAGAGCTCCCACATCACGGTCGAAGGCAACGTGATCACCCGCGTCGGCTACAAGTGGATCTCCAACTGGGCCGGGTACGGCATCGACAACCTCGCGACCGGCAACTGGACCGACACCACCGCGCCGGAGCTGTCCGGCCGCGGCTCGCGGCAGGTGGACAATCACACCGCCCTGGAACGGCTGCCCGACGCGGCGCTCGCCGTCGCCGCAGCGGCGGGCGCGAGCCCCGGCCCGGTCGAGCAGCTTGAACCCGACCTGGCCAGGACGGGCAGCGCCACCCAATCCGCCACCGAGGGCACCGCGGCGGCCGCCAACGCCCTCGACGGCTCCACGGTGACCGACACCAGGACGACGTCCGCGCCCGGCTCCTGGTGGCAGGTCGACCTGGGCGGCCTGCACCGGATCGGCACGGTGGAGATCTGGAACGACGCCTCCATGACCACGGCCGACACCGAGCTGCTGGTCTCGGCCACGCCCGACTTCGCGCAGGCCACGCGGGTGCCGCTGCCGGGCCGGGCGCTGCGCCCGTCCGTGGTCGCGGTGGACGCCGAGGGCCGGTACGTGCGGATCCAGCGGACCGGCACCGGCAGGATCGGCCTGTCGGCCGTCATGGTGCACCCATGAGCTGGTTCACGCAGGCCCGGTTCGGCCTGTTCATCCACTGGGGCATCTACGCGGCGGCCGCCCGCCACGAGTGGGTGCAGTCGTACGAGAAGATGGACGACGAGCGCTACCGCCGCTACTTCGACCACTTCGACCCCGACCTCTACGACCCGGCCGCCTGGGCCGACGAGGCCGTCAACGCCGGGATGAAGTACCTGGTCGTGACGAGCAAGCACCACGACGGCTTCTGCCTGTGGGACTCCGGCCTGACCGGGTTCAAGGCCCGCCGCGACCTGCTCGCCCCCATGCTCGACGCGTTCAGGGAGCGCGGCCTGCGTACCGGCCTGTACTACTCCCTGCTCGACTGGCACCACCCCGACTTCCCCAACGACCTCTACCACCCCCGCCGGGAGGAGGACCTCGGCGAACGCGACATCACCACATACGCCGACTACCTGCACGGCCAGGTCCGCGAGCTGCTGACCCGCTACGGCCGCATCGACACGATGTGGTTCGACTTCTCCTACGCCGGGCGCGGGTTCGGCGCCAAGGGCCCCGACGAGTGGCGTTCGGCCGAGCTGGAGCGGATGGCCCGCGAGCTGCAGCCGGGCATCCTCGTCAACAACCGGCTCGGGCTCGGCGGCGGCGACTTCACCACGCCCGAGCAGGTCATGCCGCCCGGCGGCGTGCCCGGCCACCGGCCGTGGGAGGCGTGTCAGACGCTCAACGGCAGCTGGGGATACCACCGCGACAACCAGGACTGGAAGCCGGTCGAGCTGCTGGTGAAGATGCTGGTCGACACCGTGTCCAAGGGCGGCAACATGCTGCTGAACGTCGGCCCGAACGCCCGGGGCGAGTTCGAGCCGCGCGCCCTGGAACGGCTGCGCGGGATCGGCGCGTGGATGCGCCTGCACGCCCGGTCCATCCACGGGGCGGGGCCCGCGGAGTTCGAGGCCCCGCCCGACTGCCGCTACACCCGACGCGGCGACCGGCTCTACCTGCACCTGCTGTCGTGGCCGATGCAGCACGTGCACCTGCCGGGCCTCGGCGGCCGGGTGGCCTACGCCCAGTTCCTGCACGACGCCTCGGAGGTGCCGTTCGTCGAGATCGACCCGAAGGAGCCGTTCCACCACTACCTGCGCGGCCTGCCGGAGGACACCCTGACCCTGCGGCTGCCGATCACCCGCCCCGACGTGACGATCCCGGTCGTCGAGCTGTTCCTGAGGCCCTAGTGCTGCGTTCCTCAAGGGTGTAGGTGAACCGTCGGCGTAGCTGTCGTGGTGGCGGTGGTGTCCACGTTCATGGGGGAAGCCCCCCTCGACGTCGACCACACGGGCATCCGTCGTGTCGGATGGGTGTGGGAGGTGACACTTGGCCCTGGTTGTCTGTCTGCAGCCTGAGCCGCACCTCGGGCCCGAAGAGCACGAAACTGCCCGCCGTCATGAGTCGATCCCCGACGCCGCGAGCGCCTGCGGCCGTTCGCCGGCGGTTGTCCGGCCGTTGCGGCGGAGAGTCCGGCGCCCGTCAGGGCTGCGGCAGCGGGATGATCTTGCGGTACTTCCCTCCGGCCGACTGCTCCGGTGGCTCCTCGGCGCGCTCGATCGTCACGTGACCGGCCTTGTGCTCGGTGAGCAGATGGACGGCCCGGTCGTGGGCGGCCTGCCAGACGCGGTCCGCGTCGGCGCCGCCGGCGGCTCGCAGGCGTACCCGCAGGACGGTGGGTGCGGTCTGGACGAGCTGGAACTGTTCCATGCCGGGAACGGCCAGCGCAGTGCTGAAGGACATGGGCGAGATGCCGACGCGCTCGCCGGACCCGGTGGGAAAGGTGAGCAGATCGGCCGCACGCCCCAGTGCTCAGCCAGGGCGGTCATCTTGCCCAGGTAGCGGGCGGCCAGTTCCAGGTGGGTGTAGGCGGTGTCCTCATCGACGGCCCGCTCTCGACCGCCCTGCGGCCTCGCTCGGACGGTTTCCACCGCCAGTTGTCACTGGCCGGTTGGCGTTCGGGGTCCAGGTAGATCAGGCCGTCGGCGAGCAGCCCCCATATCGCCTCTCACGCCTCGTGTGGCCGGCAGGCCACCACCGTCGTTCATCGCAGCTGCTCAGCTTGGCAGCAACTCGCTGAGCAGCTTCTCCACTCGTAGGCGGATGTCGTCACGGACGACTCGGACGGCGTCGATGCCCTGTCCGGCCGGGTCGTCGAGCTTCCAGTCCTCATACCGCTTGCCGGGGAAGACGGGGCAGGCGTCGCCGCAGCCCATGGTGATCACGGCGTCGGAGGCCTCGACCGCGTCGATGGTGAGCACCTTGGGCTGCTCGCCGGTGATGTCGATGCCGACCTCACGCATGGCCTCGACCGCGACCGGGTTGACCTGGTCGGCGGGCGCGGACCCGGCAGAACGGACCTCGACCCGGCTGGCGGCCAGGTGGGTGAGCCAGCCGGCGGCCATCTGGGAGCGTCCGGCGTTGTGCACGCACACGAACAGGACTGACGGCATACCGGTGATGGTCTCGGGGGTGCTTTCAGGCACGGGCGGGCTCCTCGGCGGTGGGGTGGAACAGGCGGCGGCCGGCCAGGCTGACGTAGACCAGGGCGACCAGAACGGGAACCTCGATGAGCGGGCCGACCACGCCCGCCAGGGCCTGGCCGGACGTGACGCCGAAGACGCCGACCGCGACGGCGATGGCCAGCTCGAAGTTGTTGCCGGCGGCGGTGAAGGCCAGTGTGGTTGAGCGTTCGTAGCCCAGGCCGATCAGCTTGCCGGCCAGGAACGACCCGCCCCACATGAGCGCGAAGTAGGCCAGTAGCGGCAGCGCGATGCGCGCGACATCGCCGGGCTGGGAGGTGATCGTGTCGCCCTGCAGGGCGAACAGGATGACGATGGTGAACAGCAGCCCGTACAGGGCCAGCGGGCCGACCCGTGGCAGGAAGCGGCTTTCGTACCAGTCCCGGCCGCGGGCGCGTTCGCCGAGCTGCCGGGACAGGTAGCCAGCGGCCAGCGGGATGCCGAGGAAGATGAGCACGTACCGGGCGATGTCCCAGGCCGAGACCTCCAGCGCGGACTGCGACAGGCCGAGCCAGCCGGGCAGCACCTGCAGGTAGAACCAGCCCAGCGCGCCGAACGCGACCACCTGGAAGACCGAGTTGAACGCCACCAGGACGGCGGCGGCCTCGCGGTCGCCGCAGGCCAGGTCGTTCCAGATGAGCACCATGGCGATGCACCGGGCCAGCCCGACGATGATCAGGCCGGTGCGGTACTCGGGCAGGTCGGGCAGGAAGGTCCAGGCCAGCGCGAACATGACGGCCGGGCCGAGCACCCAGTTCAGCACCAGCGAGGACAGCAGCAGGCGGCGGTCGCCGGTGACGGCGCCGAGCCGGTCGTAGCGGACCTTGGCCAGCACCGGGTACATCATCAGCAACAGCCCGAGCGCGATCGGCAGCGAGATCTCGCCGACCTTCACCGCTTCCAGCGCGGTGTTCAGCCCCGGGACGAGCCGTCCGAGCAGCAGCCCGGCGGCCATCGCCGCGATGATCCACACCGGCAGGAACCGGTCGAGCGCGGACAGACCGGCGATGACGCCCTGCGCAGGCGCGGGGGCCGACGGCGCCGACGTCGGGGAAGAGGAAGAGGACACCAGGCTTGCTCCTCAGACGGTGGCGGGCACGTCGAGCAGGGCCGACAGCTCGCCCAGCGTCTCGGGAACCAGCCGGTAGTACACCCAGGAGGCACGCCGCTCCGAGGTCAGCAGCCCGACCTCCTTGAGCACCTTCAGGTGGTGGCTGATGGTCGGCTGGGACAGCTCGAACGCGCCGGTGATGTCGCACACGCACACCTCGCCGCCCGCCCGGCTGGCCACGATCGACAGGATGCGCAGCCGCACCGGGTCGCCCAGCGCCTTGAACACCCGCGCCACCCCGGCCGCCTGCTCGGCGTCCAGCGGCTCGCGCATGAGCGGCGGGCTGCACTCCAGGATCTCCAGCAGTTCCATCACTGCCCTTCCATATAGACGTTCATCGAAATAGGTATCTGTCTATATTGACATCTGCCGATGCGTGCTCCGCACGCGGGGACGGCGGGCATCAGAGGGTGGGGATCTCCAGGTCGGCCAGCAGGGTGCGGACCCGGCGCTCGATGTCGTCGCGGATGGGGCGGATCTGCTCGACCGCCTTGCCGTCGGGGTCGTCCAGGTCCCAGTCCAGGTAGCGCTGGCCAGGGTAGACCGGGCAGGCGTCGCCACAGCCCATGGTGACCACCACGTCGGCGGCCTGGACGATCTCGCTCGTCCACGGCTTGGGGAACTCACCGGTGATGTCGATGCCGCGCTCGTGCATCACCTCCACGCCGGCGTCGTCCTTGCCCTCGACGCGGGCCGGCGCGCGCAGCCGCTGGCGGGCGAACCGCTCGGCCAGCAGTGGCAGGTAGTCGGCGATGACGGCCCGGCCGGCGAACTGGTCGTAGCTGGTGTGCAGGAACCGCTCGATGGTCTCGGTGCCGAAGGTACCGGCGAACTCCTCGGCGAGGGTGCGAGCTGCGGTGAGCAGGGCGTGCTGCTGATCGACGGTCAGATCGGCGTGACGGTAGGTGCTGTCCATGGAGGGCTCCGGCGACGTCGCTCATATCGACAGCTGTCGATTTCGATGTTCATCGATATTGGCAGCTGTCGATGTCGCGAGGGTGAACGCCGGGCCAACAGCGAGTCCTTGCGAGCCCTTGCGGGCTCTCAGGCGCCGACCACTGCGCTGCGGCGTTCGACCAGCAGCACGTCGCGCCAGACGCCGTGGTGGCGGCCGACGCGCTCGCGGCTGCCCACGACGCGGAAACCGAGTGCCTGGTGCAGGCTCAGGCTGGCGGCGTTCTCGGCGAAGACGCCGGACTGGATCGTCCAGACGCCGGCGTCCTCGGCGGCGGCGATGAACGCCGCCAGAAGCGCGCGGCCGATGCCGTGGGCCTGGCAGCCGGGGTGGACGTAGACGCTGTGCTCGACCACGCCCGCATACACCGGCCGGGACGAGACCGCCGTGGCGGCCACCCAGCCGAGCACCTCGCCGGAGTCGGTATCCACCGCCACGTATCGCAGGTGCGGCAGCCGGCTCGCGGCGAATCCCTCCCAGCTGGGCACGGTGGTCTCGAAGCCGGCCTGGCCGGTGTCCAGCCCGGCCTGGTAGATGGCCAGCACCTCGGGGGCGTCGCTCTCGCGCATTGGCCGGATCTCCAGACCGGGCCCGATGGCGGGCTTGACGGCCTGGACGATGGCCGAGTGCACCCCGTCGCCGTGATCGGCGGTCAGCGTGATGGCGATCTGGACGAAGCCGGCCGCGCTCAGCAGATCCCGGTACTCCTGCATGGTGAGCGATCCGGCGGCGCAGCCGATGCGCTGCTCGGCCCGCTGCCGCGCCTGCTCGTCCAGGACGTGCGCGGTGACGACGTCGCTGACGCCGAACCTGCCGCCCGGTCGCAGCACCCGGAACGCCTCGGCGAGCACCGCCGCCTTGTCGTCGGACAGATTGATCACACAGTTGGAGACGACCACGTCGACCGCGTGGCCGGGCAGCGGGATCGCCTCGATCGTGCCGTGCAGGAACTGCACGTTGGCGACATCCGCCTGTTCGGCGTTGCGCTGGGCCAGTTCCACCATGGCAGGGCTGGCATCCAGGCCGAAGACGGTGCCGTGCGGGCCGACCCGGCGGGCTGACAGCAGCACGTCGATGCCGCCTCCGGAGCCGAGGTCGAGCACCGTCTCGCCGGCACGCAGTTCGGCGATGGCGACCGGGTTGCCGCAGCCCAGGCTGGCCCGGAGCGCCCCGTCGGGGAGCGCGGCGGCGTCGTCGCCATAGCCGGCCGGGCCGAAGCCGCCGTCGGTGAACGCGCCGGGGTCGCAGTCGGCGATGCGCTGCCCGGTGAGCGCGGCGCGGGCCAGGGCGGAGTAGTGGTCGACGATCTCGTCATGGGCCATGAGATCTCCTCACTCGCAGACCGGCGCGGCCGGCACGGGGTTGCCCATCACCACGTCCGCGGCGGTGGGGAAGCAGCTCACGCAGTTCTCGTTGATCCGGTACAGGCCTGACGTGCCCTGCCGCTCGACCAGAACGAACCGCACCTCGGCCAGGATCTTCAAGTGGTGCGAGACGGTGGACTGACCCACCCCGGACGCGGCCACGATCTCGCCCACGCTCATCGGCGCGCGCCGCCGCGCCAGCAGCGACACGATCTGGATGCGGGTGGCGTCGGCCAGGGCCTTGAACCAGCTCGCGTACTCCTCGGCCTCCGCGCGCGGCAGGGGCCCCGAATTCACATTCATCGTTAATCGACGATATTAGATTAATAGCTCATGCGGAAGCCCCTACTTCTCTTCGGGGGAGATCGTATGTACGTGATAATGGTCTGTTATCACGTACATGAGCGATCATGGCGACACGGCGAGCAGGAGATGCCTCCGCCGGGACAGTGCGCGACTCCGGCACGTTATCCGGTACATCGCCTCCGACGGCACGCGGCGGCCGACATGAGCCCCGCGCCGAAGATCACCGCCCTGCGCGGCGAGCACGTCACCCTCGCCGCGGCCGCCGACGCCTTCCTCGCCACAGCGCGCACCGCCAACCCCGACACCCACCGCGCCGCCGTCACCTCCTGGCTCACCTGATGCCAGACCAAGAAGCACTGGGCGGCACCGTCGGTCCCGGCTGAGGCCGAACGCCGCAAGGAGACCGCCGACGAGACCCGCGCCGTCGCCAAGACCACCATCCACCGGCTGCTGTCCCGCCGCGACATCCCCCTGCGGGAGAAGACCCTGTGGCGGATGCTGTATGAGCCGCGGCACGGGCCGCGGAGATCCTGGCGCTCAACATCGAGGACTTGGATCTGGAGCACCGCCGCGCTCCCGTCCGCTCCAAGGGCGGCACCGCTCACCTGCTGCCCCGGCTGCTCCGGCTCCCGGACGGCAGCGCGCGTACACGCGGCCCGCTGTTCCTGTCGGAACGCCGCCCCGTGCCCGCTCGCCGCCCGGCGGACGCCGACATGTGCCCGCACACCGGGCGCGCCCGCCTCGGCTACGACCGCGCCCGCGTCCTGTTCGAGAAGTACGCCGGGCTCGACCTCCACCAGCTGCGCCACTCCGCCGCGACCCACCTCGGCGAGGCCGAAGTACCGCTGCAGCTCATCATGGGCAAGACCCGGCACAAGAACCCCCGCACCGCCATGCGCTACGTCAAACCCGGGGCTGAGGCCATCGCCAAGGCCACCGAGGTCCTCGCGCCCCGGCGTCGCACCCACTGATCACCAAATCACGGATCGCCAACAAGCGAAGAGGTCACAGGTCGCTACCGCTAATTCCTGCACTCAGCCTCCTCGAAGGCCGATCTTCTTCGCGCTGCTCCTGCTGCTCACCGGCCGCTACGCGGCGCTGGACCACCTGGCCGGCCCCGGGCTCGCCCGGCTGCGGCAGGAGGTCTCCGCCTGAGCGCCGCGGACAAGGTTAGTACCGCCAGGCGTACACGCCGTCGTAGTCCGGGCTCTCCGAGGTCCACAGCAGCAGGCCGCCGTCGTCGTCGAGCTGCGGCCGGATGTACGGGTAGGAGCGGATGCAGCCCGCCGTGGCGAGGGCGGCCATCTGGCTGTCCAGGAGCTGGCCGGCGGTGGAGATGCGGGCGTAGCCGACCAGCGCGCCAGACAGCACCGCCGGCTCGGCCTGCAGCGGGTCGTCGCCGAGCGATCCGTCGAGCAGCAGACCGTGGCCTGATCGCGTTTCTCAGGGGAGGAGTTGGCCTCGGTGCGCAACGTAGGCAGCAGGTCGCCGGTCGTGGTGCCCCGATCGAGGGATGGCGCAGCGGACGAACGACGCTGCGGCCGGTGCTGGATGGGCGGTCAGCTCGCAGAGATGGCCAGGACTCCGATGAGGGATACCGCGATGCCGATCTGCTGGGCGCGTTCGAGACGCTCTTTCAACACGATCCGGGCCAGGGCGATGGTCACGATGGTGTGCAGCGAGCCGAGGACGGCGGCGATGCTCATCAGGCCCAGCGTCGAGGCGGTGGTGTAGAGGAAGTCGGCCACAATGATGAGGGCGCCGATCAGGGCGAGGAGTGGCAGGTCGGCCCGAGGGACGCGCACGCGGTGGCGCTTGAGGGTGATGACGGAGGTCAGGGCGAGCACGGCGGTGAGGCGGGCGATCAGCAGGGCCCAGCCGACGTCGCTCTCGCCGGCGTCGTGCATGGTGAAGAAGAAGATCCCGAAGCCGAGTGCCGCCAGCAAGCCGTACAGGATGCTCGGCATCGTCCGGGGGCCGGGGCCCGTGTCCGCGCCCGATCGGTAGGAGGTGACCACCAGGCCCATCATGGCCAGAGCCAGGCCGGTGAACTGGAGCGGGCCGGGGATCTGTCCGGCCGCCAGCCCGATCAGGAGCGGGAGGGCCGGTGCGGTGGCCGCGACGGGCGCGACGATGGACATCTTGCCGACCGCCAGCCCGCGGTAGAGGGCGGCGATGCCCGCGAGCTCGCCCAGTCCTGCGACGGCGGCGTGTCCGAGGGACGAGGCGTCCGGCGGGCCGGTCCCTCGGGCGGCCGCCATGAGCGCGAGCAGGACGAGCGCGGTGGATTGGGAGATCAGCAACACTGACAGCACTGGGAGGGCCCGGCTCCTGAGCCCGCCGAGGAAGTCGGAGGCTCCCCAGACGAGGCTGGCGCCGAGGGCGAGGACGATCGCGAGCATTCAGGCCCCTCGGTTGCCGGCGGTGTGGTCGAGGATCGCCGGGATGAGCAGGTCCCACAGGTGGGGCGGGAAGACCTCGTGGCCGGTCTGTTCCATGGCGATGAGGTGGGCGCCGGGGATCTCCGCCGCCAGGGCGCGGCCGTGGCCGAGGGGGACGAACGGGTCTTCGGTGCCGTGTAGGACAAGCGTCGGGGCCTCGATCAGGCCGAGCCGGTGCCGCCACGGCTCGCCGGCGTCCAGCAGGAACGGGTTGGTCAGCTGCGCGGCGATGTCGATGGTGCGGTCAGCGACGCGTTCGGCCAGCCGCCTCATGGCCTCCTCATCGAAGGGCCGCGCGTGGGCCGCGAAGGGCCGTTCGGCCTCGACGAGGTAGGCGATGACCGCATCGCGGTCCGACCAGTCGGGCTCGGCCTGCTCGGTCGCGAACAGCTCCTGCAGTTCGGTCGACATCTGCGGTAGATCGTCGTGCTCGCGCCCGGGGCCGCCAGGCGTGGTCGCGCAAGTTGTGGGCGGGAGCCCCGGCTGGTGAGCCGGTCGACCGGCCCGCGTCCCGGCTGTCGTACCGGATGACGTAGCGGCCTGCGGCCGCCAGCCTCGTCACGAACTCCTCATCCCAGTTGAGCAGGGAGTGGCCGCCGCCGTGGATCAGCAGGATCGCGGGATCGGCGGGGGAACCGGAGGTCTCGACGGCCAGCTCGATTTCGTTGACCTTGATGATCTGCATCATCTGCCACCTTCGACAATCTCCGTTACATGTAACGGAGAAGCTAGCAGCAAAGTCCGTTACATGTCACCAATGTTTCGTACACTGCCGTCATGACCGACGCACCGAGGCACCGCGGAGCCGCCCTCGACGCCTGGGCCGCCTACCGTCGACTCCACCTACTCGTGGACGGCGCGATCGCCCGTGATCTGGAGCAGAACTCGGGCCTATCGATGCCCGACTACGAGGTGCTTGCCGCAGTGGCGAGGTTGGCGAGCGAGAAGACCTGCGTGAGGGTGATCGGCCTGGCCGCCTACATGCACTGGGACCACAGCCGCCTGTCGCGTCAGCTCGGCCGCATGCAGCAGCGCGGCCTGATCGCCCGCGAGGCCTGCGAGCTGGACGGCCGCGGCGACGACGTCGTCCTGACCGAGGCCGGGCGGCAGACCTACGATCGGGCCACCCCTGCCCACCTGGCCTCGATCGAGCGTCACTTCACCAGCCTGCTGTCAGCCCAGCAGCTCAACGCCCTGACCGGCATCGCACACGCCGTCGCAGCCCTACGGTGAATGGTCGTCATGCGCGCGCGAGCTCGGCGGGCCGGGGCTGAGTCTTGGCGAGCCGGGACACCTCACCCGGCACCTGACCGGCACCCTGCCGACGCACGAGCCAGCACGAACTCCGCCAGGACGGCGCGGCTCGAAGGCGGCAAGATCTGGACACGGGATTGCAGGGACCGATCGCCCAGCGCTACTCGACAGGTCAGACGTCGAGGACCGCTTTTCCGGCGACGCGGCGAGCGAGCAGGGCATCGGCGGCTTCCATCGCCGTGTTCCATGGTCCGCGCCAGCCGACCTGCGCGACCAGTTCGCCCGTCGCCAGCAGTTCGACCAGGCGGGCAAGGTCGTCGCCGAACGGCGTGCTCACGTTGAAGTTCTCGATCCTCCCTCGCGCCGATCGCGTGCCCGCCAGCTCGAAGTCGATGATCGTGCTCTCGCGGGCCGCCCGTCCGATGGCCATCGCCACGCCGTCGTCCTCCAGCCGGTAGAACGCCTGCGCGAGCTGCCTCCCGCCCACGTTGTCCAGCACGCCGTACACGCGGCCCTCGGAGGTTCTCCGGGCCGATCACGACCTCCGCGGCGCCCAGTTCACGCAGGCCCTGAGCGCGGGCGGGGCTGCCGACGGAGGCGACGACACGGGCTCCAGCACGGGCGGCGAGCTGTACGGCGAAGCGGCCGACGCCGCCGGACGCCCCGGTGACCAGGACGCGGCGGCCCGCCACCGGGCCGAGCCGACCGACCGCCTGCAGCGCCGTGACCCCGGCGACCGGCAGTGCGCTCGCCTGCCCCAGGTCGACGGCCTCGGGAACGACGGCCAGCTCGGTGGTGTCCACGGCGCGCAGCTCCGCCCAGGCCCCCGACCAGCCAAAAGTGACCACGCGGGCACCGACGGCAGGACCTGAGCCGTCGGCAGCGGCCTGGACGACCACTCCGGCGGCGTCCCAGCCCGGGACGTACCCAGGCCGGATGTCCGCGCTTCTGAAAGCGATCTCGCCGAAGTTGAGCGAGAATGCCGCGACCTGGACCAGCGCCTGTGAGGGCGTGGGCACCGGGTCGGGCACGACCTCGAAGGAGAGGTCCGGGTTGAAGGTCAGGGCTCGCATCGTTACTCCTCCATGAGTGCGTTACGGGTACAACCCTGACGCGACGCGCGCACGATCGGCTGGGGTCAGCGCATGGTCGCCGTCCCTCCCAGCGCCGCTCGGACGGCGGCGGCGATCCGGTCGACGTCGCCGCGTTCCGCGGCCGGCAGGGGCGCGCCCACCGACTCCCTGAGCGCGGCCGCCTCATCCAGCAGAACCGCCGCCTCCTCGTAGGCGCCCTCAGCCGCCGCGACCCCGGCCAACCCCTCCTGTGCCAGCGCGATGGCGCGAGGATCGCCGACTTCGCGAGCCGTGGCGAGGCCCTCCAGGTGCAACGACCTGGCCGTGGCAGGGGCGCCGCGCTGTTCGGCGATGAAGCCGAGTTCGGCCAGCAGGAGCGTCAGGCCGTAGAAGGGCACGCCGTAGTCGGCTTCCAGGCGGCGGTTCCAGGCCAGCGACTGCTGGAAGAGCCGCTCCGCGGTGTCGAGGTCGCCGGCGCGGCGGGCCACGAGGCCGAGACCGACCCGGGCGAACTCCTCGGCGAAGTCGTTGGACTGCTCGATTGCCAGACGCATCCCCCGCTCGTGCAGCTCCCGGGACCCGTCCAGGTCCCCGGTCAGCAGGGCGAGCCGTCCGAGGCTGGACAGCCGGTAGGACGCGTCGGTCCACAGCCTCAGGTCCTCGGCGATGCGCAGGCCCTCGTGGTGCAGGCCGGCCGCCCGCTCATAGTCGCCGGTTACCTCGGCGAGATAGCCGAGCATGTCGGACGCCTGCAGCTGCCCCCAGCCGTCGCCGAGTTCCCCGAAGATCGCCAGACTCTGGGTGCCTGACCGCTCGGCGAGGGCGTGGTCCCCCTGGAACATCGCTTGCTTGGCGCGGCCCGCCAGCGCCGCCGCCTCGCCCCAGCGGTCGCCCGCGGCGCGAAACCCGGCCAGCGCCTCCGTCAGCAGCCCCTCGGCGGTGGCGGCGTCCCCGAAGCTCAGATGCGCCAGTGCCAGGAACCAGCGTGACCGCGCGTCGCGGGCGTCCAGCGCCTGCGCCGCGGCACGGCTGCGCAGCAGCAGGTCGGTGCCGTCGCCGGTCAGCATCGCGAACCCGGCCTCCCACGCAGCCGTCCTGGGGCACTGCGCGCCGGGCAGCGCCATGGCCGCGGCGATGAAGGCACGGCCCTCGCGGTGTCTGCCGCGCAGGTACCAGTACCACGCCAGGGCGTCGACCATGCGTAGCGCCAGCGCGGGGTCGGTGGTGTGCTCGAGCGTGGCCCGCAGGTTGGGCGCCTCGGCGTCCAGGCGGTCCAGCCATTGGCGCTGAGCGGGACCGTGAAGGTGCGGCCTGGCCCGTTCGGCCAGCTCGGTGTAGTAAAGGTCGCGGCGCTGGAAGACCGGGTCGTCGTCGCTGAGCCGTTCGAGGCAGTAGGCGGCGATCGACTCCAGCAGCCGGTAGCGGATCCCGTCGGAGGACTCGACCATCGACCTGGCCACCAGCTGGTCCACCAGGTCGGCGACGTCCAGTCCAGGGTCCAGTCCGGAGCCCGCGCACACCACCTCAGCCGCCTCCAGCGTGGAGCCTGCCGGGTGGACGGCCAGCCGCAGCATGATCAGCCGCTGTTGCTCGGTGAGCTGCTCCCAGCTCCAGTCGATCATCGCGCGCAGGGTCTGCTGGCGGGCGGGCCGTCCCCGGCCCGAGACTGTGAGCAGGTGGAAGCGGTCGTCCAGCCGGTCGGCGACGCCGCGGACGCCCAAGGCCCGTACCCGGGCGGCGGCGAGTTCCAGCGCCAGCGGCAGGCCGTCCAGCCTCCTGCAGATCGCCGCCACCGCGGGTGCGCTGACCTCGTCCAGCACGAACCCGGGCGCCGTGGCCGCGGCACGGGCCACGAACAGCCGCACCGAGGCGGCCCGCGCCGGATCCGCTCTGGGCACCGGAAGTTCGAGCGGCGGTATCACGTACAGCGTCTCCCCGGGGAGCGCCAGCGGCTCCTGGCTCGTGGTCAGCACGCGCAGGTCCGGGGCGGTCCGCAGGAGCAGGTCCACCAGCTCGGCGACCGGTTCGATCACGTGCTCGCAGTTGTCCAGCACCAGCAGCAGCCGCCGGCCGCGCAAGGCATCGGCGAGCCGGCGCGCCAGACCGGTCGGGCGCACCCCGGGACGCGAACCGGTCGCCGTGTCGTCGCGGACGTCCAGTTCGGCGGCCACCACCTCGGCCACGGACGCCCTCTCGCCCGAGGTGCCCGCCAGCTCGACCAGCCACACCCCGTCGGGAAAGGCGCCGATGGCGAGGTCGGCGACCGCCAGGGCGAGTCTGGTCTTGCCGACACCGCCCGGACCGGTCAGCGTGACCAGGCGCGCCGAACCGAGCAGGGCGCCGACCTCGGCCATGGCCTGCTCGCGGCCGATCAGCCCGGTCAGGGGGGCGGGGAGGTTCGTACGCGGGCGCGCCGGCGCGAGCGAAGGATCCTGGCGCAGCATCGCCTGGTGCAGGGCCGCCACTTCGGGGCCGGGGTCCAAGCCCAGCTCGTCGGCCAGCCGGTGCCGCAGGTCGTCGTACCCGGCCAGCGCCTCTGCCTGCCGTCCCGACCGGTAGAGCGCGAGAAGGTGGGCGGCGCGCAGGCGTTCGCGCAGCGGGTGGGCGGCCACCAGCTCGCCCACCTCGTCGGTCAGCAGGCTGTGCTCGCCCAGCTCCAGCCGTACCTCCGCCCACTCCTCCATCGCGGTCAGGCGCTGCTCCTCCAGCCGGGTGGCAGCGGCACGGACGAACTCCTCGTCACCGAAGTCGGAGAAGGCGGGACCGCGCCACAGGCTCAGCGCATCCCCCAGCAGGGCCGCCTTCGCCCGCGGATCGGTGGCGGCGCGGGCCCGTTCGAGCAGCGCGCCGAAACGAGCGGCGTCCACGTCGACGGCGCGCAGGACGTAGCCCCGCGCCTGGAAGGTCACCAGCTCGCGCCCTCCCGGCTCGCCCAGTTCCAGGGCGCGGCGCAACTGGGACACCTTGGTCTGCAACGTGTTGGCGGGGTTGCCCGGCGGGCTGTCGCCCCACAGGTCCTCGGCCAGGCGGTCGGCCGACACCGGACGTCCCTGGTGAGCCAGCAGGTCGGCGAGCAGGGCCCGGACCTTCACCTCGGGGATACGCACGGGCCGTCCGTCGTCGGTCCATACGCGAAGGGGGCCGAGCACACCGAATCGCACCTGGTCACAGTACCCCGCAGCGAACCCCCAGCCGATCGTGCGCGACCCCCTCCAGAGTGGAGCCCGAAGCAGAGAGCACCACGAGTGAGGAGTACCTCCATGACCGTCAACCGTGAGATCCACCTGGCCGCCCGCCCCTTCGGCGAGCCGCGCCCAGAGGACTTCAAGCTGGTCACCGCCGCGCTGCCGGAGCTGACGGATGGGCAGGTCCTGGTCCGCAACATCCTGATGTCGGTCGATCCCTACATGCGCGAGCGGATGCACGACGCCGAGTCCTACCTGCCGCCGTTCCAACTCGGCGAACCCCTGGACGGCTCGGCGATCGGCGAGGTCGTGGCCTCGCGCTCGGACGACATCCCGGTGGGCGCGACCGTCGTGCACTTCATGGGCTGGCGCGAGTACGCCGCGGTGGACGCCGCGGCCGCGACCGTCGCCGACCTCACCTTGGCCCCCGCCGAGGCATGGCTCGGCGTGATGGGCACCACCGGGCTGACCGCCTACGCGGCCCTGGCCCACGTGGCCCCCGTGCGGGAGGGGGATGTGGTTCTCGTCTCGGCGGCGGCCGGCGCGGTGGGCAGCGTCGCCGGGCAACTCGCCCGCAAGCTCGGGGCCTCCCGCGTGATCGGTTCCGCGGGCGGGACGCTGAAGACGAACAAGCTCGTGCAGGACTTCGGTTACGACGCCGCGATCGACCACCGTGCCGGTTCGGTCGCCGAGCAACTGGCCGAGGTCGCCCCCGACGGCATCGACGTCTATGTCGACCACGTCGGCGGCGACCACCTGGTGGCGGCCATCGACGCACTGCGTCACGGCGGCAGGATCGCGATGGTGGGCGCGATCAGCTCCTACAACGCCACCGAGCCGGTCCCCGGCCCGAGCAACCTGTTCACCCTGGCCGCCAAGGACGCCACCCTGCGCGGCATGCTGATCAACTCCTACTTCCACCTGTTTCCGGAATGGATCGCGAAGGCGGCCGGTTGGCTGGCCGACGGCTCCTTGCACACCGAGGTGACCGTGGCCGAGGGCATCGAGCGGGCGCCCTCCGCCTTTCTGGACATGATGCGCGGCGGCAACGTCGGCAAGATGCTGGTGAGGCTCTGAGACACCTCACGCCAGAAGGTGTCCGTTGTCATCGTCGCCTGCACGGAAGAGAGCGAGTCCGCCACGCCGGGCGGGACTCCGGCCCCGCTCGGCCGGTCACGCAGCCGGCCGAGCGCCTGCCTGGCCAGGCCCGCACAGACGCGTCAGCAACCGAGCACTCACGGAAACCGAGATGGTCGCGGATCTCACCGCGATGACGCTCAATCGTCCGGCCTGACCAGTCATACAGGCCCACGCTGCCGGGTGACGTCTTGGTCTGGCGCGCGACGTGGGTGACCACCTCGTCAGGGAAGTCGCTGCGGCCACGAGGGAGACGCCCGTGCTGGGTGTAGTACTTCAGCAGCAACGCGAACGGCAGCCGCGTGTTCTCGTGCTTGGCGTTGACCAGGTCGGCCTCGTCGCTGAGCACGGTCCAGTGATCGACCAGACCTTCGCAGCGATCGACGCCCACAACTGGGCCCGGTTGATGCGCTGGATCCGCCGGAAGCATGCGGGCAAAGCCCGCATGGGGATGCCGGAGTTCAGGCGTCGCTTCTGCGACGTCGGCTGGAGAGTCGCTCACCAGGGAATCGCCTTCACCGGCACATCCACTGTCTCGGTGAAGCGCCATCGCTACCGCGGTGGCAACATCGCGACTCCATGGGCTCCGACACCGGCAACCGCTCAGGCGGCTGACCAGCAGGCAAGGCATGTGGAGCGCCCGGTGCGTGGATACACGCACGCCGGGTGCGGCGGGCGGGCCGGGGAAACCCACCGGGAGTAATCACGGCAGGGCGCCCCGGTCCGACCCAACACGGCACCCAAGGTCGTTGAGCCTGTGCTCGCCCCCGGGAGCCTCGGGCGCCTGGCCTCCACTGACTGCCTCGGCATGCTGAAGCTACCCTGACCGACCTGCCCACGGCTGACCAGCAAGTGCGCTTGGTAACCCCCGACAACGACGGATGCCACCGAGCGCGGTAGGTCCAGCGGTATCGGGTGTCCGCAGGTTCTCGCCCCGGAAAAGCCGCGCAGAGCCATGCATTACTGTTCAGGGTGTCCTAAAAGTATGGGACATTCCGACAGCGTACGTAGGAGCCCATAACCCCCGGAGGCCGCGATGCAGTACGCCCTCTTGATCTACACCAAGCCGGGCTTTCACGAGGCGTTGACCGACGCGGAACGCGAGGAGGCCTACGCGGAGTACTTCGCGCTGGCCGGCGACGCCCGCTACGTCACCGGCGCGCGACTGCAGCCCGCCGAGACGGCGACCACCATGCGGGTGGCCGGCGGCCGGACGTTGACGACCGACGGCCCCTTCGCCGACACCAAGGAGGTGCTCGGCGGCCTCTGCCTGATCGAGGCGGCCGACCTGGAGGAGGCGCTCGACCTGGCGGCGCGCATTCCGGCTGTCCGGTTCGGCGCGGTGGTCGAGGTCAGGCCGCTGGTACAGCCCTGATGCCGCTCGACGCCGTCTTCCGGGATGAGTGGGGCCGGGTGCTGGCCTCACTGGTCGGCTCTCTCGGGGATTTCGACAGGGCCGAGGAAGCCGCGCAGGAGGCGTTCGCGATCGCGGCGGAACGCTGGCCCGCCTCTGGCATGCCGCCCAATCCGGGGGCGTGGTTGGTGACCACGGCCCGCAACCGGGCGATCGACCGGATCCGCCGTGAGCGGACCCTGGCAGCGAAGATCCCCCTGTTGCCGGTGCCTGAGGCCGTCATGGACGAGCTCGACGAAAGCGTGATCAAGGACGAGCGGCTCGAGCTGATCTACATGTGCTGTCATCCGGCGCTACCGCTGGAAGGGCAGGTGGCGCTCACCCTGCGTGCCCTTGGAGGCCTGCAGACCGCCGAGATCGCCAGGGCATTCATGGTCTCCGAGGAGGCCATGAAACGCCGCTTGTCCCGAGCCAAGAGTAAGATCCAGGCGGCCGCGATGCCGTTCGCGGTACCCGATGCCCGTCAGCTTCCCGAGCGCCTCGACGCGGTGCTGACCGTCATCTACCTGATCTACAACGAGGGCTACAGCGGCCGCGTCGACCTGGGCGCCGAGGCCCTCCGCCTGGGACGACTGCTCATCGGGCTCCTGCCGAACGAACCCGAGGCACACGGGCTGCTCGCGCTGATGCTGATCCACCACGCCCGACGGCAGGCCCGGTTCTCCGGCGACGACCTCGTCCTGCTCGACGACCAGGACCGCTCGCTCTGGGACATGGGTCAGATCGACGAGGGACGCGCGGTGCTCGACCAGGCGCTCACTCTCGGCGGGCGGGGCGCTTACGTCGTCCAGGCCGTGATCGCTTCCCTGCAGACACACGAGCGCATCCCTTGGCGCCAGGTCGCGGAGCTGTACGGGCGTCTGATGCAGCTCACCGGTTCGCCCGTGGTCGAGCTGAATCGTGCGGCGGCGCTCGCCCAGGCCGGTGACCCCGTCGCCGCACTGAGCGTCGTCGATGGCCTTGACCTGCACGACTACCTCTACTTCCACTCCACCCGCGCCGAGCTGCTGCGGCGTCTCGGCCGCAGGGAAGAGGCCAGAGCGGCCTACGGCCGGGCGCTGCAGATGGCCACCTCGATGCCCGAGCGCCGATTCCTCACTCGGCGGCTCGAAAATATTTGAACCGGGTTGTCCCCCCGCCGGGTCCTCGTTCGTCGCCTGGATGAAAGTGACGAACTCGAACCCGCAAAGGGGTAGCGATGCCAACGCAGCGCGAGACAGACGAGGCCGAGATCCGCGGACGGATCGACAAGATCATCGATGGGCTCCGCGCCAAGGATCTTGAGGATCTGAAGCAGGCGTACGCCACGGACATCGTGTCCTTCGACATCGAGTCGCCTCTCCAGGACGTGGGGATCGAGGCGAAGCTCAAGAACTGGGCGAAGGTGTTCACGCTCTTCGAGAGGGTGAACTACGAGATCCGCGATCTGAAGCTCACCGTGGGCGATGAGGTGGCCTTCGGGCACGCCTTCGGCCGGCTCAGCGGCACGTTGCAGGGCGGCCCGGCCACCAGCGGCATGTGGGTGCGGGTCTCCTACGGCTTCCAAAAGATCGACGGCACCTGGTGGATCACGCACGACCAGGTCTCGGTGCCGCTCGACGTCCGCAGCGGCAAAGGCATGACCGACCTCGAGCCCTGAGCGCGGCACGACAACGGGAGACAACCCTCGATGAACATCCTCCTCTGGATTCTCCAGGTCCTGCTGGCCGCCATGTTCGCCATGTCCGGCCTGGAGAAGGCCACCCAGCCAAGAGACAAGCTGACCGCAAAATACCCGTGGATGGAAAACGTCCCTCAGGCGGCGGTACGGCTCATCGCGGTGCCGGAACTGCTCGGCGCGCTCGGCCTGATCCTCCCCGCCGCCACCGGGATCGCGCCGATCCTGACGCCGATCGCCGCGACAGGACTGGCGATCCTGATGGCTCTGGCGGGGGCCATGCACGCCCGCCACAAGGACACCAGGGCCATCGCGGTCACGGCCGTGTTGTTCCTGCTGGCCGCGTTCGTGGCCTGGGCTCGATTCGGCCCCTACGGCTGGTGATCATCGCGCCGGGCACGGAAGGCTACGAGGCGGCCAGCCGCTCGATGCTGGTCGCGGGAAGTCCAGCCATGATCCTGCGGCCCGAGAGCGTCGCGGACGTGCAGGCTGCGGTCGAGCTCGCCGCCGGCACGGGGCTCGTCCTGTCCGTACGAGGCGGCGGCCACGCCTTCGCGGGTTTCGCCACCAACGACGGCGGCGTCGTGCTCGACCTCGGCAAGCTCGCGAGCGTGGAGGTCATCGACAAGGAACACCATCTGGTACGGATCGGCGGCGGCGCCACCTGGGGCCAGGTCGCGGCCGCACTGGCTCCGCACGGCCTGGCGATCTCCGCGGGCGACACCAGGAGCGTGGGCGTCGGCGGGCTGACGTTGACCGGCGGCATCGGGTGGAAGGTGAGGAAGTACGGCCTGGCCCTGGACAACGTGGTCGCCGCGGAGATGGTCACCGCCGGCGGCGAGCTGGTGCGGGCCAGTGCCACGGAGAACCCGGAGCTGTTCTGGGCGCTTCGCGGCGGAGGCGGCAATTTCGGGATCGTGACCGCCTTCGAATTCGCCGCGCACCCCACGACTGACGTCCACTTCGGCAAGATCGCTTTCCCCGGCTCCGAGGCGGCCACCGTACTCCAGGGCTGGGCCGACCACCTGCGCACCGCGCCCGATGAGCTGACCTCCATCGTGGACTTCGCCAACCCCTTCGCCGGCGGGGCGGACGCACCCGTCGAGATCCAGGTCGCCTTCGACGGCGATGACCCCGGGCTCGCCGCCCAGGCCCTCGACCCGATCCGCCGGCTCGGTTCGGTGAGCGGCGACGATGTCGAGCTCAAGCCGTACGCGGACGTGCTCGTGGACTTCGCGCCCCCACCGCTCGGCATCCAGTTGTTCACCCGCAGCGCGTTCGTCGACGCCGCGCCGGTGCCAGAGGTCCTCCGGATCCTGGCCGAGGCCGCGGCATCGGGGTCCGCGCCGAAGATCTCCGTCCGCAGCGTGGGAGGCGCGGTGTCCCGTCTTCCCGGCGACGCCACCGCCTACGCCCACCGCCAGGCGGAGCTGATGTTCGTGACCACCACCATCGGCCCGCCGCAGATCATCGAGGCCACCCGCCCCGCGCTGGCGGCGATCTGGGCCGACCTCATGCCTCATGTCAGCGGCGCCTACGCCAACTTCCTCGCCACCGCCACCGCCACCGAGGAGGACGTCGCTGCGATCTATCCGCCGTACACCTATCAGCGGCTCGCGGCGGTGAAGCGGCACTACGACCCCGGCAACCTGTTCTCCCGCAACCACAACATCCGTCCGCTGTAAGCCCTGACGCACAGCGCGGAACATCACCACCGACTACCGAAGAGTGGAAATGACGTCATGAGCAAGGTCTGGTTCGTCACTGGTTCGTCCCGCGGCTGGGGCGGCGCGTTCGGACGGCCCCACCCTGGCCTCTCCCGCTGCCGCCCGCGATCCGCGAGGCCCGCCGTCTCGCCGTCCTGAGGTCGCCGCGCCCCCTCGGACGGGCGAGGCCGCGCTCAGCTCCCGGGAGAGATCATGACTCCGGCAGCAGGCCCTCGGTGTGCATGGACTTCAGGACGTCGCGGGCGGCCTCCAGGGTCAGGTCGATGTCGGCCTCGGTGTGCGCGCCGGAGATGTGGTTGCGCTTGAGCGCCATCGGGAGCATGAGGAATCCCGCCTCGGTCATCCTGCGGTGGAAGACCCGGTAGGCGTCGTCGTCGTTGCGGAGCAGGTCGCGGTAGCCCCGCACCGGTCCGGAGGTGAAGTAGACGGCGAAGACGCCGCCGAACCCGGCGACGGTCGCGGGGGTGGAGAGCTCGCCGAGGATGTCCGACAGGCCGCTGCGCATGCGCTCGCCGAGCCGGTGGGTCCGCTGGTAGAAGTCCGGGTTGTCGCGCAGGTAGCTGATGGTCGCCACGGCCGCCGCCGTGGTGACCGGGTGTCCGTTGAAGGTCCCGGCCAGCAGCACGTCACTCTCGTAGCGGGCCATCAGGTCCCGCCTGCCCGCGAGGCCGGCCACGGGATATCCGTTGCCCATGGCCTTGCCGAAGGCGGTCAGGTCGGGCATGACACCGCAGACCTGCTGGTAGCCGCCGAGCGCGTGCCGGAACCCGGTGATCACCTCGTCGAAGATGAGCAGGGACCCGTGGGCGGTGGTCAGCGCCCTCAGCCCTTCGACGAACTCCTGGGTGGGCAGCAGCGCGCCGACGTTGTGCGGGACGGGTTCCAGGATGACCGCGGCGATCCGCTCGGGGTGCCGGTCGAAGCAGGCGCGGACCGAGTCGAGGTCGTTGAACTCGGCGATGAGCGTGGAGTCCACGGCCTCGTCGAGCAGCCCGGCCGACAGCGGGTCCCTGTCGTAGGCCCGTTCCGGCGGGGAGATCACGTTCCGGGCGACGGAGTCGTGCCAGCCGTGGTAGCAGCCCTGGAACTTGACCAGCAGCGGACGCCCGGTCACCGCGCGGGCCAGGCGTACGGCCTGGGCGGTCGCCTCCGACCCGCTCATCGTGGAGATGGTCGTCTCCGCCGAGGGAATGAGCTCGGTGACGAGTTCCGCCAGCTCGATCTCGGGCCGGGTCACCCCGATGCCCATCAGGTCGACGCCCCCCAGGGCGCGGGCGACGGCCTCGTTCACGACGGGCGCGTTGTGGCCGAGCAGCACGGCGCCGAACGCCGCGTGGTAGTCGAGGTAGTGCGTGCCGTCGGCGTCCGTGACGCGGGCGCCCTCCGCGGCCACGAAGGCATACGGCGAGCCGACGTAGCGCGTCGCGGAGTTCACGCCTCCAGGGAGTACCGCGCGGGCGGCTTGGTGCAGGGCCAGGCCGGCCGGCTTCATGGAGTCCACCGTGCATCCCTCACATGGAAAGTCGTTTCAGGTTGCTGCGAACGTACGTGGAACGTCGTGCCACGTCAATGCTCCAGCCTCTTGACAGCGGGAAGACGCGCCCTCAAGGATGCACACATGGAAAGAGATTCCATGTCGAGGAGTCCTCTGGGCGTCCTGGTCATCGGCGCGGGCGCGATCGCGGACCTGCACGTCGCGGCGGTGGCGGCCGATCCCAGGTGCGTGCTGGCGGGCTTCGCCGACGTGAGCGCCGATCGAGCGAGGTCGGCCGCGCACCGCAACGGCGGCGTCCCGTGGACGGCCGACGTCGCCGAGGCGCTGACCCGTCCGGACGTTGACGCCTGCATCGTCTGTACCCCCAACGACACCCACGAAGATCTGGCCCTGCGCGTGGCGGCCGCGGGCAAGCATCTGCTGCTGGAGAAGCCGCTCGCCACCACGGCGGAGGGCGCGGAGGCGATCGTCGCGGCGTTCGCGCGGCGCGACCTCGTCCTGGCCGTGGCCCATTCCCATCGCTTCTACGACTACGCCCGGACCGTGCACGACGAGATCGCCGCGGGCGCCGTCGGGCGGCCCACGCTCGTCCGGCTCGCGCTGCTCGGCGGGTGGATCTGGCCCGACTGGCGGACCTGGGTGATCGACCCGGTCAGGTCCGGCGGCCACGCCCTGCACAACGGCGTGCACCTGCTGGACCTGGTCACCTGGTGGATCGACAGCCGTCCCGTCTCGGTGTACGCCAGAGGACAGCGCAGGACCGCGACCGAGCTCGACGTCCACGACTACCTGGAGATGGTGGTCGAGTACGCCGACGGCGCGGTGGCGATCTGCGAGATGAGCCGCGCCCACCGCCCCGCCACGCTGTCCCATCGGGACGTCGTGGTGCAGGGCACGGGCGGCCTGCTCACGATGGCGTGGGACGGCGACAGCCCGCTGCTGTGGGACGAGAAGGGCACGCACCTCCTCGACCCCGGCGTGGCGGACGGCTTCGCGGCCCAGCTCGGGGCCTGGCTCGACGCCGTCACGGCGGGGGACACGCGGACCCCGGTGTCCGGCGAGGAGGCCGCCCTCGCCGTCGCGCTCGGCGTCGCGGCCGAGCGGTCGATGGTCTCGGGTCTGCCGGTGGAGGTCTCGTGAGAACTCTCGGAGTGCTGCTCGCCGGCTCGGCGGGCGTGGGTCACCAGGACCACCAGTCGCAGATGTACTCCCCCGGGTTCGCCGCCCATCCCGGCTTCGAGATCGTCGGCGCCGCCGAGGACGGCTTCGACCGGCCGGACGTCGACGTCGTGAGCGTCTGCGTGCCGTTCGAGCGCCGGGTCGAGGTCGTCGCCGCCGCGCTGCGGGCGGGCAAGCACGTGCTGGTGGACAAGCCGGTCGCACTGACGTCCGCGGAGTGCGCGGAGATCGCGGCCGTGGCCGCCGGGACCGGCCTGGTCTGCCTGCCCGCCTACCACCAGCGCTTCAACCCGGCCGTCCGCCGCGCGCGGACCGCGGTCGCGGCAGGCCGGGTGGGGTTGCCGTGGAACGTCCAGGCGGACTTCCTCGTCGCGGGCGGCGGCCCCGTCTGGCCGTACGGCGAACTGCTCAACTTCGCCCCGTACGCGACCGACGCCGTCCACGCCATCACCGGCCTGCCGGTGACGACGGTGTACGCCCTGTCCGGGCCCGCCGACGGCCCGGAGAACCTGGTCACCCTCTGCCTCACGCACGAGCGCGGGATGACCAGCACCGTCGTCGCCGGGCGGACCGCGCCGATCGCGGGCGTGCGCGGGCCGTCCCTGCACCGGTACCGGATCAGCGGCTCCCACGGCACGCTGCTGGCCGACGCCACCCGCCCGCGGGTCACCGTACGGGACGAGAAGGGCGAGCGTGCGGCGTGGACCGGGCACGGCACCGTGCACCGGATGCTCGGCGAGCTGCACGCCGCGGTCACCGGCGGACGCCCCGCCGAGCTCGGCCCCGCCGACGGCCTCGCCGCGCTGCTGCTGGTGGAGGCGGCCAGGAAGTCCATGGAGAGCGGCCGGCCCGAGCCGGTCGGCGATCAGGAGGCGTCGTGAGACTGCTGACCTATCTGCGTGACGGCGCCGTACGGCACGGCCGCCTGCACGGCGAGGACCGGATCGAGGAGTTCGGCGACGGCGACCTGTCGGTCTGGCTGGCCGGCCCGGCCGCCGCGCCGCGCGGCACTGAGCATCTCCTCCAGGACGTCAGGGTCCTCGCGCCGATCCCGCGTCCGGCCAAGCTGATCGGCGTGGCGGCGAACTACCAGGAGCACGTGGCCGAGGCGGGCGCGCCCGCGCTGGACAAGAACCGGCTCGCGCCACGCCTGTTCCTGATGCCGCCGACCGCCGTCCTCGCGCCCGGCGAGGCGATCCGGCTGCCCTCGGTGAGCGAGCAGGTGGACTGGGAGGCGGAGCTGGGCGTCGTCATCGGCACGACCGCCAAGGGGCTGGCGGTCGCGGACGCGCTCTCGGCCGTGGCCGGGTACACCGTCGCCAACGACGTGTCCGCGCGGTCCATGTCCTACGGCTTCGACCGCGACACCGACGATCCGGCGGTCGGCTTCTTCGACTGGCTCGCCGGCAAGTGGCTCGACGGTTTCGCCCCGTTCGGCCCGTATCTCGTGACCCGCGAGGACGTGCCCGACCCGCAGGCGCTCGACATCCGGCTGCGGGTCAACGGCGTGGTGAAGCAGCACGGCTCGACCAAGGACATGATCTTCAGCGTGGCCGAGCTCGTCGCGTTCGCCTCGACCATCATGACGCTGCACCCGGGGGACGTGCTGATGACCGGCACTCCTGCGGGCGTCGGCGCGAGCTCGGGGGAATTCCTCTCGGCCGGCGACGAGATCCACGTCTCGATCACCGGCCTGGGTTCACTGATCAACTCCGTCTCGGCGAGGGAGACCCCATGACCGTACGACCGCTCGCGCTGATCGCCGCGGGCGCCCTGCTCCTGCCCCTGACGGCCTGCTCCGACCCCACCAGGACGGGCGGCGACCGCGGCGCGGGCACGGCGGGCGCGCTCAACGTCTACCTGTACCAGAAGCCCAAGCGGTTCAGCCCGCTCGATCCGCCGACCGGCCCCGACCAGCAGGTCATGCAGCTCGTCTACGACAACCTGCTGACCGTCGACGACGCCGCCGAGTACGAACCGCGCCTCGCGGAACGCTGGGAGATCTCCAAAGACGCCAAGTCGTTCACCTTCCACCTCCGCACCGGCCTGAAGTGGAGCGACGGCAAGCCGTTCGGCGCCAAGGACGTGCTGTTCACCTACAAGCTGCTCGCCGACGCGCGCAGCGGCAGCGCGATGGCGGGCAAGCTCGCGGGCGCCTCCTTCAGCGCGCCCGACGACTCCACCTTCGTGATCACGCTGGCCAGGCCCAACGTGGGGTTCCTCTCCCTGATCGCGGGACCGTTCGGCTTCATCCTGCCCGAGCACGTGCTCGGCACGGTCCCGGTGGACGCGGTCGCGGGCGACGCCTTCTTCAACAGGCCGACCGCGGGGCTCGGGCCGTACACGTTCGTGGACTACAAGACCGACCAGTACGTCGAGCTGGCCGCCAACCCGAACTACCGCAAACCCGTCGGCATCCCCAAGATCTTCCTCAAGCCGGTCACGTCCGACGTGGCGACCGCGCAGCTCGGCACCGGCGAGATGGACCTGGCCCAGATCTCCCCGACCGACCTCCAGGCGGTCCAGTCCCTGCCCGGCGTCACGGTGGCGAGCAAGCCGAGCCCCGGCTTCCTCAGGATCGCGGTGAACCAGACGCAGAAACGCTTCGCCGACCCCCGGGTGCGGCAGGCCATGCTGCACGCCATCGACCGGCAGTCGCTGGTGGACAAGCTGCTCGCGGGCAAGGGCAGCGTCCAGAACTCCTCGTACGTGGCCAAACCGGCACTGCCCGCCGGCCTCAACGCCTACCCCTACGACGTCGCGGCGGCCAAGAAGCTGCTCGGCGAGGCCGGATGGGACGCGAGCAAGCCGGTGACGCTGGCCTGGATCCCCGGGCAGCGCGACCGCGACGCCGCGGCCACCGTCATCCAGGGGGCCCTCACCGCCGCGGGCATGGACGTCAAGCTCAAGCAGGTGCAAGCCGCCGAGCTGCTGGAGTCCTACGACAAGCTCACCTACGACCTCGCCCTCTTCGGCGGCGGGACGTACGCAGCCGATCCGTCGAGCAGCAACCCGATCCTCAGGTGCGACGCGTTCTACCCCAAGGGCGGCAACATCCCGCACTTCTGCGACAAGGAGATCGACCGCCTGACCGGCGCCGCGGACGCCGTCACCGACCCGGCCGAACGGTCCGCCCTCTACCAGCAGGCCGCCAAGCGGGAGAACGACCAGGCCGCCTACGTCTGGCTCTACAACCCCGAGGTCATCTGGGCCTACGGCACGAGGCTGCGCGGCTTCAAGCCGAACGGCGACTTCACGGTGGGCTTCTGGAACGCCGACGAGTGGAGCCTGGCGGGGTGAACGGGATCGCAAGCCTCGGGAGACCGCCGTGCTGACGTACGTAGCTCGCCGCCTCGCCGTCAACGTGGCCGTCTTCCTCTTCATCAGCATCGGCGTGTTCCTGCTGGTCAGGGCCGCTCCCGGGGATCCGGTGCGGATGATGGTGAACCCCGAGCAGCTCGCCGCGGGCGGCCCGGAGTTCATCGCCCGCAAGCGGGCCGAGCTCGGGCTCGACGACCCCGTCCTCGTCCGGTACGTCGTCTGGCTGCGCGACGCCCTGACCGGCGACCTCGGCTACTCCTTCGTCAGCCACCGTCCCGTCGGCGCGGTGCTCGGCGAGCGGCTCGGGCCGACCGTCCTGCTGATGGGCACCGCGCTGGCGCTCGGCCTGCTCGTCGCGATCCCGGCGGGCACGCTGGCGGCGGTCAGGCGCAACACCGCGGCCGACTACGCCTCGGCCGCCGTCAGCCTCGCGGTGATCTCCGTGCCGAGTTTCTTCCTGGGCATCGTGGCGATCTACGTGTTCTCGCTCACCCTCGGCTGGCTGCCCTCCTCCGGCATGACGAACCCGGACGACGGAAGCGGCGCGGACGTGCTGGCACACCTGGTGCTGCCGGCCACCATCCTCGCCCTGTCCATCGCCGGGCCGTTCATGCGGTACGTGCGCGGCGGGCTGATCTCCGAGCTCGGCGCCGACTACGTCCGAACCGCCGAGGCCAAGGGCGCCGCGCCGCCGCGCGTCCTGCTGCGGCACGCCCTGCGCAACGCGCTGATCCCGCTCATCACGGTCGTCATGATCTACGTGCCGCAGCTCCTCGCCGGAGCCGTGGCCCTGGAGCAGGTCTTCGCCTGGCCGGGGATGGGCCAGCTCGCGATCAGCTCCATCGGGCAGCTCGACTATCCGGTGGTGATCGGCTTCGCGCTGTTCATCGCGGTGCTCGTGCTGCTGTGCAACCTGGCCGCCGACCTGCTGTACGCGGTGGCAGACCCGAGGATCAGCCTGCGATGACCACGACCGCCCTCACCACCCCCGTCGCGCGGCGGTCGCCGGCGCGGCTGGCGCTGCGCCGGTTCCTGCGCAACCGGATGGCCCTGGCCGGCGCGGCCTTCCTCCTCCTCATCGTGCTGGTGGCACTGTGCGCGCCGATGGTCACGGGTCACAACCCGAACGCGGTGGACCTCGCCGCGTTCCGCCGCCCGCCCTCGGGCGAGCACCTGCTCGGCACGGACTCCTCAGGCCGGGACGTGTTCGCCAGGCTGGTGTACGCCGGCCGGGTGTCCCTGCTCGTCGGCCTGGCCGCCTCCCTGGCGGCCGTGCTGATCGGCACGCTGCTCGGCGCGGTCGCGGGCGTGGCCGGCGGAGCCCTCGACGCGCTGGTCATGCGTGCCGCCGACGTGGTGCTCTCCTTCCCCTCGCTGGTCGTGGTCGTCGTGCTCGCCGGGATCCTCGGGCCGAGCGCGCCGATGCTGGTGGTGGTCTTCGCCGCCTGCAACTGGCCGACAGCCTGCCGGGTGGTCCGCGGGCTCGCGCTGAGCCTGCGGGAGCAGGAGTACGTGCAGGCCGCACGGGCGTTCGGCGCGGGCCGCGCCTCGATCATCACCCGGCACGTCGTGCCCGCCGTGCTCGCCCAGGTCGCGGTGGTCGGGACGCTGCTCGTCGCGCAGACCATCCTGCTGGAGGCGGTGCTGTCCTTCCTCGGCCTGGGCGTCCAGGCGCCGCAGGCGAGCTGGGGCAACATGCTGACCGACGCCCAGAACCTGACCCTGATCAGGACCATGCCGTGGCTCTGGGTGCCGCCCGGCCTGGCCATCGCGCTCACGGTGCTCGCCGTCAACTTCGTCGGCGACGGGCTGCGCGATGCCGTCGATCCGAGAGGAGTGCGCTGATGGACGAGCCGCTGCTGTCCATCGAGGACCTGGCCGTCCGGTTCCCCACCGAGGACGGCCTCGTCCAGGCCGTCGACGGGGTCTTCCTCGACGTACGGCCCGGCGAGGTCGTCGGCGTGGTCGGCGAGTCGGGATCGGGCAAGAGCGTCACCGCGATGTCCGTGCTCGGCCTGGTCAGGCGGCCCGGCCGGATCACCCGCGGCAGGATCGTCTTCCGGGGCAGGAACCTGCTCGACCTGTCTCCGCGCGCCATGCGGGCGGTGCGCGGAGGCGAGATCGCGATGGTGTTCCAGGATCCGATGACGGCGCTCAACCCGGTGGTCCCGGTGGGCCGGCAGATCGCCGAGGCGGTCCGGCTGCACGGGCGGGGCCTGTCGCGCGCTGCCGTCCGGGAGCGCGTGCTCGCGCTGCTCGCCTCCGTCGGCGTGCCCAACCCCGAGACGCGCTACCGGCAGTTCCCGCACGAGTATTCCGGCGGCATGCGGCAGCGGGCGATGATCGCGATGGCCCTGGCCAACGAGCCCGCGCTGCTCATCGCCGACGAGCCCACCACCGCCCTCGACGTGACCATCCAGGCCCAGGTCCTCGACCTGCTCAGGAGCGCGCGGGAGCGGACGGGCGCAGCGGCGATCGTCATCACGCACGACCTCGGCGTGATCGCCGAGCTGGCCGACCGGGTGGCCGTGATGTACGCGGGCAGGGTGGTCGAGCAGGGCGACGTCCACACCGTCTTCGACGCTCCCCGGCATCCCTACACCCGGGGCCTGCTGGCGAGCAGGCCGCGGGTGGAGTCCTCGCGGGGCGAGCTGGTCCCGATCCCGGGCAGCCCGCCGAGCCTGCTGGCGCCATCCGACGGATGCCCCTTCCATCCGCGCTGCCCGCTGGCGCCGGGACGGGCCGCCTGCCGCACGTCGAGGCCCGAGCTGGTCGGTCTCGGCGCCGGGCACGCCACCGCCTGCCACTTCCACGAGGAGCTCGCATGACGACCACGGAGGTGCTCCGCGTAGAGGGGCTGGTCAAGCACTACCCGATCAGGGCCGGGCTGCTCAGGCGCCAGGTCGGCGCGGTCCATGCCGTGGACGGGATCGACCTGACGCTGTCGGCCGGCGAGACCCTCGGCCTCGTCGGCGAGTCGGGATGCGGCAAGACCACCACGGGCCGCCTGCTCGTACGGCTCGCCGACCCCACGGCCGGCCGCATCCTGTACGGCGGGCACGACCTGTCCGCACTCTCCCCGGCCGAACTGCGCCCGCTGCGACGGGAGATCCAGATCGTCTTCCAGGACCCCTACGCGTCGCTGTCGCCGCGGCTCACCGTGCACGAGATCGTGGCCGAACCGCTGCGCGTGCAGGGCCTGTACGACGAGGCCAGGGTCGGGGAACTGCTGGAGCTGGTGGGGCTCGCGCCCGAGCACGCCAACAGGTACCCGCACGAGTTCTCCGGCGGGCAGCGGCAGCGGGTCGGGATCGCCCGCGCCCTCGCCCTCGGGCCCCGGGTGCTGGTGCTCGACGAACCGGTCTCCGCCCTGGACGTCTCCATCCAGGCCCAGGTGGTCAACATGCTGGCGGACCTGCAACGCCGGCTCGGCCTCGCCTACCTGTTCATCTCCCACGACCTGTCGGTGGTCAGGCACATCTGTCACCGGGTCGCCGTCATGTACCTCGGCAAGATCGTGGAGATCGGCGAGGTCGACGACATCTTCCTGCGGCCGGCCCACCCGTACACCAAGGCGCTGATCTCGGCGGTGCCGATCCCGCACCCCTCGATGCGCGGCGCGGGGGAACGCATCCTGCTGTCGGGCGACGTGCCGAGCCCCGCCGACCCGCCGTCGGGCTGCCGCTTCCGTACCCGCTGCTGGAAGGCGCGGGAGCGGTGCGCCGCCGAGGAGCCGGCGCTCGAAGACCGTTCCGGCGCCGGGCACCCCAGCGCCTGCCACTTCCCAGAGGAGACCATCAGTGCTCGACACGCTTCCCGACACACCTCCGGCTCGTCCTGACCGGCCGCCGGTCGCCGCCGTCCGGCGCGACGGCAGCCTGATCGTCGCCTCCGGCCAGGTCGCGGCCGTCCCCGGCGGCGGGCTGCTCGCGACCGGCACGACGGGCGCGGACGTCGACCTCGCGACCGCGCGCGCCTGCGCCTGGCAGTGCGCCCGCAACGTGCTCGCCGCCGTGCTCGCGCGGACCGGATCGCTCGACCGGGTCACCGCGGTCAAGCTGACCGTGTTCGTCGCCTGCGTGCCCGGTTTCGCCGAGCAGCACCTGGTGGCCGACGCCGCGACCGAGCTGCTGCTCACCGTGCTCGGGCCGGAGCGCGGGGCGCACGCCAGAGCCGCGATCGGCGTCGCGGCGCTGCCGCTCGGCAGTCCCGTCGAGGTCGAGGGCACGTTCCGGATCGCCGATGACTGACCTGCTGATCAAGGGCGCCCTGCTCGTCGACGGCACGGGTGCGCCCGCCCGCACCGCGGACGTCGCGGTCTCCGCCGGACGGATCGAGGCGGTCGGCGACCTGGGCGGGCAGGCCGCGGCCCAGGTGGTCGAGGCCGGCGGACGCATGGTCTGCCCCGGTTTCGTGGACGTGCACAGCCACTCCGACCTGGCCCTGATCAGCAACCCGCGGGCGCACAGCAAGATCCGCCAAGGCGTCACGACCGAGGTGCTCGGCAACTGCGGCCTCGGGGTCCTGCCGCTGGAGGCCGGGACCGACACGGCCGCGCTGCGCGCCGCCGTCGCCTTCATCGACGTCGACCCGGCGGTCGACTGGGCGTGGCGGGACCTGGCCGGCTACCGGGCGGCGCTGACGGCGGCGGGCCCGTCGGTGAACACCGCCTCGCTCGTCGGGCACCTGCCGCTGCGCGCCGCCGCGGTGGGCTTCGCCGACCGGCCGGCCACGACCTCCGAGCGGGCCCGGATGTGCGAGCTGCTCGCCGCCGCCCTCGACGACGGGGCCGTCGGGCTGAGCACGGGGCTGATCTACGCGCCCGCCAGCTACGCCGACGAGGCCGAGCTGGTCACGCTGGCCGGGGTCGTGGCGGCGTACGGCGGGGTGTTCGCCTGGCACCTGCGCGACTACACCGACGGGCTGGCCGAGTCGGTACGGCAGGCCGTACGGGTGGCCGAGGCGAGCGGGTGCCGTACCCAGATCTCCCACCTGGCGGCGGTCGGCCGCCGCAACTGGGGCGGGGTGGCACGGGCGCTGCGGCTGATCGAGGCCGCGGACGCCGACGTGCGCGCCGACGTCTACCCCTACCTGGCCGGCAGCGCGAACCTCTCCCAGCTCCTGCCCGGCTGGGCGCACGACGGCGGCGAGGCCGCCATGCGCCGGCGGTTGCGCGACCCGCGGGTCCGCGGCCGGATCAGGGCCGAATGGGCGGACCGCTGGTGGGACTGGCCGGACGTCTTCGTCGACGGCAGCCCGCTCGCGACCGACGACGACGCCCTCGACCTGGTCGCCGAAGGCGGGAACGCCGTGGCCATGGTCGCCTTCGGCCGTTCGGAGGACGACCTGCTCGCCGCGCTGGCCCACCCCGCGACCGTGATCGGCTCCGACGGGTTCGCGCTCGACCCGGCGGGTCCGACCGGCCGGGGCACGCCGCATCCCCGCTCGTACGGCTGCTATCCTCGCCTCCTGCGTCACCACGTCGGCCCGGGGCGGCTCACGCTGGAGCAGGCTGTTCACAAATGCACCGGGGCTCCCGCGAAGCTGTTCGGGCTCGCGGGGCGCGGCTCGATCCGGGCGGGCGCCGCGGCGGATCTGCTGCTGCTCGACCTGGAGAAGATCGAGGACCTGAGCACCTTCGCCCATCCCCACCGCTACCCGGCGGGCATCGACCTCGTCGTCGTGAACGGGGCCGTCGTGATCGACGACGGCGTCCACACCGGCGCGCGGCCGGGCCGGGTTCTGCGGTCGCAGACGGAAGTGAACCCATGAGACGAACCATCGACGACGACAAGCCGGCCGCGGCCAACTACCACGCCCACGCCCTCGCCCGAGGGCTGGCGCTGCTGGAACGGCTGGCCAAGGCCAAGCACCCGGTCACGCTGGGCGAGCTGAACGACGAGACCGGCCTGCCGAAGAGCACGCTGGTCCGGCTGCTCGCCGTGCTCACCGAGACCGGGTACGTGGTCCGGGTGGACGAGCGTCCCTCGTTCCGGCTCGGGCACAAGGTGCTCGACCTGTCCACGGCGTACGTCTCGACGCTGGACGCCTCGGCCGCGGCGCGCGGCTACCTGGCCGCCCTCGCCGCGACCACCGGGCAGACGGCCAATCTCGGCGTGCTCGACGGCACCCAGGTGCTGCACCTGCGCGTGGAGGAGCCGGACCGGCCGATCCGCTACACGGCCATGAGCGGGTCGAGGGCCGACGCGCACGCCACCGGGCTGGGCAAGCTGCTCCTGGCCGGGCTCGCGCCTGACGCGCTGGCCCGGCACCTGCCCGAGGAGCCGTACGAGGCGATGACCGGCAGCACGCTGACCACGTTCGCCGAGCTGCGCGCCGACCTCGAACTGACCAGGGAGCGCGGCTACGCCTACGACGACAACGAGTCCAACATCGGGCTGCGCTGCCTGGCCGTCCCCCTGAAGATCGACGGCCGGTGGGTCGCCTCGGTCAGCGTCTCGGGCCCGGCCGGCGAGCTGGACCCCGACCGGCACGGCGGCTACGTGGCCGAGCTGCACGCCACCGCGGCCGAGATGGCCGCGGACCCGGACCTGGCCGCCGCGCTGCGCGTGATCCACCGTTCGCTGTCGTCCACGGAAGGAAGCCACACCTGATGATCGACGTGCACACCCACTGCCTGCTGTCCGAGCACTGGGGCTGCGAGTGGGAGGCGAACTGGCGCCCGGTGTACGGCAGGCCGTGGACCGACGTGACGCCCGCCGACTACGACGCGGCCATGAAGGGGGTCACCGCGGCGTTCGTCTTCGGACTGCGGGCCACCTCGGCCGGCGTGGCCACATCGAACGAGTTCGTCGCCCGGTTCTGCGCCGACACCCGTACCGAGACCGTCGGCTTCATGGCGCTCGACCCGACCGATCCCGACGTCCTGGAACAGCTGGCCGACGGGGTGGCCAAGGGCCTGCGCGGCATCAAGCTCTACCCGGTGCTGGCCCACTTCGACCCGGCCGGGACCGCCCACGACCCCTTCTACGCCGCGGCGGCCGAGGCGGGGCTGGTGCTGCTGTGGCACATGGGCGCGACGCCGAGCCCCCACGGCGACCTCGGCGTGACCAACCCGCTGGCCGTGGACGCGGTGGCCAGGCGGCACCCGGGCCTGACCCAGATCGTCGCCCACCTCGGGCACCCGTGGCAGCGCGAGACGATGATCGTGCTCAGGAAGAACCCGCGGGTCTTCGCCGACGTCTCCGCGAACTGGGCCAGGCCGCTCGACGGATTCCTCGCCCTGGTCCGCGCGCAGGAGTGGGGCGTGACGGGCAAACTGCTCTTCGGCTCCGACTACCCGCTCTGGACGCCGGACGAGGCGGTCGCCGGCCTGCGGTCGCTGACCGCGATCCGCATCCCCGGACTCGAAGGCGTCCGGCCGGAGACGATCGAGCGCCTGCTGGACGAGGACCCGCGCGAGCTGCTGGCGGTGCGGTGAACGCCGTCACCCCGGCGCCGAACGCCTTCACCACGGTGCCGCTCGCCGGGCTGCCGACCCCCGCCCTGCTGATCGACCGTGACCGGCTGGTCCGCAACATCGAGGAGATGTCGGCGCTCGCCGCCTCGGCCGGCGTGCGGCTGAGGCCGCACTTCAAGGCCTCCAAGTGCCTCGACGTGGCCAGGCTCCAGCTCGACCACGGCGCGATCGGGTTCACCTGCGCGACCGCGGCCGAGGTCACGGCGCTGCTGGAGGCGGGCATCCGCGATCTGGTCTGGGCCCATCAGCCGGTGGGCCCGGCCAAGGTGGACTTCGCCGTACGGGCGGGCGTGCCCGTGGCGCTCGACTCGGTCGAGGTGGCCCGGCCGCTCGCCGCGGCCGCGCGGGCGGCGGGACGGCGGCAGCCGTACCTGATCGAGGTCGACACCGGGCTCGGCCGGGCCGGCGTGGCGCCCGAGGACGCGCTCGCGCTCGCCGCCGAGCTGGCCGCCCTGCCGTCGCTCGAACTGCGCGGGGTGCTCACCCACGAGGGGCATCTGATGACGTACCTGGGCGACCGGCCGGGCATGGACAAGGCGGGCACGCTCGTCGGCGACGTGCTGGCGGGCGTGGCGGCGGAGCTGCGCGCCGCGGGCCATCCTTGTGAGATCGTCTCCGTCGGATCGACGCCGGGCGCGACCACCGCCCCCTTCGTCCCCGGCGTCACCGAGGCGCGGGCGGGCACGTACGTCTTCTACGACGGCAACCAGGTCGCGCTCGGCACCGCCGGCCTGTCCCGCACGGCGCTGACCGTGCTCACCCGGGTGGTGAGCACGCCGCGCGAGGGCGTCGCGATCGTCGACGCCGGGCTGAAGGCCATGAGCTCCGACGCCTCGGTGACCGGCTCCGGCTTCGGGCTGGTGATCGACCGGCCCTCGCTGACCTTCGCCAAGGCCAACGAGGAGCACGGCTACCTGACCGGTGAGGGCGTGGCCGCGCTGCGGGTCGGCGACCTGCTGCGGATCCTGCCCAACCACGGCTGCGGCGTCGTCAACATGTGGAGCCGTGCCCACGTCGTGGTGGGCGACACCGCCGTGGCGCGCTGGCCGATCACCGGCAGGCACTGACTAGGACGCCCTGGCGAACGTCGTCGGCCAGGTGCGCAACGCCACCTCCGTGAGCAGCGCGTCGCCGTTGCGGCTGGAGTCGGTGATCGAGACGCGCACCTGGCCGGCGAGCGCGCCTCCGGCCGGGGTCCAGTCGAGGGCGTCGGTGCGGCGCATCGTGTACGTCGCGACCGTCCGCCCGCCGGCCTCGACCGTCGCCGACTCGGCGTACCCGGGCTTGAGCACCACCCCGACCTGGCCGATCGGGACGGGGTCGGCCAGGGTGAGCGTCCACTGCCGCACGGGCGGCGCGGGCCCGTCGGCCGCGGCCGAGTGCCAGTAGTCGATGCTGCCGTCGATCGGTCCGTACGGCTGCAGCGACGGCCTGCTCGGCGAGGTGACCGTCATGTCGGTCTGCACGGTCGCCCGCCCGGCCTGGTACATCCCCCACAGGTCGAGCCGGTTCTCGGCGGGACGGGTGTAGGTGCCGCCGATGATGCCTTCGAGCCGGTCGTAGTAGACCGTGAAGACCGTGCCGTCGTCGAGCTCGACGCTGCCCGGGTACGACATGTCCGACGAGGGGAAGTAGACCCAGTCCGACCGGCTCGTCCGCGGCGTCTTGTAGATCATCTTGCCCTGCGTCGCGGCCCACCCCCGGCGCGGGTCGAAGAACCTGCCGACCACCGGCCGCGAGGAGGCGAAGGCGCCGGACACGTCGCCGTAGGTGAGGAAGAACGAGCCGTCGCGCAGCTTGAGGAAGTGCGGCGCGTGCCCGTACAGCCCGGGGACGTCGACCGGCGCGCTCCAGGTCGCGCCGTGGTCGAAGGACTCGCTCTGCCGCATGGTCCCGGCCGGGTTGCCGGCCGTCCTGGCCAGCAGCAGGACGTGCCCGCCGCCCAGGTCGGCCAGCGCCGGCTCGCTGTAGTCGATCGTGCCGGTGGGCCCGTCCCACATCACGACGCGCTCGTCCGAGCGGTTCCAGGTGAGGCCGCCGTCGTTGCTGCGCAGCACGTGGACGCCCCACTTGCCGATCGAGCCGTCCAGGGCGCGCATCGTGTAGACGGGCAGCAGCAGCGTGCCGTCGTCGAGCTCGACGAGCTCCCCGTCGGAGGCCGTCTGGCTGGTGGGGAAGTCCCAGACGAGCGAGTCGAGCGTGGTCGCCGCCGACCAGGTGACACCGTTGTCGGACGAGCTGCGCAGGTAGACCTGCCGCCGGTGCTTGTTGGGCCGGCCGGGCGAGTAGTCGTAGTAGGTCATCAGCAGCCGGCCGTCGCGCAGGGCGGTGAGGCTCGGCTCCTTCTCGTCGGGGATGGCGGGGTCGTCCACGATGATCTGGCGGGCCGACCAGGTGTGGCCGCCGTCGCTGCTCCGGCGTGCGGCGATCTTGCTGTAGTTGGAGTGGCTGGGGCCGTAGGAGTAGGCGACGTAGAGGTCGCCGTTGGCCAGTTTGGCGATCGACGGGAACCAGCCGCAGGGCACGTTCTCGTTGAGCTGCCGGTTCGTCGCGGCGTCGCCGCCGAGTGTCGGGTCCCACGCCTTGCACCCGCCGGGTTCGGGCGCCTCGATCCGTACGTCGGGAACGCCCGGGTCACTGATCGCGGGACCGTCGGCGTTCGCCTGTCCCGCGCTTCCTAACACGACGGCCATGCCCAGGGCCGCCGAGGCCAACCATCGCGAAGTTCTCCGCATGTCCACCTCCTGATGGAGGAGATCGAACGCGGAATGCCTTTCCATGTCAACAGGATCGTGCCGTCGGAAGCCTGACCCGCGTACGGGTTCGGCGGTGACCGGCTCCCCGCGGACGAGCAGCGACCGGGCCAGGGTGCCGTCCAGCACCAGATGGTGCAGTCCGTCCCGCCTGGCTTTCCGCAGCGCCTGGCCGAGCTTGGGCGAACGTGCCGACAACAGTGCCACGGTCTCCTCCACATACCGCCACGCGGTTGCCGTGGAGATGCCGAAGCCGGCCCCGAGTTCGGCGAAGGTCTCACCTTTACGCAGGTAGACAAGGACCAGCAGGGCCTGCTTCCCGGGGTTCAGCCTCCGCCGGAGCGAGCCGATCCGCTTCCGGTGACGCCGGATCATCCCGGCGACGTAGTTCAGGGTCTGATGCGACACATCGATGGCAGCACGGTAGAACAGCACCGGAAGCTCCTGGCTGCGACGGTGTGGGTTGTGGTGATCAACCCGTCTACCAGGAGCTTTCTCACGTCACCGGCCGAACAGCGGCTTCGGGATCACGCTGAAACCAAGGGCCGGGCCCGCGAGGTTGGAAAGATTCAGTCATGGAGGGCAAACCAGCAGGCCCGCTGACGAATCGGCGGGCCTGCCGGGTTCGGTGGATCAGGAAGTGGCGTCGCCGATGTGGTCCGGCAGTGTGATCAGCCGGGCCCTCCGGGCACCTGCGGCTGAAGTGTTGATGAGGGCGGGGGCGGATTCCGCGGCGGCTCGGGCCACCTCGGGGTAGACGCTGGTGTAGGTGTCGCGGGTGAAGGTGGATGACACCGGCAGCGCTGGGTTCCGACAGCCTGTGACGGGGCGTACGAGCGCCCGCCGAGCACGGCGGGCGCCCTGATCGATCATTGCAGGTGGCGCCAGCCGGTGAGTCCCATGCCCCGGAGCATGCCAGTACTACTGAGAGACCGTCACCGGCGAACGCCATTGCTCGAAGCGCCGCGACCTGGACAGGTCGTCCGATTCCTGCTCCCACGGAGCGCGCCAGCAGAAGTCGCCGTAGTCGTCGTCGCAGAACGCGGCGGCCGGCGACGTGCGCAGGCCTAGCCGGCTCGTCGCGGTGGTCGCCCGTCTGCGTAGCCGCCAGTGTTCGGGCACCTATCCTTGCTTGCATGGGTGACGTACTGAAGGGGCGAGGTTGCGCGTGGGAGTTCGAGGACGGTGGGCTGCGCATCAGGCCTGAGCCGGGTAAGGCGTCGAAACTGAGCATGGAGCTCGGAGAGCGGTTCGTGCCGTACGACGCGCTGGCCGATGTCATGCTGGAGCCTGGTG
>NZ_JBEXYU010000041.1:0-78990 GCF_040631115.1 Nonomuraea sp. NPDC005692 | reverse complement strand
GGGTACTTCCTGGGGGCTGGCATCGCGTGTGATTCTCCCTTCCGCCAGCACGATCATGCTGGCTTCAGGGTCTCCAAGAAAGTCGGAGCGGTTCAAACGGGCTCTTGACCTGGTCTGATGCGAACTCTATGCCGAGGGCGTGGGTGATCTGCTGCCGGAAGAGAAGTTGTCATGTTCCGAGTGCCGGGAGATCGCCTTCGGAGCCTCATGGCGCGTAGTTCCCCCATGTGGGCTCCATGAGGGTGGCGCGTCCTACCGCGCTCACCGGCCAGATCAGTAGGCGGATGGCGATCCGGCTTGTGGCCCTTCGGTTCCTCGAGGTATCGCTTCCCAGGGGGACCTTTGCGTGGGTACGCGAGGCTCCAGGCGGCGAGGCGCGGCGCCACCCGGAGCCCAAACCGGTCAGACGGGCATGCTGTACATCACTCTGAAGCGATCACCCGGAATGACGATGTCGCTGGTTTCGACAGGACGTTCGCCGGCCCAGTGCGTACGTTCGACATGCAGAACGTGAACCCCTGCCGCCAGATCGAGCGCATCGCTCTCGGCCGGCTGAGGCACCCGGGTGTGGATGCTCTCGACGACCTCAGTGATCTTTATGCCGTGCGCGTACATCCTCGCGACCAAGCTGCGGCGTTCCTCCTCGGTGTGGGCGACGAACGCCATCGGCTCGTAGGCGGTGACAAGTTGGATCGGCTTGCCGTCGCCTCGAAAGACGTAGTGCGTTCTGGTCAGCGTGGAATGTTCGTCGATGCGTAGACGTCTGGCGATGTCGGGGCTGGCGTCGGCCGGTTCGCTGTGCCAATCCCACGTCACGCGCCTGCCTTGGGACTGCAGGTCGGACGCGAACGGCGCGGGGTGGTCAAGGAAGCGCCATCGATGCAAGGGGGTCAAATTTGGACGGTCCCTGACGTAATGGCCTGAACCGACACGGCCGATAATGAGACCCTCACCCGCGAGAACACGTAGAGCGTGACGGGCAGCGGTCTCACCGACCTGATACTTACGGGTCAGTTGCGCCCGTGAGGGAATGGGCGCGCCTGGGGGGAGGGTGCCGTCGAGGATCTGCCGCCGGATGTCTTCGACGACACGCAGGTAGACCGGATCTGAGGTGGCCACTAGTCCATCCCTGGGGGTTCGTGTGAGGCGTTGCCCCATGTTGCCGTATTCGACAGGTAACCGACCGTCATCGATGACTGCTGGAGCCCCAACTTTGCGATGGTGGAAGATTATGGGAGAAACCCTGTAACGCTGATGTAAGGGACACCGATTCTCCGGTAGAGGTCGTCGATGTGTGTACCCCCGAGCACATATCGGCGGCCTCTTCCAATGCGCACCCTCGAGTGCGGCCGTCGAGGCATGCTCGCGCAGCTCATTCGGTACGTTGAGCTCTGGTTCCTGTCTTTTCGTGGCATGTCGCAACCAGCCTGCCGGATCCACGGTTGGGGACGCGCCGACAGTGGAGCACTGAGAGAAGAACCTGTCGGATGGGAACGAGGACAGCGCCAAGCTTCCCCGTTCATGCGCGCGACTGCCGTGACGGCAACAACCACGCGTGCTCGCTGACGCGGAGAGTGACGGGCGGAGCGGGGCGCACGTGATCAGCCACTGCAGCGGTCCCAGCTGTGGGTGCTCAGCGGACGAGAGGGCAGCCGAGGAGGCCCCCGTACCCGCAGGGCCGTCATCACCGGCCATCAGCACCCGCAAGGTCGTCGGCACCCGCAGGGCCATCAGCACACGCAGGACGATCAGCGCCTGGAAACCATCGGCACCTGGAGTGCCGTCAGTTCCTGGAGAGCAATCGGCGCCTGGAGTGCCGTCAGTTCCTGGAGACCGGTCAGCGCTGACGGGAGTTGTCAGTCGGCGAGATTGCCCGCGGCTCAGTTGCTCTCGCCGAGGGGGTGCGGAGCGGTGCAGCGCTGGAGTGCCCCCTCTGATTGGTGGCTGGTGACAGCGGGTGCACTTTCGTGGCGCATCCCCCTTGGGAGGCGGTAAGCATCAGACGGAGTGGTCTTCTGATATCCCAAAGAAGTGGCTGTGTTGTAGAGGACCACCTTCTCCCTAGGTTGTGTGCTTCCGCCTTCGGCTTAGTCGCCGGCCTGGTCCGTCCTGTGGGCTCGGCTGTCTGAGGCCGTGCCCGTAAGGAGACCATGTGATCAGCATTGGCAAGCTCATGCCGTCCGACCGGGATGCGTGGGAGAGCTTGTTCCGGGCGTACATCGACTTCTATCAGCGAGTCGAACCGGACGAGATGTACGGCCGGGCCTGGCAGGAGTTCCAGGCAGACACTCGGATGCACGCCTTCGGCGCGAGGTTGGACGGGCGGCTCGTCGGCATCACCCACTTCCTGGTCCATGCCAGCACCTCGGCCCCTGACGCCGACGTCTGCTATCTCCAGGATCTGTTCACGGACCCAGATGTCCGGGGCAGGGGAGTGGGACGCAAACTGATCGAGGCTGTCGCGGACTGGGCTCGGGATGGCGGCTGCTCCCGTGTCTACTGGAACACCCACGAATCGAACAGCACCGCGCGCCGTCTCTATGACAAGGTGGCCGAGAACAGGGGCTTCATCAGGTACCAGATCGAACTGTCCCGGTAGGGGGCGCCGGGTGGTGGCTGATCTTCCCTCTTCGGCCCCGTCCAAGGAAAGGTGGGTGTGGACGGAGATGATGGGGACTCGGCTGCCCGCGGGATGATCGCGAGCGAAGTAGATCGGGTTACCCCACGCGGTCATCCTTGTCACCTTGCTCCTCAGAACGCCTGCGAATGAGGGCAAATGGCTCCGTCGGGCAGGCAAAGCGGGGTGGCGACGTCCAACGTTTTTCCGAATCCAGGTAGCGTTCGCACTATGGCATCGCCAACTGGAACCGCCGAAGCGCCCTTCGGTCGCATGCTGACCGCGATGGTCACGCCGTTCACCTCTGACGGCGACGTCGACTACGAAGGCGTACGACGCCTGGCCACCTACCTGGTGGACGAGCAGCGCAACGATGGCCTGATCGTCAATGGGACGACAGGCGAGTCGCCCACCACCTCGGACGATGAGAAGCGACGGATCGTCAGCGCCGTCCTGGAGGCCGTTGGCGACCGCGCCACCGTGGTGGCGGGAGTCGGGACGAATGACACACGCCACACCGTCAAGCTCGCGAAGCAGGCGGCGGAGGTGGGGGCCCACGCGCTGCTGGTGGTGACTCCCTACTACAACAAGCCCCCTCAAGAGGGGCTCTACCAGCACTTCACCCGCGTGGCCGACGCCACCGAGCTCCCGGTGATGCTCTACGACATCCCTGGGCGCAGCGGCGTGCCGATCAAGACCGAGACGTTGATCCGTCTGGCGCAGCACGACCGCATCGTGGCCGTGAAGGACGCAAAGGGCGACCTGTTCGCCGCCAGCCAGGTCATGACGGCGACCGATCTCGTCTTCTACTCCGGCGACGACCTGCTCAACCTCGCCTGGCTGTCCCTTGGCGCCGCAGGGTTCGTCAGCGTCGTCGGACATGTCGTGGGCTCCGAACTGGCTCGCATGATCGAGTTGCACAAGAGCGGTGACGTGAAGCAAGCGCTGGAAGTACACGGTCAGGTGGCCCCTGTAGTGGACGGGATCATGCTGAAGGCCGGTGGCGCGATCATGGCAAAGGCGGCGCTGAGCTTGGTGGGTGTGCCGGCGGGACCGGTACGTCTGCCGCTCGTGGCCGCGACAGAGAAGCAAATCGCCGAGCTGCGTGCTTGCCTGGTAGCCGGCGGGGTGAAGTTGACAGACGCATAGGAACGGGGAGGAACCGGGAGTTTTGAGAACACGATTTGACCATGGGGGCCGGGCATGAGCCATCCGCATCCTGAGCTTGGCCCCCCGCCGGAGCTGCCTTACGGCGGCCTGCGCATCGTCGCGCTCGGCGGGTTGGGGGAGATCGGCAGGAACATGGCCGTCTTCGAATACGACGGCCGACTGCTGATCGTCGACTGCGGGGTGTTGTTCCCCGAGCCCGATCAGCCGGGCGTCGACCTGATCCTGCCCGACTTCGAATACATCAGGGACAGGCTCGACGACATCGAAGCCGTCGTGCTGACCCACGCCCACGAGGACCACATCGGGGCGGTACCTTACCTTCTGCGAGAGCGGCGCAACATTCCGCTCATCGGATCCAAGCTCACCTTGGCCCTGATCGAGGCCAAGCTGACGGAGCACCGGATCCAGCCGACCAAGGTCGAGGTCGTCGAGGGCGAACGGCACATCTTCGGGCCCTTCGACTGCGAGTTCCTCGCGGTGAACCACTCGATCCCCGACGCGCTGGCTGTGGCGATCAGGACGCCCGCCGGCATCGTCCTGCACACCGGCGACTTCCGTATGGACCAGTTGCCGAGCGACGGCCGGCTCACCGACCTCGGCGGCTTCGCCAGGCTCGGCACCGAGGGCGTCGACCTGCTGATGTCGGACTCCACCAACGCCGAGGTGCCGGGGTTCGTCACCAGTGAGCGGGAGATCGGGCCGGTCATCGACGAGGTGATCCGCACGTCCGAGCAGCGCGTGATCGTGGCGAGCTTCGCCTCGCACGTGCACCGCATCCAGCAAGTGATGGATGCCGCGGCCAGGCACGGCCGCAAGGTTGCCCTGGTGGGCCGATCGATGGTCCGGAACATGGGCGTGGCTCGTGATCTGGGCTACCTCAAGGTGCCGCCGGAGTTGATCGTCGACTCGCGCGACATCGAGCAGTGGCCGCCGGAAGACGTGGTGCTGGTCTGCACCGGTTCCCAGGGCGAGCCCATGGCGGCGCTGTCGCGGATGGCCAACCGCGATCATCCGATCCGCATCGCCGAGGGTGACACCGTGTTGCTGGCGTCGTCGCTGGTGCCGGGGAACGAGACCGCGGTCAACAAGGTGATCAACGGACTCACCAGGTGGGGCGCTCGTGTCGTGCACAAGGGCAACGCCAAGGTGCACGTCTCCGGCCACGCGGCCGCGGGCGAGCTCCTTTACGTCCTCAACCTGACTCGCCCGTCGAACTTCATGCCGGTTCACGGCGAATGGCGGCACCTGCGGGCGCACGCCAAGCTCGCCGCGCTGACCGGTGTTCCCGACGACCACATCGTGATCGCCGAGGACGGCGTCGTGGTGGACCTGGTCGACGGCAGAGCGAGGATCGTGGGAGCGGTTCACGCCGGGTACGTCTATGTCGACGGCACCTCGGTGGGCGAGATTACCGACACCTCGCTGAAGGACCGCAGGATTCTCGGCGACGAAGGGTTCATCTCGGTGGTCGTCGTGGTCGACTCCGCCACCGGCAAGCTCACCGCCGGCCCCGAGATCCACGCACGAGGATCCGGCATCGATCCGGCGCAGTTCGAGGAGTTCATTCCGCAGATCGAAAGAGCTCTTCAGGACAAGGCCGCGGATGGCGTGGTCGACATGCAGGAGATCCGCCGGGTCGTGCGCCGCACGGTCGGCCGTTGGGTCAGCGACACTTACCGCCGCCGACCCATGATCATTCCCGTCGTGGTCGAAGTCTGAGCCACTGAGCGGTACGGCAGGCACCTGAGCCTGCCGTACCCGCAGTTGGGAAACGAGACGGCAGAGGATGCCTCTCAACAACAAGGTCCATGGAGGGGGCATCTCAAGCGTCCCTCCTGCGTATGAGCCAGATGGCGGTCAGCAGGGGAAGAACCGCGTACAACACCAGCACGGTGGCGGCCGCAGGCGGAGACAGAAGTGACCCGTACACCGATGTGGTGATGATGTCGCCGGTGATCTCGCGGGGAAGCGCACCGATCATGATCGAGCCCAGCCGTTCACTCCAGGGCTCCGGGATGTTGCCCACGATCATCGGGATCACATAGATCAGACCCACCAACAAGGCGATCGCACCAGGGGCGGATCGCAGAAGCGCGCCCAATCCCAAGCCAAGCAGCGCGAAGACCACAACCGTGGCACTGGTAACGAGCAGGAACGGAAGCCTGTCCGCGAACGAGGTCAGGTATGCGCCGGAGAATCGGTCGCCAAGCACCCAACGCGAGACGAAGTACGTCCCGAACACCGCCACCGGGCCAATGACCAAGCTCAATACGCCGACCACGGCGGCCTTCGCAGCGAGAAGCGGCCATCTACGGGGGACGGCCGTCAGACTCGTCCTGATCAAGCCGGTGGTGTATTCAGATGTGACGGCCAATGTGCCCAGAACGCCCATGCAAAGCTGCGGCACGATCACCAGTACCTCCTCCAGATCCGCTATCCGGGCAGTCGGACGCTGCTCAGCAGGAGCGTTGTCGTACATGCCGGCCGCCATGGAGGCCAAGGCGAGGCTCAGAAGGATCGTGCCGAGACTGATGCTGACGATGAGATAGGAAGAGCGGACCGAACGGACCTTCAGCCACTCTGAGGTGAGAACACTCATACGTCCCTCCGCTTGAGCAAGATGAAACCGGCGACGAGCGCGATCACCGGGTAGGCCAGGAGGCCCAGGAGCGCGGCCCAAGGTGGAAGAAGGCCGTCTCCAAGCCGGGACGAGAGGCGATCGCCGACCAGTTGGGGAACCAGGTTCGGCAGCAGCAGCGATGCGGCACGCGTGTTCCACGGCGCAGGTAGGTATGCGGCAACACCGGGCAGGACGAACAGCAGAACCACGACCGATATGAGCGCGCCAGCCGTCGACCGCGTGGCTATGCCCAGGCCGAGCCCCACCAGAGCCAGCGCTGTCACCGAGATCCCCGCGGCTAACAGCATCGGCACGTCGTCGGCCAGCGGAGTCTCGTTGAAGCCCAGCCGATGGTCGTGGGCGATCAGACGGCTCGCCGAATAGGTGACCAGAAGGATGACGTGAGCCGCTGTGAACGTGGCCAGGCCGACGACGACGGCCTTGGCCAGAAGTAAGGTGCTGCGCCGGGGAACGACGGTAAGACTGGCGCGAATCATGCCTGTCGCGTATTCGGACGTGACCGCCAGTACGCCGAGCACGGTGAGGCTCATCTGAAGGAGCGGCAGGAGTCCTTGTTCCGGCGCGGCTGCCTGCAGCGTCCCTCGATCTTCGGCGAGGTCGCTGACATAGAGCGTCCAGAACACGCCGAGCACCGCCATGAGAGCCGCTGCACCCATGGCATGCCAGGTGGAAGTCACGGACCGGAGCTTCAGCCATTCGGCCAGCAGAGCCGCCCTCATCTCGCCGCCCCGAACTGGACGCTGTTCGCCGTCAGAGCCATATAGGCGTCTTCCAGCGAGGGATAGCGCGCCGTCAGCTCGTTGACCGTGGAGTGCGCCACCAGCCGCCCACGGCCGAGGATCACGATGCGTTCAGCGGTCAACGCCATCTCGCTCATCAGGTGACTGGAGAGCAGGACGGTCCTGCCCTCGGCGGCCAGTGACCGCATCAGGTCGCGGATCCAGCGCACCCCGTCGGGATCGAGGCCGTTGACGGGCTCGTCGAACAGCAGCACACCAGGATCGCCGAGCAACGCTGCGGCGATGCCGAGTCGCTGCTTCATGCCGAGGGAGAAGCCGGCCACGCGTTTTCGTGCCACACTCGCCAACCCGACCTGCTCAAGCACCTCGGCCACGCGTGTGGCACCGATGCCGTTGGTGGCGGCCAGGCAGAGCAGATGGTTGTAGGCGCTGCGCCCGCCATGGACCGCACTCGCGTCGAGCAGCGCCCCCACCTTGAACATGGGCTTGCGAAAGGAGGCATAGCGTCGGCCGTCGACCAGCGCCTGGCCGGAGGTCGGCGCGTCCAGGCCGAGGATCAGGCGCAGTGTGGTGGATTTGCCGGCGCCGTTGGGGCCGAGGAAACCCGTCACATGGCCCGGCTCGACCTTGAAAGACAGATCGTCCACGGCGAGCGTGTCGTCGTACCGCTTGGTGAGGTGCTGAAGTTCGATCACGCTGAAGAAGATGCGGCATGCCGGGCCGGCGGCGCATCAGACCACGGTTCGAACTTCAGGGTCAGACCCAGGGCTGACGTGCTCAGCTCGGCGAGAGGCTACCGTTCAACGCGTGAACGAGAACCATCCCTTCTTCGCCAGGCGCTGGAGCCGCGGTCAGCTGATCGTGCTCGATCTGATGGCGGGGCTGGGGTTCGCGTTCGTGTTCGTCACAGCGGCGGTAGCCGCGCCCGGGGTGCCACCGTGGTTGAAGATCGCCCTCCCGTGCGGGCTGGGCCTGCCTTTGGCGGTGCGAAGGCTGTGGCCTCTGCCTGTCTTCTGTTTCACGCTGACGCTCGCCATCTTCGCAGTTGCAGTTGACGTGGTGGGATACGCCTGCATCGCACCCGCTTATGCGATCTACATCGTGGCGACGTCCGACAGATTCGGGGCCGTGCTGCCGTCCTCGGCCATCGGTGTGGTCAGCATGACCAGTGTGTTCGGACTGGTGGTCGCAGGTGGCGCGCCGGGCGGGGGCACGCCCGCTTGGCTCGTGCACATCGATCGACCGCTGGTCGGCATCGCGGCGCTCGGCGGAGCCTGGACCATAGGGAGGGCCGTCCGGGAACGCAGGTTGTACGCCGCTCGTGAGGCCGGGCGAATGGCCGAGCATGCAGTGACGCAGGAACGGTTACGCATCGCGCGGGAACTGCACGATGTCGTGACTCACAGTGTGGGATTGATCGCGGTCAAGGCGGGTGTGGCCAATCACGTGCTGGCGACCAGGCCGGAAGAAGCACACGACGCCTTGCGTGTGATCGAGACCGCCAGCCGGAGTGCTCTGGTGGAGATGCGCCATCTTCTCGGCATGCTGCGTTCGAGCCAGCTGGCAGATCTTGTTCCCGTTCCGGGTATCGCGGGCCTGGAGGGCTTGGTGGAGCAAGCTAGGCAAGCTGGGGTCGAGGTCGCGCTGGACCTCCGGATCGGTGGAGATGAGGCCGGCCAGGAAAGGACAGGTCTGCGGGGTAAGGCTGAAAACGCGCCACTAGGGCGTCCAAAGACGGGGCCTCGCGAAGTAGGCGGGCCTCTTGGCGGGGAACAGGCCACGCGTTCGGACGATGACCGTGCGCCGGATGAGGGCCTGTTCGGGGGAGTCGTCGCCGCGCATGGAGTGGAGGAACGACGAGAAGGTGGGGCGGCGGCGGGAAGACGGTTGCCCGATGGGGTGGAGTTGTCCGTCTATCGCATCGTGCAGGAGGCGCTCACGAACGTGGTCAAGCATGCCTCACCGACTCGCTGTCAGGTCTCTGTCGTAACGGATGGGGGCGAGGTGCGGATCGAGGTGGTGGACGAGGGCCCAGGAAGGCGTGTGTCGCCCGGGGGCGGCTCCGGCCACGGACTGATTGGAATGCGGGAGCGGGTCATGATGTACGGCGGAGTCTTTGAAGCGGGAAGCCTGCCTCGACGAGGGTTTCGTGTCTTCGCACGTCTGCCGTATCAGGAGGTCTCATGATCAAGGTGGTCATTGCTGACGATCAAGCTCTGCTCAGGGGGAGCTTCACGATGTTGGTCGACTCCGAGCCGGACATGACAGTGGTGGGCGAGGCATCAACCGGTGCTGAAGCAGTGGCAGTCGTCTTGGAGCATCGGCCCGATGTGGTGCTGATGGATGTTCGTATGCCGGACATGGATGGCATCGAGGCGACTCGGCGTATTGGCGATGTGTCGCGGGTTCTCGTGGTGACGATGTTCGATCTGGATGCGTACGTCTACGACGCTCTTCGGGCCGGTGCGAGTGGATTTCTACTTAAGGACACGCCGCCGGCGGACCTGCTCGCTGCCGTTCGTGTGGTTGCGAGCGGTGAGGCTTTGCTGGCGCCAACGGTGACGCGACGCTTGATCGAGGAGTTCACGAAGACCCCAGTGGCGCAGCGGCCACAGGGGCTGGACAGGGTGACGGAACGAGAGAGGGAAGTGCTGCTGTTGATCGCTCGTGGGCTGTCCAACGAGGAGATCGCTGACCATTTGCGGTTGAGCTTGGCCACCATCAAGACGCATATCGGCCGCTTGCGCACGAAGTTGGAAGCTCGTGACAGAGCGCAGTTGGTTATCGCGGCCTATGAAAGTGGGCTGGTTTCCGCGAGACGGTGACGCAAGAGGGCCTGAATTGCCCCGTGCTCGGTGCTCTCTGGTCGTCGGGGATCTTCGCAGGATGCGGACTTTGTAGGGCCGGAGGACGGGACTGCGGGAAGCCGATTTGTGCGTATCGGACGGTCGCTTGCCGCCGGTCGTCTGGAGGAAGTGAGTACTCCAGTCGCACTTCGTAATCTGGGTCTGTTGGAGGGGCGGGCGGAGTTACGGCGGCGGGTTCAGGCTGTTACGGGAGCCATCATCTATCGGATGCGTGGCCATCGACCTTGATGGATTCTCGGCTGGTTGGGGCCTTATCGGGCTCCCGGCCGACCGAGGCGAAGGGTGGACCGGAGTTACCGAGCACGCTCGATCAGGGCTGCGCCGCGAAGACCTGGGCGACGGCTCGCCGCTGAAGGCGCTCTCGCTTTTGGTTCAGGGTTGGCGGTGCCGGGGCGATTCGCGTCATCCGCGCCTGGGACGGCGGATTGGGCCAGGAGGTGTAATCATCGATCAAGCCGGCATCGACCAACGGCAGGGGAAACGTGTTCCGCCGTGGGCGAGCCGGTGTCATTCGGAGGGGTTCTGCTGGAGCCGGGTGATCTCGGTCCTGGGATGTCCCAGGTATGCCCGCTCCGGGCGAGACGCGGCTGGAGTCGTTGGCCGTTGGCTTGAGGGGGCAGGACGCCAGGCGGCGGCGAGCAGCGGCAGCGCGGACACGCAGTCGGCGCCGGCCGCCCTCGGTGAGCCAGGGGGCGCAAGCAGCATGGGTGCGTACTGAGGGGGACATGCTGAGGCGCGTTACACGCTTAGTTTGACCATGATGAAGGCGGTTGCCCCTTTGGGGAGGAGGGGACTTGGTGCCCGCGCGCCGTGTTCCCGCCTGCTGGCAGCAGCACTTGCCCAGCTCATGGATCTTCGGTGCGGACATCGCTGGCGCGTTCGTATGGAAGTGTCCGACCTGAAGGGGCGGCCCGCGCGGGCACAGGTGTAGGGGTTGGTGCCCGCGCGGGCCGGAGTGGAGGAGCCGGTAGGTGCCCGCGCGGGCAAAATGGAGGGGGATTCTAAGTGCCCGCGCGGGTGTCTATGGGATCCGATATCGGATCGATCTGTCCTACTTTGAACAGGTTGGTGTGGAAACTGTTCAGTGTTTTGGCTTGCTCAGGGTGAAGATTACTAGCCGGTGGCCTAGTTGTGGGAGTGAATTCTTATCTTGATGCTGACGGAATGGCGAAGGTGGGCGGTTCGGGGGGAGCGGATTAAGTGCCTACTTTGCGTCTTATGGGGAATTGCTGCAGGCTTGAGGGGATTATCTGATGGGGTTTGCGGCCTTTGAGGGCTATGGGTTGCGTGGGCTGGAGGGAGGAGGGTGTCCTGGGGAGGGGTGGGGTCCTCTGAGGCTTGCGCTTCCGTCAGGGCTCGTGGCCACCTTCCGTCCTCGGTCCAGCGCTTGTACCGTTCGTAGCAGGTTTGCCGTGTGCCGTAGCATTCTGGGATTTCTCGCCAGGTCGATCCGGCTCGAAGCGCCACAGAATTCCGTTCACTACTTGCCGATGCCCACGCCAGGGGCGGCCGGGGCCTGCGGTAGACAGAAGTCGGGGGCGATCCGGTCTCGTGCTCTATCGGTCAAGTCGCTATGTGTTGCCACGGCTCAGTATTTGAGCGGGATTCGAGCGGAGTGGTAAGTGACTCCTTGGGGGCGTTCTTCGACTGGAAGTGTGTGAATGGGGGCGGGAACGGTGAAAGGCCTGGCTATTTGGTCGATAGGTCGCCGATTATCAAGGCTGATATTGTTTGTGGGTCTGCGGGGACTTTGTGGTATATGGCGTGTGGCTGCAAGAATTCCCCGTGGCTCAATTGGAGTGCGTACGGGCAAAGGTGGAGTGCGCTGGCTGTGCGTGTTGAGGGAGACGCGCCTCTGCTGGTGCGTGATGGGATCTGTTCTGATGAGGGCGTGACTGCTCAAATTGAGAGGCTTTCCGGCTTGGGGAAAGCGTGCCGGCCTTGGTGTAGCGCGAGGGGGCTGGCGCTGGACCGGTTGGGAGTGCAGGGCGCTCGCCGTGGTGGTCTGCACTTCAGAATCTGAGTGCGCTCGGTGTGGACAAGTAGTTGTGTTCGAGCTGTGTTTCTGATCCAAGTTCAAGTCCCTTGGCGGTCTCCGGTGGTGGCTACAGGAATGGCTGCTGATGGCTGGCGCGTCTCCGTGAGTTGGTTGGGGGAAGGTTCGTCGACTCTCAGGAGGCAGCGTTGAGTGGCTTGAGGCCTGTGCTGTGCGGCGTGCCTGATGGCTGCTGCATGGTGCGGTCGCAGGCAGGTGAGGATTCGGGCTGAGGCTGTGGCGAGGGCACGGTCTCAGGGGCCTGGGGGAGGGCGGGCTGAAGAGGACGAGAGGGATGCCCTCTCGGTTCTCGTGGTGGAGGTGGACGAAAAGTAGATTTGTTCTATGACTGATGTACAGGTGGTGTTTCGGAAGTACGGCGGGGCGTTGCACTGGAACCATCCGGGCACGGTGCTCGGAGATGATCAACATGGGGTTTGGGTGGCCGTGCCAGGAGGGACGGTTGCGCGCAAGGGGGATGGGCCTGCCATCACCTGGGACAACCACGCGATCATGCTGTTCCCGCGGGATGCCTGGTGGGCGGCATCGTTCAATGCGGCACCGCACCGCACCGAGGTCTATGTGGATGTCACCACGGTTCCCGAGTGGCGGGATGACGAGGTCACCATGTTGGATCTCGATCTCGACGTGATCAGGAAGCGGGATGGGCGGCTCATTCTCGACGATGAGGACGAGTTCGCTGAGCATCAGATGGTGCTGGGGTATCCGCCGGAGTTGATCGCTGGGGCGGAAGCGAGCGCGCGGTGGCTGATGGATGCGGTCGGGGCTCGTAGAGGGCCGTTCGGGGGAGCGCACGTGAAGTGGCTTGCGATGATGGAATGAGTGTCGTCTGTTCGGATGGTGGGTTGAGCGGGGCGGCAGGCTCGGGCTTGCCTCGGTGGCTGATATGGCGGGGTGTGTTGGGGGTCGCGTGAGGCGGCTGGCACTGCTCAGGCGAGTGGCCGGAGTCCGGACTGTGATGGTGACGGGTGGCCTGGGGAGTGCCTGGTCTGTGGTGTGAACCTTGCGCCCGTCGGGGTGTGGCGGGTTGCCCGCCATGGCTTGCTGCTGGGTGGCGGCTGGTTGCGGCTTCCTTTGCTCGCGCTGCTGGTAGGTGAGTGTTCGCCTGCATCTGCGGTAAGCGTCGCGGCGGGTGGTCGGTGATGGTGGCAGGGCTGTTTGTGACCTTCGCTGAGCGGTCGATCACGCTAGGTGGTTGATCATCGCTTGGGGCATTCGTTCCCAGGGCGAGCTTTCAGCGACCTCGTGCGGGCTTTCCGTTGTGTGGACGTGAGCGCTGGGAGATCGACGTGCGGCTGGTGCATCGCTGTCCTCTGCGACGGTGGCTCGTTTCGTGGCAGGGGGCATCGCTGGTGAGGAGTGGGGGGCCGCTGAGTTGTTGTGTCTCCTTCTGGGGGGTGAGGTGCCGGGCCATGGCTTGGTGCTACTTCTCTAGCAGTTCCGTGTATCGGTGACCTAGGCGGCAGCCCTGTTGGTTATGGGGCATGGGACTCGCTGTGGGCTCCACCGTTGGTGGCCTCTTGGGGGCTCAGGGCTCGCCGTTGACTTGGTTCGGAACGATGATCGTCAGTGGTTCGTGGTCGGGCTTCGAGGGGACCGGTGCAGACCATTGGAACGGGGTTATTGGAGGAGACGGAGCGCGGTTGCGATGGCCGAGAGGCGGTGGGGGGACGCCAGGCCTGCGTGGTAGAGGTGAAATTCTGAGGCGCCGGCGTTGGCGTAGATCTTCAGTTGTTCGGCCAGGGCGGCTGCGTCGGCGGGGCGCGGTGGGAGGGCCAGGACGTAGGCGCCTACTCGTTGGCCAGGCGTGCACAGGTTGGCGAGGGTTGTGAGGCGGGCGGCGTCGGTGCGGGTGTCGCCCCAGCAGTTGCCCACGAGGACGTCCAGGGTTGGGTCCCCCAAGGGCAGGGCGGCGAAGGCGCCGGTGGCCCAGGGGTTCGGGTCGGCGTGCAGCGTGATGGGGATGGTCGGCGCTGTTCGCCGGGCGGCTGAGATGAGACGGCGGCGGAGGGAGGCTGACAGTCGCACCCGGGTTGCCCTTATCTCGTCGGCCAGGGGGCCGAGGGCGAGTTCCATCGTGTCGATGTGGTGCCGGGGGGTTGGATGGCCAGAGGTGTCCGAGGCCGTGGGGGTGCGGACTGTGGTGCTCTGAAAAGGCCGAGCAGCGCTTTCGGTGTCTACGCCCCGGGTGCCTGACGCTGAGCCCCTGGCTCGGGGCGCCGAACTGCGGGTCTGTAAGGCTCGGGTCTCTGAGGGCGGGGTGCCAGGGGCTCGGGTCTCTGAAACTTGGCTACCGGAGGTCGAGGTCCCTGCGGGCGGTGTCTCTGAGGTTGGCTGACCGGAAGCTGAGGTATCCGAAGCCAAGGTCTCCGAGGCTGAGGTCTCTGAGGCTGAGGGGCCCGGAGTTGAGGTCTCTGAGGCTGAGGGGCCCGGAGTTGAGGTCTCTGAGGCTGAGGGGCCCGAAGTCGGGGTCTCTGAGGCTGGGGGGCCCGGCGTTGGGGGCTCCGAGGTTGAGGGCCGCGAAGTCGGGGTTCCCGAGAGTGGGGTGCCGGGGCGTGCGGTGGGGGATTTCGGGGTGCGGGAGGCTGGGGGGACGACCTGGGCGCTGTCTGGGGCTGTGGGCGGCGCGCCTTTCGTGCGCGACGCCGCGGTGGTGTCGGTTGTGGCCAGGGGGGCCGCGGTGGGGGCCGTTGAGGTGTCGGCAGCCAAGGTGGCGCTGGTTGGGGTTGCGGAGGCAAGGGCGGCGCTGGTTGGGGTTGCGGAGGCGCGTGGGGGGTTGGTTGGGAGGGTGGTGAGGGTGGGGGAGAGGTTGGCGGTGTCGATGATTGTGCGGACTCTTGTGGCGGTTTCTGGGGGGTACTGGGGGGCGCAGGTGGTGCAGAAGCACAAGGAGAGGAGGTCGGCGTCGGTGGGGGTCCAGTCGGCGCCGGAGGTCTTCTCGTGGACGCCCTGGTGCCCGAACCCCATCGGTCCGCACGCCTCAAGGATCAGGCCGTCCGGTTCGGCGAGGGTGAGGATCTCCGTGACGAGGGTCTCGCAGTACGCCAGGACATCCTCGTGAGCGGGACAGAGGGCGTACGGGTACGGGTCGCCGAAGGCGTTGCGCACGGTCAGGTCCGGGAACCGGGTTCCCAGGTAGGAGTTGTGCGTGAGGACGGTCCAGGCGTGGACCTTGAGGCCGGCCTTCCGTAGGGCCGTCTGGGCTTGGAGGTAGGCGTCCGGCGGGGTCCAGGTGGGGGCGGCGGGGACCAGGCGGGACCAGGCGTAGGGGCGGATCGGCAGGTAGAAGGCGGGATGGGCAACGTCCAGGACGCGGTGCGCCGGGTGGTACGGGGTGGCGGCGCGGGTGGAGTGGTAGCCGGCGGCCAGGGCGATCGTGTCCACGCCCAGCTCGGCCAGGCGGGTGGGGGCGGTCGGGTCGCCGACGACGTCCCAGGGGTAGACGTAGGCGACGTTCACCAGCGGGGGATCTTCGCGGAGAAGGCGGGTTCGATGCGGCGCATGTAGGTCGTGTCGTCGCGGGCGCGGATGCCGCAGGTCTCGTACTGCTCGTGCATGACCGCCAGCGCGTCGCGGTCCAGTTCGACGCCCAGGCCCGGCCCGGTGGGCACCGGTACGGCGCCGTCGACGAAGCGCAGGCTGCCGGGGAGCACCACGTCCTGGCCGTCCTGCCAGGGGGTGTGGGTGTCGCAGGCGAAGGTGAGGTTCGGGGTGGCGGCGGCCAGGTGGGTCATCGCGGCCAGGCTGATGCCGAGATGGGAGTTGGAGTGCATCGACAGGTCCAGGCCGAAGGTGCCGCAGAGGGTGGCGATGTGGGCGGACCGTACGAGGCCGCCCCAGTAGTGGTGATCCAGCAGGAGCACGCCGATCGCGCCGGCGGAGATGGCGGGGGGCAGGTGTTCGGGGGTGACGACGCACATGTTCGTGGCCAGCGGCATCGGGACGGCCCTGGCGACCTCGGCCATGCCCGCGATGCCCGGCGTGGGGTCCTCCAGGTACTGGAGGGCGCCGTCGAGTTCGCGGCCGACGCGGATGGCGGTCTCGACGGTCCAGGCGGCGTTGGGGTCGAGGCGGAGGGGGATGCCGGGGAACGCCTCGTGCAGGGCGCGGATGCCGGCGATCTCTTGGTCGGGCGGGAGGACGCCACCCTTCAGCTTGATCGAGGAGAAGCCGTGCTCCTTGATCAGGAGGGCGGCCTGCGCCACCAGGGCCGCCTCGTCGAGGGCCGGGCCGAAGCGGTCGGGGTCCGCGCCGGGATGACCCGCCCACTTGTAGAAGAGGTAAGCGCTGTAGGGGACGGCGTCGCGGACGCGGCCGCCGAGCAGGTCCACGACGGGTACGCCGGCCGCTTTGCCGCGGATGTCCAGGCAGGCGACCTCGAAGGGCGAGAAGACCCGGTCGACGCTCTTCTCCTTGGTGGCGACGCCGGTCAGTCCGTGCAGGTCGGTCACGACGTCGCCGACGGTGGCCGCGATGCGGGCGTACATCTCGTTGGTCGCGTGGACGTCGAGCCCGAGCAGGACCTGCGCGCACTCGCGGACCTTGGTGAGGTGACCGAGGTCGCCGTAGGTCTCGCCCAGTCCGGAGATGCCCTCGTCCGTGACGATCTCGACGATGGTCCGCAGGGCCCACGGCTCGTGGACGCCGGCGGCGTTCAGGAGGGGCGGATCCCGGAAGGCGACGGGGGTGACGTGGATCTGCCGGATAATCATTTCAGAACCGCCGTCCATATATATGAACAATAGCCAGATTTGTGGACAAGTTGCCGCAACTGTAAGAATCGAGCGGAGAACGTGTCAAGACTTCGAAGGGCCACTCGATGATCTACGGATACGACCCCAGAACCGGTGAGACCGTGGGCAGCGGCCTGCCCGAGACCGACAGCGCCGGGGTCGACTTGATCCTCTCCGCTGCGACGGCGGCCGGCGCCGCATGGCGCGCGACCCCGGCGGACGAGCGGGCGGCGGCGTTGGAGGCCGTCGCCGACGCGCTCACCGCGCACGTGGACGAACTGTGGCAACTCGCCGACCGGGAGACCGCGCTCGGAGAGGTACGGCTGCGGGGCGAAGTGGCGCGTACGGCCGGACAGTTCCGGCTCTTCGCCCAGGTCGTCAGGGACGGCGGTTACCTGGAGGCCGTCATCGACCACGCGGACCCGGCGCTCACGCCGCCACGGCCGGACGTGCGGCGCATGAACCATCCGCTGGCCGGGGTCGTCGCGGTGTTCGCGGCGAGCAACTTCCCGTTCGCGTTCTCGGTGGCCGGTGGGGACACCGCCTCGGCGCTGGCCGCGGGGTGTGCCGTGGTGGTCAAGGCGCATCCGGGGCATCCGAACACGTCCGAGCGGGTGGCGAAGATCGTACGGAATGCCCTGCCCTATCCGGACCTGCTGGGACTGGTGCAGGGGATGCAGGCGGGCGCCGACCTGGTACGCCACCCGCGCGTGGTCGCGGCCGGGTTCACCGGGTCGGTGGCGGGCGGCAAGGCGATCCAGAAGCTGATCGACGAGCGGGAGACGCCCATCCCCTTCTACGGGGAGCTGGGCAGTGTCAACCCCGTGGTGGTGCTGCCGTCGGCGCCGGCGCAGGAGGTGGCGAGCGGGTTCGCTTCGTCGCTGACGCTGGGGGTCGGGCAGTTCTGCACGAACCCGGGGCTCATGTTCGTGCCCGAGGACGACGAGTTGCGCAAGGCGCTGGTCGCGGCGGTCGAGGGCACCGGCGGCGGCCCCATGCTGGCCGAGCGGATCAGGGACGGGTATCTGGGCGGGCTCGGCCGGCTCGGCGAGCTGACGCTGCTGGCGGAGGGGAAGCCGGGGGAGGGGGCCTGGGCGGTGGCGCCCAAGGTGTTCACGACCGATCTGGAGTCGTTCGGCGAGCGGCTGCCGGGGATCGCGGAGGAGTGCTTCGGGCCGGCGGCTGTTGTGGTGACTTATCGGGAAATTTCGGAGCTGAGGAGGGTGCTGGAGCGGCTGGAGGGGTCGCTCACGGCGACCGTTCATGGCGGTGATCCGGACGAGGCCGAGGAGATCGTCGAGGTGCTCGGCCGGAAGGCGGGGCGGCTGATCTGGAACGGATGGCCGACCGGGGTGGCGGTCTGCTGGGCGATGCATCACGGAGGGCCGTGGCCTGCCTCGACGTCGGCGTACACGTCGGTGGGGGCGACGGCGATCGGGCGGTGGGTGGCGCCGGTCGCGCACCAGGACTGGCCGGAGGCGCTGCTCCCGGACGAGCTCAAGGACGCCAACCCCCTCGGGATCCCGCGCCGGGTGGACGGCCGTCTCCAGACGGCGTGACAGGCCGCTCGCGGTCCTGGAAAGCGGCTCACCGTGAGGGGGCTCGCTCGGAGGGGAGTCGCCCTTGAGGGGGGCTCGCCCTTGAGCGGGGCTCGCCGTGAGGGGTGGGGCTCGCTCGGGAGTGGACGGGGTTGTCTTGAAGGGGCGGGGCTTCTCAGGGGGTGGGCTCGCTTCAAGGCGCGCTCGGAGGCGTGGGCTCGCGCTGAGGGGTGGGGCTCGCCTTGAGGGCTGAGGGTCGCCCTTGAGAGGGGTTCGCTCGGAGGGTTCGGCCTTGCCTTGAAGGGCGACGCTTGTTCGGAGGGCTGAGGTGAGGCGTCTTGAAGGGTGACGCTTGTTCGGAGGGCTGAGGTGGGGCGCCTTGAAGCGTGGCCTGAGGTGGGGGCGCCTCGAAAGGGACGCTCGTTCTCAGGGGCGGGACGCGTTGAGGTGGGGCTCGCCTTGAGGGATCGTTCGGAGGGGGCGGGCTCGCCTTAGGGGGTCTGATGCAGGGTGGGCGTGCTTTGGAGCCCCGAGTGGGAGGCGCTTCTCGGAGGAGGGTGGCGCGACAGGTCGGCCGGGGGCTGAGGGATGGCAGGGCGTGTTGTGATGGCGATGGGGGCTGATAGCCCCCGGCGTCGCCTCTGGTCGGAGTGGCGCCCGGGGTCAGGACGCGGCTAGTTCGAGGCCTTTTGTGGTGAGGTGGCGCAAGGTGGCCAGGTGGTCGGGGGTCGGGTCCGTCAAGGGGGCGCGGACGCCGCCCACGTCCAGCCCCCGCATCCGTACGCCCGCCTTGACCAGCGAAACCGCGTACCCCGGCACCAGGTCCCGCAACTCCACCAGCGGCAGGTAGAACCCGGTGAGCAGCCGTTGCACGAGCATCTCGTCCCCGCCCGTCACCGCCTTGTGGAAGGCCAGCGCGATCTCGGGCGCGAAGGCGAACACCGCGCTGGAGTACAGGCTCACCCCGAGCCCCCGGTAGGCGGGCACGGTCAGCTCGGCGGTGGGCAGTCCGTTGAAGAACGTGAAGTCCCGGGCGGGCGCGGCCGCCCGGACGGTCAGGATGATGCGCTGGAGCAGGTCGAGGTCGCCCAGCCCGTCCTTGAAGCCGATCACGTTCGGCAGGGCGGCGAGCTCGGCCACGGCGGCGGGGGAGAAGCGCGCGTTCCCCCGCTGGTAGACGACGACCGGCAGGTCGGTGGCCGCCGCGACCTCGCGCACGTACCGCACCAGCCCCGCGGGCGGGGCGCTGACCAGGTACGGCGGCAGCAGCAGCAACCCGTCGGCCCCGCTGTCGGCGGCGGCCCGCGCGGCGGCCCTGGCGATGGGCAGCGGCCCGCCCGCGCCGCCGAACACGGGCACGCGCCCGCGCGCCGCCGCCACCGACGTGGTCATGACCTTGGCGTAGTCGGCGAGGTCGAGGGCGTTGTACTCACCGGTGCCGCAGGCGGCGAACACTGCTCCCGCCCCGGCCGCGACCCCGGCGGAGACGTGCTCGGCCAGCACCGGCTCCGAGACGGCGCCGTCGCCGTCGAAGGGGGTCACGGGAAAGAAGAGAACACCATCCAGCCGCATCGGCAGTCCTTCCAACGAGGGGGTCTAGCGGATGCCCTCCCTGCGCAGAGTGGCAGCCAGCTTGCGGGTGTGCTTGATCACCGCTTCGGTGATCCGCTCGATCTCGGCGGGCGGCAGCGCGGCCGGCATCGAGCAGCTGATCGCGTCGGTGGCCGGGATGCGGTAGTCGACCGCCACGGCCACGCAGGCCACGCCGGGGGTGCCCTGCTCGCGTTCGAGGGCCCAGCCGCGGGTGCGCACCTGGTCGAGCTCGCCGGTCAGCTTGGTCAGGTCGGTGATGGTGTGCTCGGTCAGCGCCCGCAGCGGGTCGGGCAGCAGGGCCACGACCTCGTCGTCGGTGAGCTGGGCGAGCAGCACCTGGCCGAGCGCGGTGACGTGGGCGGGCAGCCGCCGGCCCACCCTGGGGATCACGTGGCCGGCCTCGCGCGACTCGCGGGTGGCCAGGTAGAGGACGTGGGCCTCGTCCCTGCGGGCGAAGTGCACGGTCTGGCCGATCTCGTCCCGCAGGTCCTCCAGGGTCTCCTGGGCGAAGCGCAGGGCCGGGTCCTTGTCGAGGTAGGCGGTGCCGGTCAGCAGGGCGTGCGGCCCGATCCCGAACGCCGACCTGGTCGTGTCGGTCTCGACCCAGTTGAGCTCGACGAGGGTGCGCATGAGGGCGTGGAGGCTGCTGCGCGGGAAGCCGGTGCGCCGCTGGAGCTCCGACAGCGTCATGGGGGCGGAGGACTCCGCCAGGGTCTCCAGGATGCGTACGGTCCGCTCGGCGGACTTGACCAGCTGTGGCTCCATACTCGTCCCATCTCGGCGGCGGCTTCAGGGTGTCAGGATATGGGATCCCGTCCAGATACATGGACATCAACCCTTGATCGCGCCACTTGTCAGACCCCGCATGAACTGCCGCTGGAACGCCAGGAACGCGATGATCGACGGCAGCAGCGCCAGCAGGGAGGCCGCGAGCAGCACGCCGATGCCGACCTCCTCGTCGGAGCGGAGGGAACGCAGGGCGATGGGCAGGGTCCAGGTGCTGGAGTCCGTCGAGACGATCAGCGGCAGCAGGTACTGGTCCCAGATCATGGTGAAGCCGAAGACGCCGATCACGCCGAGCGCCGGACGGCACAGCGGCACGATGATCGTCGCGAAGATGCGCAGCTCGCCCGCGCCGTCGATGCGAGCGGCCTCCTCCAGCTCGACCGGCACCTCCTTCATGAACTCCGTCATGACCAGGATCGAGAAGCCCCAGGCGCCGACGGGCAGGATCATCCCGGCGTACGTGCCGATCAGGTTGAGGTGCAGGACGGGCAGGTCGGCGAGGACGAGCGACAGCGGGATCGCGATGATCTCCTCGGGCAGCATCATCGTGGCCAGCATGAGCAGCATCACCACGGTCATGCCGCGGAACCTCCTGCGCGCCAGCGAGTACGCCGCGAACACGCTCACCAGCAGTTGCAGCAGCAGCCCGAACCCCACGACGACGAAGGAGTTGACCAGGTACAGGTAGACGTTCTTCTCCCCGGCCTGGACGAAGTTCTCCAGCGTGAGGTCGTCCGGCCACAACGAGAAGGACGTCGGGTCGAGCGTCCTGCTGAACGCGCTGACCAGCAGCCCTATCAGCGGCCCGGTGAAGACCAGGACCATCGCCGAGTAGAGCACCACCTTCCCGGCGGTGGCCGCCGGCCCCTTGCGCGCCTCCAGGCCCAGGGCGCTGTCGAACCTCATGTCGCCTGCCTCCTGCGCAGCGTCTGCACGACCAGGGTGAGCGCCAGCGTGGCCAGGAAGAGCACGATCCCGCCCGCCGCGGCCACCCCCAGCTCGTTCTTCTGGAAGCCGAGCTTGTAGATCAGCGTCATCAGCACCTCCGACGAGCCGTTGGGGCCGCCGTTGGTCAGGACGTAGACCTCGACGAACACCCGCAGCCCGCGGATGGCCGCCAGCGTGAACAGGATCCAGAACACCGGCCGCAACGCCGGCAACGTGATGTGCCGCAGCCGGTGCCGGGTGGCGGCGCCGTCGACGGCGGCGGCCTCGTACAGGCTGCGGTCCACGCCGACCAGCCCGGCCAGGAAGATCATCATGTCGTACGGCGTCCCGCGCCAGACGCTCATCATCATGATCGACCAGAGCGAGGAGTCCTCGCTGCCCAGCCACGGTTGCGGATCGACGCCCACCCAGCCGATGACGACGTTGAGCAGGCCGGTGTCGCCCGGATGGAACATGATCCGCCACACCTCGGCCACCGCCGCCATCGTGGTGACGACCGGGAGGAAGGCCGCGGTCCTGACGAACCACAGGTAACGGGCGGGCCCCTCGATGAGCAGCGCGAGCACGAGCCCGAGCAGGAGCGAGCCGACCGTGGTGCCGAGCGCCAGCACGAGGCTGTGCCAGACGGCCGAGACGAACGCGTCGTCCGCGATGATCGTGCGGTAGTTGTCGAGGCCGACCCATTCGTCGGAGGCGTACTGGACCTTGTTGAAGCTCTTCCACAGGCCCAGGGCCATCGGGATGAACTTGAAGTAGAGGAACAGCAGCAGGGCGGGCGCGAGGAACAGCCAGGCGACCAGCGTTCCGCGCCGCCGCGCCCGCCCGGCGCGGCGGCGCGGGGCGGCCGTCGTGGCCGGCGTCCCCGTGGCGGTCGCGGTCATGACGCTTTCTGACTCCGCAGTTCCTGGTTGAGCCTGGCGGTCAGCTCGGCCATCTTGGCTTGGACGTCGGCGGCGCAGTCGGCCCACACGGTGTTGATGACGTCGGCCGAGTCCTGCCGGATGGGCGCCCAGTTGGGCACCGGCGGCGCGTAGACGGCGTGCTCGTAGGACTCCTGGAACACCTTCCAGCGCGGGTCCTGCCGCTCGGCGGCCAGGTCGACGCCCTTGTTCACGGGCAGGCGGACGATGGCGCCGTTGGCGTCCTTGTTCATGCCGATCCGCTGGCCTTCGGGAGAGATCGCGAACTCGGCGAACTTCTTCTGGGCGTCGGCCAGGTCCGAGCCGACCATGAGGTAGACGTTCTCGCCCTCGCCGAGGGTGCCGGGGCCGCCGGACGGGCCCTTGGGCACCGGCAGCACCTCGATCCTGTCGGTCCCGACGCTCTTGACGAACCGGGCCAGCACGTACGGTCCGACCAGGTAGATGCCGCCCTGCCCCTTCTCGAACACCTCGTGGGTGACGGTGGTGTCGTTGCTCACCGCGCCCGGGTTGACCGTCTTGGCCGTGCAGAACTGGTCCTGGAGGTACTTGACGGCCTCGACCGTCCTGGGGTCGTCCGTCATCGCGGCGAACTTGCCGGGTCCGGTGGGCTTCACGAAGTCGCCGCCGTTGGCGTAGACGAGGGACGAGGCGTACCAGGAGGCGTAGCCGCGTTTGGTGCCGGCCGGGATCACGAAGCCCGTGGTGTCCTTCTGCCCGTTGCCGTCCGGGTCCTTCTCGGTGAAGGCGCGGGCCAGCGCGGCCAGGTCCGCCCAGGTGGCCGGTGGTCGCATGCCGACCTTCTCGCGCCAGTCCCTGCGCACTATGAGGGCGAAGGCCTGTGCGGAGAAGGGCGCGCCGTAGAACTTGCCGTCGGAGCCGGTGGCCGCCTTCCAGGCCAGGTCCGAGAGCTGGTCGCCGCCGGCCAGCCGGCCCTTGTCGACCTCCTGCAGCCAGCCCTGCGAATGCATGTTGCCGAGTTGGGCGGTGTCGTTGATGACGATGTCGGGAAGCGCCTTCTGGGCGGCCTGCTGGTTGAGTTTCGTCTCGAAGTCGTCGAAGAGCGCGACGACTTTGGTCCTGACGCCGGCGGCCTTGGTGAATGCGTCGGCCAGTTTCACCGCCGTCTTCGCGGAATCGGAGTCGGGCGGTTGCCTGATCCAGATCTCCAGCGTGTCGTTCTTGCCCGATCCCCCGGAACCGCAGCCCGTCAGCGTTGCGGCCAGGGCCGCGGCGAGCGCGGCCCCCAGCAAGCGGCGTGACATTAGACCGCCTCCCGTTCACATACGTGGACACGTGTCGTGTGCATGAACTCGTTCCTGTGACGGTAACTATCGCGGCACAAGGCGGTCAATATTCAAGTATGTGAATTTGAATCAGAATTGTGTACAACGGTTGGCATGCGCATTCTGATGACCGGCGCCGCGGGAAAAGTCGGCACGCTGCTCCGTCCCCGGCTCGCCCGTCCAGGCCGTACGCTGCGGCTCTCCGACCTCCAGCCGGTCGAGCCGGGCCCGGACGAGGAATGGGCGGGCGCCGACCTGGCCGACCGCGCGGCCATGGCCGAGGCCATGAAGGGCGTGGACGCCGTCCTCCACCTGGGCGGCCAGAGCCGCGAGCACCCGTGGGAGGACATCGTGCACGCCAACGTCCACGGCACCCAGGTCCTCATGGAGGCCGCCAGGAACGAGGGCGTCCGGCACCTGGTGCTCATGGGCAGCCACCACGCGGCCGGCTTCCACACCAGGCCGCGGGACGGCTCGGACCTGCCCGACTACGCCTTCCCGCGCCCCGACACCTTCTACGGCGTCAGCAAGGTCGTCATGGAGGCCCTGGGCAGCCTGTACCACGACCGGTTCGGCATGAACGTGACCGTGATCAGGCTCGGCACCTGCAACGAGGGCTCGGCCGACACCCGCGGCCTGGCCACCTGGATCTCGCCCGGCGACCTCGCCCGCCTGGTCGAGGCCGCGCTGGTCGCGCCCGGCTACCACGTCGTCTGGGGCGTCTCGGACAACGCCCGCCGGTGGTGGTCGCTGCGGGAGGCCCGCCGCCTCGGCTACGAGCCCCGCGACGACTCCGAGCCGCAGGCCGCCGTCCTCGTCGCCGAACAGGGCGAGCCCGACCTGTCGGACCCGGTGCACGACCGCGCCGGCGGGGTGTTCACGCTCAACGAACTCGGCGGTTCGTGGTAGGCAAACGGTTGCAGAAACCTTGACGTCAGGACCATCGAAGGTCAAGGCTTGGCTCTGGCAACCGTTTGCAAGGAGGACGGCCATGACGGTGACGATCAAAGACGTCGCCCGCGCCTGCGGCGTGCACGTGTCGACCGTCTCGCGCACGTTCTCGGCGCCGCACCTGGTCAATCCTGCCACGCGCAACCGGGTGCTGGCCGCCGCCGACGACCTCGGCTACCGGCCCAACAGGGCGGCCAGGGCGCTGACGACCGGGCGCACGTTCAACCTCGGCCTCATCGTCGCCGACATCGCCAACCCCTTCTTCCCGCCGCTGATCAAGGCCGCGCAGGCGCAGGCGCGAGGGCGCGACTACCACGTCTTCGTGGCCGACACCGACGAGGATCCGCGGGTCGAGGAGGAGCTGATCCGCACGTTCGCCAAGCAGGTGGACGGCGTGCTGCTGTGCAGCCCCCGGCTGTCCAACCGGATGATCGAACGCCTGGCGGAGGACGTGCCGTTCGTGCTGGTCAACCGGCGGATCAAGGGCATGCCCGCGGTGCTGATGGACGTCGGCAAGGGCGCCAGGCTCGCGCTGGAGCACCTGGCCGGGCTCGGCCACCGCAGGATCGCCCTGCTGTCCGGCCCGCCCGGCTCGTGGACCAGCAACGAGATGCAGGCCGCCGCGGCCGAGATGCCGGGCCTCGACCTGCTCTTCTTCGGCCCCAACCAGCCCACCGGGTCCGGCGGCCTGGCGGTGGCGCCGGAGGTGGCCGCCTGCGGGGCGACCGGCGTGCTGGCCTACAACGACCTCGTCGCGCTCGGCCTCATCGAAGGGCTCACCGCGATGGACATCGAGGTGCCGGGCCGGATCAGCGTGATCGGGTTCGACGACATCCTGCCGGGACGGCTCGGCCGGCCCAAGCTCACCACGGTGACGATGCCCGCCGCGGTGGCCGGGCGGATGGCGGTCGACCTGCTGCTGCAGTCAGAGGGCGAGGGCGCGGTGATCAACCTGGACACCGACCTCATCGTCCGCGAGTCCACGGGAAGGGCCCACTCATGATCTTCGGAACGCTGCCGTCGGGTGAGACCGTCGAGCGCGTGGAGCTGTCGTCAGGACGGCTGCGCGCCGAGGTGCTGACCTACGGCGCCGTCCTGCGCTCGCTGGAGGTCTCCGGCCGCGACGTCGTGCTCGGCCTGGACACGCTGGCGGACTACCGCACCCGCAGCCGCTACTTCGGCGCCGTGGTCGGCCGCTACGGCAACCGCATCGCCGGCGGCCGCTTCACCCTCGACGGCCGCGAGCACCGCCTGCCGGTCAACAACGGCCCCAACAGCCTGCACGGCGGCACCGAAGGCTTCGACAGCAAGGTGTGGACGATCACCGCCCGCACCCCCGCCTCCGTCACCCTCGAACTGACCAGCCCCGACGGCGACCAGGGCTACCCCGGCACGCTCACCGCCGCGGTCACCTACACCCTGGAGGACGACGCCCTCCGCCTCGACTACGCCGCCGAGACCGACGCGCCGACCGTGCTCAACCTCACCAACCACTCCTACTTCAACCTGACCGGCGGCGGCGACGTGCTGGGCCACGTGGTCAGGCTGGACGCCGCCCACTACCTCCCCGTGGACGACGGCAAGATCCCAACCGGGGAGCTCGCCCCGGTCAAGGGCACCCCCTTCGACTTCACCGAGCCGCACGCGGCGGGCGAGCGGATGGGCGGCGCCTACGACCACTGCTACGTGCTCGACGGCGACATCGAGGTCAGCGCGGGCGGCCTGACCATGCGGGTGACCACCACGGAACCGGCCGTGCAGTTCTACACGGGCGGCATGCTCGACGGGGTGGCCACGCCGTACGGGCCCTTCGCCGGGTTGTGCCTGGAGACCCAGCACTTCCCCGACTCGCCGAACCAGCCGCACTTCCCCTCCACCGTGCTGCGGCCCGGCGAGCGCCACACCTCCTCGACCACCTACCGCTTCACGCCCTGACCCCGCGCAGCTCCGTCGCGGCCTTGATGACCAGCAGCGCCACGTCGTCCTGCGACGGCTCCTGGGCGAACGTCTCGACCGCGTGCCGCACGCGTTCGGCCACCGCGTGGGCGCTCAGTCCGCGGCAGGTGGACAGCAGCGCCGACAGGCCGTCGTCGTCGTCGAGCAGCCGGTCGCCGTCGCGCCGCTCGGTCACGCCGTCGGTGACGCACAGCAGCACCTCCTCCGGCGCCAGCTCGAACGTCTCGACGTAGAACCTGGCGCCGGCCTCGACGCCGAGCAGCAGCTGCGGCGCGGCCACCGTGTCGACCACGCCGTCGGCGCGCAGCAGCAGCGGCGGCGGGTGCCCGGCGGACGCGATCGTGCACAGTGCGCCGCCCTGGGGCAGCGGGATCAGCTCGCCGCACAGCAGGCTCAGGAAACGGCCGTCGTCGCCCTCCTCCAGCAGGGCCTGGTTGAGCCGGTCGAGGATGTCGGCCACCGTGTAGTGCTCCTTGGCCAGCAGCCGGACGGCGTGCCGGGCCAGGCCGGTCACCGCGGCCGCCTCGGGGCCGCTGCCGCACACGTCGCCGAGGGCGAAGCACCAGTGGTCGGAGACGGTGAACAGGTCGTAGAAGTCGCCGCCCACGTCGGCGCCCTCCTCGGCCGGCTCGTAGACGACCGCCGACTCCAGGCCCGGCATCGGGGCCACGCGCATGGGCAGCAGGCTGCGCTGCAACACCCGGGAGGTGGTCGCCTGGCGGGCGTACAGCATGGCGGTGTGCAGGTTGAGCGCGACCAGCCGGCACAGGTCGGCCAGCAGGTCGGCCAGCTCCAGCGGCAGGGTCGGCTCGGCGCGGCCGATCACCAGCGCGCCGTGCGACCTGCCCTGCGTGAGCAGCGGGAACGACAGCACGGTCTCGGGGCCGACCGGCCAGCTCACCTCGTTGAGCGCGGTACGCGGGATCGCCGGCAGCGACCTGCGCAGGTTGGCGTTGTAACGCTCCTCGCTGTGCCAGACGTGGGCGAGCCTGGTCATGCCCGCCAGATCGGTCAGGTAGACCGCCGCCCACGTCGCGATCTTGGGCACGACGAGCTGCGCGGTCAGCGCGGCGATCAGCTCCTCGTCGTGCACCCCGGCCAGCAGCTCGCCCGCCTCGGCCAGGAAGGACAGCCGGCCCCGGTGGGCGCGCTCGCGCTCGGCCAGCCGCTCGCGCTGCACAGGCACGGCCACCTGGTCGGCGATGTGCTGCAGGCTGACCGTGAGCTCCTGGTCGAAGCGGCCCGGCTGAGCCGCGGTCACCACGATGTAGCCGGTCACCTCGCCGCCCACGCTCATCGGTGCGCACGCCAGCGACCTGGCCCGCAGCTGCTGGGCCAGCTCGACGTCGCCGGCCAGCAGGTCGTCGATCATCGACGGTGTCCTGCCGTCGGGGCCGAACACGCCCGCGGCCAGCACCCCGACCAGCCCCGCCGTCGCGCCCGCGCCCGCCGCCACGCCGAACCGGTCGCCGCCCTCGGCGGCCAGCAGCACGTACGCCGCGTCGCCGCCGCTGCTGGTCTGGACGATCCGCGCGATGGTGTCCAGCAGCTCCGCGAACGGCATGTCCCGGTCCAGCAGGTCCTTGATCCGCCGCCCGGCCTCCCTGCGCAGCGGCGCGGCCGGCGGCGTCAGCACGTAGCGGTGGTCGCCGGCCACCATCATCCAGACCGACCGCCGGTCGTCCTGGCCGCCGCGGCTGCGCACGTGGGAGACGTAGACGGGGATCAGCCGGCCGTCGAGGTGGCGCATGCGCGCCTCGCCCCGCCAGCGGCCCAGGGACAGGGTGCCGGCCAGGGACATCGCGTACGGGCCGTGGCCGCGCCAGGCCACCAGGTCGGCCAGCGGCCTGCCGACGGTCTGCTCGCACGTCCAGCCCAGCAGGTGCTCGGCCTCGGAGTTCCACGACAGCACGGTGCCGTCGCCGTCGGCGAGCAGCACCCCGACGTGCAGGCCCTCGATGGGCGCGGCCACGCTGGCGGGCGCCAGGCCCGGCGTGCCGACCATGACCTCCTGGTGGTCGGGCCCGTCGGTCAGCTCCATGCGGACCCACACCCGTTTGGCGGTCCTGGTGTAGGTGACGCCCCAGGCGTCGGCCAGCATGGCGGCCAGCGCCAGCCCGCGCCCGGACGTGCGCGCGGGGTCGGTGGACATGGCCTCGGGGGTCGGGACCGTCCTGCCTGGCCGGTGGTCGTCGACCTCGATCTCCAGCCTGGCCGGGCTCGCCGCGACGTCGAGGCGGCAGGTCAGCTCGATGCCGGTGCCCGCGTGCACCACGGCGTTGGTGACGAGCTCGCTGGTCAGCAGCACCGCGTCCTCCGTCAGGTGGCTGAGGCGCCACTCGCCGAGCACCTGGCGGATGAAGCGGCGCGCGTGCGCCGGGGCGTGCGGAGTGCCGTCGAAGGCTGTGCTCGACACTCTGGTCGTGTCCACTGTGCGTCCTAGAACATCACTCGTTGTGGCAGTTCGGTCACAGTCAGAGTGTCAGATGGGTGCCGTTGATACCTCCGGTTGTGAAGAAGGTGCTCCCGGCTGGCGCACGTCCCGGAGAAGGCCGACCAACGGCGCCGCGGCGGCCGTCACGACCGCGCAGGCCAGGAAGAGCAGGAAGTAGTTGGGGCCGGGGGCGAAGGGGTCGCTGCCGACGCCGAGCAGCACCGGCGCGAGGGCGGGCGCGACCGCCGACGGCAGGTGCCTGGCCATCGCGAACGCGCCCAGGAAGCGCCCGGCCTCGCGCTCGTCGGGCAGCACCTGGGTCACCATGCCGAGGTCCACCGCGTAGTAGACGCCGGTCGCCGCCCCCGAGACCACGGCGACCAGCACCACGACGGCCACGCTCGCGGTCGCCGCCTTGAGCAGCAGCATGGCGGCCAGGATCACGGTCGCCCACAGGACGAACGGCCGCCCCCTGCCGATCCTGGCCGCCCAGCGCCCGCCGAGGTAGGCCAGCAGGCCGGACAGCAGCGTGCTGACGATCGTCGTCAGGCGCGGGCAGCACCAGCAGCGCCGAGGCCAGGCTGCGCGCGCTCACCGGCCGCCGCCGGGCCGGATCGAGCCGGCGGTCCGGCAGCGCCACCCACAGCTCGAGCGCGGCGGCCACGGCCGGCGCCCCGCACACCGCGAACGCCGTGACCAGCGAGCCCTTGAACACCTGGGCGACCGCCATCGCGGGCACGACGCCCACGATGTTGCACATCGAGAACACCCCGGCCACCCGCGTCCGGCGCTCGGCCGGGAACTGGTCCACGACCGTGGCGGTCAGGCCGGCCACCATGGCCTGGTAGCCGCAGACGGCGACGATCCAGCCCAGCGCGACCAGGGGGACGGAACCGGCCGTCGCGAGCAGGAGCAGGCCGGCCAGGTCGGTGAGCGAGCCGCCGAGGATCCAGGGACGGCGCATGCCGTACCGGCCGGCGGTCCGGTCCGACAGGTGGCCAGAGACCGGGTTGGCGATCACGGTGGCCACCCCGCCGAGGGCGGTGACCAGGCCGAGCGTGGTCTCCTTGCCCGCCGGGGCGATCTCCTGGATCTTCAGCCCCAGCCCGAGGACGAGCGGCAGCGCGCCGGCGGCGGCGTAGCAGAGCTCGGCCAGCCCGTGGGCGAGCAGGAACTTCTCGGTGCCGCCGAGTTCGTCCAGGGTGGTCAGGAACGTGCGCATCGCGCTCTCGGGCGCGTCGAGCAACGCGGCCGGCACGCCCCCGGACACCCCGGGAGCCTCGGACAGGCCGAGCATGGCCAGGACCTGGGGGAGTGCCCGTGCGGTCAGTGCGTAGTCGCGCACGATGGCCTCGTGGTCCACGCCGAGCAGGTCGAGGATCAGGGCGACGACCATGCCGGTCCGGTCCTTGCCGGCCGCGCAGTGCACGAGCGCGGGCAGCCCGTCGGCGATCTCGGCGACCACCTCGGCGAACCAGGCGGCCCGGTGGCGGAGGAGGGCGGCGTACAGGTCGCCGAGGTCCAGGTCGGCGGGCAGAGCCGCAGGCCGGCGACCAGCCGGGCGTCCTCGGGGGTGAGCGTGTGCGGTTGCGCCGAGCAGTAGAGCACGCCCGGACGCAGGGAGGTCGCGGTGGCGACGTCCCGGAGGTTCAGGAGGGGCATGGGTCATATATGAGTGGACGGTCCGCGGGAAGGCTGCCCGCATGTGGCCGGAGGATGAACCCTGCGGCACCTTTAAGGTGTTCACGTGCCACGACAAGCCCGCTACCGGGAGATCGCCCAAGTCCTCGGCAGGTCCATCGAGTCGGGCGAGCTGGCGCCGGGCGAGCGCCTGCCGACCGAGGACGCGCTGGCCGAGCGCTACGGCGTCCACCGGCTGACCGCCCGCCAGGCGATGGTGGAGCTGCGCAAGGCCGGCCTGGTCGAGACCCGGCAGGGGCTCGGGAGCTTCGTCAGGCGGGCGCCGCGCCGCATCGAGGTCTCCGTCGACCCCGAGACGCGCCGGCATCGTCCTTCGGACATCGCGGGCATGGCGGGCGTGTTCGGCGGCGGCGAGCGGGTCGTGGAGCGCGCGGAGGTGGCGCATGCCGTGGCGGCCGGGCACCTGCGGCTGCCCGGCGGCGTCGTGCACGAGATCACCACCCTGCTCCGCAACGCCGAGCGGCCCTGCGTGTTCAGCCGCTACCGCCTGGCCCCCGAGCTGGCCGGGCTGCGCCTCGACGCCAAGGCGGGCGTGCTCGCCTCGCTGGAGGCGGCCGGCCACGCCTACCGCTACGCCTGGCACGCCATCTCGGCCGAGCCCGCCGACCTGCACGACCAGAGCATGCTGGAGATGCAGGCGGGCGAGGCGGTGCTGGTGCGGGAGGGGCTGCTCACGCACGACGGGCAGCCCCTGTGTCATGTCGAGCGGCGCTGCCGCGGCGACATGATCTCGTTCGTCACCCGATATGACTGAGCAGGACCTCGGTGTCCAGCTCGTAGACCGGCGGCGCGGCCGACAGCGGCACGAGCGTGGCGAGCGCCCCTGACGGGCCGAGGTCCACGCGGGTGAACGCCTGCAGCGGCAGCGCCCGCGTGCGACCCGCCGGGGGCATGGTGTCGGCGGCGTAGGCGCTGCCGGGGCCCACCCAGACCGGGATTCCGGCCAGCGTGCCGGCGCTCGCGCTGTGCGTGTGACCGGCCAGCACGAGCCGCACGTCCGTCCCCGCCAGCACGCGGGCCAGCCGTTCGGGTTCGCGCAGGCCGATGCCGTCCATGAGGGGCAGCACGCTGGGGATCGGCGGGTGGTGCAGCACCAGCACGCTGCCGTCGGGCGCGGGCGTGGCGAGCGTGTCCGCCAGCCAGGCGAGCTGGTCGTCGTCGAGCTCGCCGTGGTGGCGGCCGGGCGCGGAGGTGTCCAGTGCGACCAGCCGCAGGCCGCCCGCCATCGTGACGGCGTCCCAGGGGCCCTCCACTGCGCGCGGGCGGGCGGCGGCGTTCAGCCCGGCCAGGCCCGCGCGGAAGGCGGCGCGCTCGTCGTGGTTGCCCATGGCGGTCACGACGACCGCGCCGAGCGCGCGTGCGGCCTCCCCGACCGCCTCCGCCAGCAGCCGGTACGAGGCCAGGTCCCCCGACAGGACGACGGCGGAGACGTCCACCCCGGAGGCCAGGACGGCGGCCAGCGCGGCCCGCAGGGCCCCCACCGGGTCCGCCGAGCCGTGCAGCGGCCCCTCGGGTACGACATGGACGTCGGTGAGATGGATCAGCGTGTACGTCATGACTGCGGACGATGCGCGACGCCACTGAACGTGATCAGTCATCTATATGAATAGAATAGGACATTTCGGGCGCACGGCGCGTCTCCGCGCGTGCGACGCCGTCTCCGACGTACCTTTGGCATCATGGCCACCCGTACGCCGAAAAGCGCATCGAAGGGGCCGGCGAAGCGGTCGACCTCGCCTCGATCGACCCCCGCGAAGCGGCCGGCCACGGCGGCGGGGCGACCGAGGGCGAAGGCCGCGAGCTCCGGCCGCAAGTCCTCCGTGACCCATCCCGACCCGATCAGCTGGGTCTTCACGATGATCGGCAAGCTGATCGTCGGGCTGTGGATGCTGCTCGCCAACGGCATCGGCAGCACCGCCCGCGCGCTCGGCAAGAACGCCCGCGAGCTCGACCCCGCACACCGGCGCGACGGCGTGGGCCTGTCGGTGCTGGCCGGCGCGATCGTGCTGGCCGCGATGACCTGGCGCAATGCCGAAGGCACGGTCTCCGGCGTCGTGAACACCGTCGTGCACGCCGTGTTCGGCTCGCTGGCCTGGGCGCTGCCGCTGCTGCTCGGCCTGCTGGCCTGGCGCTACCTGCGCCACCCCGACCAGAACGCCGACACCGGCCGCATGGTCATCGGGTGGAGCGCGCTCATGGTCGGCGTGCTCGGCGTCATCCACGTGGCCAACGACACCCCCTACCCGGCGGGCCAGGGGCAGGGCATGGACAAGGTGTCGGCCGCCGGGGGCATGATCGGGTTCATCGTGTCGGCGCCGCCGATGAGCATCCTGCCGTCCTGGATCACGATCCCGCTGCTGCTGCTCCTGTCCGGGTTCGGCGTGCTGGTGATCACCGCCACGCCCGTCCACCGCATCCCCGAGCGGCTGTCGGAGCTGCGGCACATGTTGTTCGAGCGGCACGCCGAGCCGCTCGCGCCGCGCGAGCCCGCCAAGCGCCGGCCGCGGACCAAGAAGGCGGACGTCGAGGGCGCCGAGACGGTCAAGCCGTACGACACGCCGGTCCTCGCCGAGAAGGACAAGCTGGCCGACCACTCGCCGGAGATCGTGCCGGGGCTCGTCGACGGGCCCGCGGACGAGGAAGCGTCCGTGCCGGAGCGCAGGCCGGAGCCGCCGGAGCCCACGCCCGCGCCGCGCAAGGTCGAGCAGCTCGTGCTGTCGCCGCAGGCGGGGCCGTACAGTCTGCCCGACCTGCAGTTCCTCAAGCCCGGCACCGCGCCCAAGCCGCAGACCAAGGCCAACACGACCGTGGTCAACGCGCTGACCAGCGTGCTGGAGCAGTTCACCATCGACGCGCAGGTGATCGGCTTCACCCGCGGCCCGACGGTCACCCGCTACGAGATCGAGCTGGGCCCGGCGGTCAAGGTGGAGAAGGTCACCGCCCTCACCAAGAACATCGCCTACGCCGTCAAGTCGGCCGACGTCCGGATCCTGTCCCCGATCCCCGGCAAGTCGGCGATCGGCGTCGAGATCCCCAACGCCGACAAGGACCTGGTCGCGCTCGGCGACGTGCTGCGCTCGCAGGTGGCCCAGGCCGACCACCACCCGATGATCGTGGGCCTGGGCAAGGACGTCGAGGGACGTACCATCGTCGCGAACCTCGCCAAGATGCCCCACCTGCTCATCGCGGGCGCGACCGGCGCCGGCAAGTCGGTCTGCGTCAACGGCCTCATCACCAGCATCCTCATGCGCTCCACCCCCGACGAGGTGCGCATGGTGCTGGTCGACCCCAAGCGCGTCGAGCTCAGCGTCTACGAGGGCATCCCGCACCTCATCACGCCCATCATCACCAACCCGAAGAAGGCCGCGGAGGCCCTGGAATGGGTCGTGGGCGAGATGGACCGCCGCTACGACGACCTGGCCGCCAGCGGGTTCCGGCACGTCGACGAGTTCAACAAGGCCGTGCGCGCGGGCAAGCTGGTGCCGCCGCCGGGCAGCGAGCGGGTCTACCAGCCGTACCCGTACCTGCTGGTGATCGTGGACGAGCTGGCCGACCTCATGATGGTGGCCCCGCGCGACGTCGAGGACTCGATCGTGCGCATCACGCAGCTCGCCCGCGCGGCCGGCATCCACCTGGTGATCGCCACCCAGCGTCCCTCGGTCGACGTCGTGACCGGCCTGATCAAGGCCAACGTGCCGTCCAGGCTGGCCTTCGCGGTGTCGTCGCTGACCGACTCGCGGGTCATCCTCGACCAGCCGGGCGCCGACAAGCTGGTCGGCCAGGGTGACGCGCTGTTCCTGCCGATGGGCGCGAGCAAGCCCATCCGGATCCAGAACGCGTACGTCTCGGAGAAGGAGATCGCCGAGATCGTCGCGCACTGCAAGGAGCAGATGCAGGTCGAGTACCGCGACGACGTGGCCGCCGCGCCGGTCAAGCGGGAGATCGACGAGGAGATCGGCGACGACCTCGACCTGCTGATCCAGGCCGCCGAGCTGATCGTGACCACCCAGTTCGGCTCGACCTCGATGTTGCAGCGCAAGCTGCGCGTCGGCTTCGCCAAGGCCGGACGCCTGATGGACCTGCTGGAGAGCCGCAACGTGGTGGGCCCCAGCGAAGGCTCCAAGGCCCGCGAAGTGCTGGTGAAACCGGACGATCTGCCCGGGTTGCTGGCCGACCTGCGTGGCGAATGACCCCAATGCACAGGTCCACGGCGATAACTGATTGAATATGAACCACTACGCACTGTCGTGGTGGGGAGGCGTTCGCTGTGCAGGAACAGAGCATCGGGGCCATGCTGGCAGCGGCCAGGCAGGCGGCGGGAATGACGGTCGCGCAGGTCAGCGCGGCGACCCGGATCCGAGAAACGATCATCAATCGGATGGAGCAGGAAGACTACGACCAGTGCGGGGGGGCGTTCTACGCCCGCGGTCACGTCAAGGCCATAGCCAAGGTCGTCGGGCTCGATCCCGAGGCGATGGTCCACCTGTTCGACCAGCAACACGGCGGGGCGCCGCAGCCCGTCCGCGCCGCAGCCGTGTTCCAGGCCGACCGCACGCTCGCCCTGCGCGAGCGCCGGGGGCCCAACTGGACGATGGCGCTCGGCGTGGCGCTGGCCGTCGTGGTGGTGTTCGGCACGGTGCGGGTGCTCGGCGGCGCAAGCGACCAGGTGCGCACGGCCGACGTGCACGCCATCACGCCCAAGCCCAGCGTGCCGCCGAACACGCCCATCACCGAGGGGCCCCGCGCCGCGGCGGCCAAGGGCAAGCCGGGCAAGAACATGGTCACCCTGAAGATCAAGGCCAGGCGTACGTCGTACGTCAACGTGCGCGACGGTCAGGGCCGGATGCTCTTCGCCGGGATGTTGAAGGCCGGAGACAGCTCGACCTGGCAGGCCGCCGAGAAGGTCAGCCTGCTCCTCGGTGACGCCGGAGCGGTGTCCTTGCAGGTCAACGGCAAGAAGGTGGACAAACTCGGGGGCCGGGGGGAGATGGTGAGCCGCTCGTTCGGCCTCGACGCGACGCCTCCGCGGTAGTCCGGCGGGGAGGCCGTGCATCAGGTGGTGGCCAACTCCCGATACCGTAGTGTTCACCATGTCATCCCGCCGAACCGCATCGCTGATCACCCTGGGCTGCGCGCGCAACGAGGTCGACTCCGAGGAGCTGGCCGCGCGACTCGAGGCTGCCGGCTGGCAGCTGGGCGACGACGACCCCGACGTCGTCGTCGTCAACACGTGTGGCTTCATTGACTCGGCCAAGAAAGACTCCATCGACACGCTGCTCGCCGCCGCCGACTCCGGGGCGAAGGTGGTGGCCGCGGGTTGCATGGCCGAGCGCTACGGCAACGAGCTGGCTGAGGCACTGCCCGAGGCGAGCGCCGTCATCTCCTTCGACGACTACACCGAGATCGGCGGCCGGCTCGACGACGTGCTGGCCGGGCGTCCGCTCAAGCCGCACACGCCGCGCGACCGCCGCACGCTGCTGCCCATCTCGCCGGTCGAGCGCGGCAGCGCGCCCAAGACCGGTATCCCGGGCCACGGCGAGCTGCCCGACGGGCTGGCGCCCGCCAGCGGCCCGCGCGTGCTGCGCAAGCGCCTCGACGAGAGCCCGGTCGCCTCGCTCAAGCTGGCCTCGGGCTGCGACCGGCGCTGCACGTTCTGCGCCATCCCGGCCTTCCGGGGGGCCTACGTCTCGCGCAACCCCGACGAGCTGCTCGCCGAGGCCGACTGGCTGGCTCATCGCGGCGTGCGCGAGCTCGTCCTGGTCTCGGAGAACTCCACCTCCTACGGCAAGGACCTGGGCGACCTGCGGGCGCTGGAGAAGCTGCTGCCGCAGCTCGCCGCCGTGCCGGGCATCGACCGGGTGCGGGTCAGCTACCTGCAGCCCGCCGAGCTGCGGCCGGGGCTGATCGACGTCATCACCGCCACCGAGGGCGTGGCCGACTATTTCGACCTGTCCTTCCAGCACGCCAGCGGGGGCGTCCTGCGCCGGATGCGCCGTTTCGGCGACCCCGAGCGTTTCCTCGGCCTCCTGGAGAGCGTGCGCAAGGGCGCTCCCGAGGCGGGCGTGCGCTCCAACTTCATCGTGGGCTTCCCGGGCGAGACCGAGGAGGAGTTCGGCGAGCTGGTCGGCTTCCTGGAGCAGGCCAGGCTCGACGTGATCGGCGTGTTCGGCTACTCCGACGAAGACGGCACGGAGGCGGCCGGCCTGCCGGGCAAGCTCGACCAGGAGGTCATCGACGAGCGCGTGCGCGTGCTCACCGAGCTGGCGGAGGAGCTGACCGCCCAGCGCGCGGAGGAGCGCATCGGCACGGAGGTCGACGTTCTCATCGACGACGACCTGGGAGACGGCGGCTACGAGGGCCGGGCCGCCCACCAGGGCCCGGAGGTCGACGGCTCGGTGACGGTCCAGGGCATCGGCCTGGTCAAGGGACAGATCGTGCGCGCGGTCGTGGTCGACGCCGAGGGGGTTGACCTGATCGCGCGCATCAAGGCCAGTCCATGACCAGGGACGAGCGCCGCGTGGTAAGCCCGTGGAACATCGCCAACGTCCTCACGGTCCTCCGGTTGGCGCTCGTCCCCTTCTTCGTCGCATGCCTGTTCCTGCCCGGCACCGGCTGGCGGCTGGCCGCCCTGGGGGTGTTCGGGGTCGCCTCGATCACCGACCACCTCGACGGCGAGCTGGCCCGCCGCTACGGGCTGATCACCGATTTCGGCAAGATCGCCGACCCGATCGCCGACAAGGCGCTCACCGGGGCGGCGCTGGTGTGCCTGTCGATCCTCGACGAGCTGCCGTGGTGGGTCACGATCGTGATCCTGGGCCGCGAGCTGGGCATCACCCTGCTCCGGCTGGTCCTGCTGCGGCACGCGGTCATCCCGGCCAGCTACGGCGGCAAGGTCAAGACCGTGCTGCAGATCGCCGCCATCGTGCTCTACATCCTGCCCGGGGTGCCCGACCCGCTGCGCTGGGTGGTGATGGGCGCGGCCCTGGTCGTGACCGTCGCGACGGGCGTCGACTATCTCGTACGGGCGGTCAAGCTGCGCCAGGTCGCCAGACGGGCGCGTGGGGAGTGATCTGAGCGATGGCGGACGTGGCCGAGGTTCTGGCCCTGCTGGTGCGGCACGACGCCACCGTGGCGGTGGCCGAGTCGCTGACCGGCGGGCTCATCGGGGCCGCGTTCACGTCGGTCCCGGGGGCGTCCAAGGCGTACCGGGGCGGGGTGATCTCCTACGCCACCGATCTCAAGCGCGATCTGCTGGGCGTGCCCGGCGAGCTGCTGCGGCGCGAGGGGGCCGTGCATCCCGAGGTGGCCGCGGCGATGGCCGAGGGGGTCGCCCGGGTGTGCGGGGCGGCTTACGGGCTGGCCGTGACGGGTGTGGCCGGCCCCGAGCCGCAGGACGGAAAGCCCGTGGGCCTGGTGTACGCCGCGGTCCACGGCCCCGGCGGGGAGAACCTGGTGCGTGAGTTGAGCCTTGAGGGGTCGCGCGAACGTATCCGGGTAAGGACGGTGGACGAGGCAGTCGATCTCCTTGCAGGTGTGCTGAAGGCCAACAAAGGGGAACATTCCGGATGATTACCGTGTTACGTCCCGAGCGAACATGCGAAGCACGGTCTGACGCGGTGTCGGTGGATACGGGTACGGTGGAGCTGTGAGTGAGGTCCGTGAGCCAACTGCAAGCACCGAGCGCCCGGCAGGCGGGCCTGATGAGTCGCGCGACCAGGCACGAGCGGCAGACCCGGGGAGGCGACGCCCCATGATGACGGCGAGGAGTATGTACGAAGCCAAGAAGACCAATGTGCGGCACGATCCGATCGCGCGGGGCGTGGTGAAGACATCCACGCCGGGGAGGGAGCGACAGATGATTCTGCTGCGTCAGCTGCTCGGTGACGTGCTGAGGCGGTTGCGGGTGCGTCAGGGGCGCACGCTACGCGAGGTGTCCACGCTGGCGCGTGTCTCGCTCGGTTATCTTTCCGAGGTCGAGCGTGGCCAGAAGGAAGCCTCGTCCGAGCTGCTCGCGTCCATTTGCGGTGCCCTCGGAGTGCCGCTCTCGCAGGTGTTGCGTGAGGTTTCCGACCAGTTCGCGCTGGCGGAGCTCCAGGCCGCGCCTGTTCTGGCCGATATGCCCGAGCACGAGCGCCTGCCCCTTGCCGAGACGGTTCCCGGTTCGATCGGCGACACCGTGTTCCCCGAGGTCAAGGACATGGTGGCGGCCTAACGCGGCTGGCAGCCACCACACCACAGGATCAGCCTTTCCTGTGGCTGTGCCCCCATCTCCCCGCGGCTGATGCGCGTGCCGCATCGGCGACAGGGTCTCCCTGCCCTGCCGTAGACCCAGGTCTGGTTCGCCGGGCGGCGATCACCTGTCGTCACCGTGCCGCCATGCCCCTTGTTGGCCTCCAGCAGCCGGTGGGCCAGCGTGACGAGCCCTTCGAGATCCCTGATCTCCCCGACCTTCTTCCACGGCCAGACCCCGCGCAGGAACAGGGTCTCGGCGCGATAGATCGTGCCGATCCCCGCCAGGTTGCGCTGATCGAGCAGCGCTTCGCCGATCGTCCTGTCCGGTGCCGCTCGTAGCCTTCGCACGGCCTCGCCCGGATCCCAGTCGGCGCCCAGCAGGTCAGGCCCCAGGTGCCCCACCAGCCGCTCCTCGTCGGCGGTCGTGACCAGGTCGACCATGCCGAGCTTGATCCCCACCGCCTGCCACTCCTCGTTGGCCAGGATCAGCCGCACCTGGTCGCCGCCGGCCGTGCGCCGCCCCGCGGGCATGACCCGCCAGCTTCCGTCCATGCGCAGGTGGGTGTGCACGGTCAGGCCGCCCTCGACCCGGGTCAGCAGATGTTTGCCCCTGGAGACCGTGGTGAGCACCGCACGGCCGCTCAGGTCCGCCGTGGCGTGCCGCGGGACGCGGAAGTCCGACCTGGTCAGCACGCGGCCGTCGAGCGCGCCACGCAGGCGCGCCGCGGTGCGGTAGACGGCGTCTCCCTCGGGCATCCCTCCAGTCTAGGTACCCGCATCCCGGCCGGGACGGCGGCCACGGGCCCGAGGGCGCCCGCCATGCCCGCCGCCATGCCCGGCCAGAGGGTCAGTCCCAGGCGGCGGGGTCGGCGGCGAGCTGGCGGACGCGCTCGGGAAGGCTGCCCGTGGCGACCTGTTCGAGCGTGACCTCCTCCAGGATGGCGCGCTCGGTGGCGCGCAACGCGATCCAGACCTGCTGCAACGACTCGGCCGGGCCTCGGTAGCCGACATGTTCCGGACGTTCGCCGCGCACGTTGGCCAGCGGCCCGTCCACGGCCCTGATCACGTCGGCGAGCGAGATGTTCGCGGCGGGCCGGGCCAGCACGTAGCCGCCCTCGGGACCCCGCTGGCCGCGCACGAGGCCGGCGCGGCGCATCTGGAGCAGGATGTTCTCCAGGTATTTGGGAGGCATGTCCTGTTCCTTGGCGAGCTCACCCACGGTAGTCGGACCCGCGCCGGCTGCGGCGAGTTCAGCGGCGGCACGGAGGGCGTAGTCGACACGAGCGGAAAGGCGCATGTTCTCGATTATCCCTCCTGGTCAACACTGGTTAGGCGCAAGGTCGTCAGAACGGGCAGGTGATCCGAATACGGCAACCGCGGCGCCTGCGCAGAAATCGCGGTCAACCCCGCGGTGAGCAGCACGTGGTCGATGCGCTCCTTGGGGGCGTCCCCGAACGCGGTCAGCGGGTCGCTCAGCCCGGCCGCCTTCAGCACCTCCATGGCCGGATCGGTGGGCCGGGTGTTGAGGTCGCCCGCCAGGATCACCGGCCGCCTCACCTGCTCCCCGGCTCCGGCGGCGCGGTGCCCGGCCTCGTCGGCGTCCCGGCCGGCGGCCAGGGCGCGGGCGATCGCGGCGACCTCGGGCGCCTGGCCCTCGGGGGCCTGCAGATGGGTGTTGACGATGCCCACCTCCTTGCCTCCCACCTCCAGGACGACCGTCTGGGCCTGCGCGCCCGTGGGGTAGTCGTGGGCGCCCAGAGGGTGGGAGTGCACCTGCTTGACCGGGAGGTTGGTGAGCAGCGCGTCGCCCCACACCTGGTCGGCGGCGGGCGCGAAGTGGTAGCGCATGCCGAGGCCGCGGGCGATCCTGGCCAGGCCGTCGTGGCCGCCGTTGAGCAGCCAGCCGCGGTCCACCTCGCTGAGCAGCACGACGTCGGGCTTCTGGGCGGCGGCCCACGCCGCGATCTTGTCGAGCGACAGGCGGCCGTCCAGTCCGTAGCCCATGCGGATGTTGTAGGCGATCAGGGTGAAGGTGTCGCCCTGCTTGGCCCGTACGGGCGGCGCGGACGGCGCCCCGAGCGTCACGAGCCCCACCAGCAGGACGGCGACGGGCACCGGCAACCAGCCGCTGCGGACCAGCGCGACCGGCCGCGGCGAGTGCCGGACCAGGGCCGTGACCACGCTGAGGACGGCCACCAGCACCGCCACCGCCACGAGGACCAGGCCGTTGGGGAACCCGAGGTTCATGTCATAGGCCGCGTAGTAGACGAACAGCCCGACGAAGAAGACCAGCCCGCCGCCGAGCACGGCCACTCCCGGACGTCGCCCGGCGGGGCGGTCCGGCCTCGCGGTCCCGGCGAGCAGGGAGCCGAGCCAGCCGATCAGCAGCACGGTGACGTAGGACGCCGACACGGCGAGCGCCGCCGCGGAGACCACCAGCAGAACCCCGAGGATGACGTCGAAGACCGGCGACAGCGGCGGGTGGGCGGCCTGCACCACGACCATGACCAGGACGACGGCGAGCAGGCCGGTGCCCGCCAGCACCACCCACAGGTCGGTAGGGCTCTGCTCGGGTTTGGCCCAGCCCGTGGCGGCCACGCCGGTCAGCAACATCGCCGGGCCGAGCAGGAACCACGTCAGCGTGGGCGCGCGGTCCACCTCGGCGGCCGGCGGGCGGAGGAGGCTCAGGAAGGCGGCGCAGACCGAGAGCACCGCCAGCCACGGGACCAGGCCGTCACGCCAGACCAGATCCACCCCGTCCAGCAGCAGATGGACGATCAGCGACAGGCTCAGGCCGCCCATGACGCCGACGGGCACCGCCCGGCGCGGGACGGCGTGGGTGCAGCCGTACAGGAAGACCAGGCCCGCGGTGACGCCGGCCGAGGCGACATAGAGCTGGCTCACGCCCGCCTGCAGCAGGATCCTGGCGAGGACCAGCGCCGCGGCGCCGCCGAGCAGAGCGTGGCGCGGCTTGGCTAACAGCGCCAGGAAAGGCAGGATGAACCAGGCGGCGGCGTAGAGACCCATCAGCTCCGGCGGCGTCTCGCCCGCCCGGCCGAACAGGGTGATCAACGACGGGAGGAAGACTCTCAACACGTCCAGCAGCAGCACGAGGCCGAGCGCGAGCATGATCGCCGGGCCGCGGGGGATGGTCATGAGGCATCCTCGTGTTCGGCTCCGATGATATGCAAGAGCTGGGGCGCTAAACTTCCAACAACCTTTTCGAATTGACGGTGGGAATCAGCGTGGAGCGTCGTCCTGGTGTGCCCAGACTTCTCCGGGAGATCAACGATCGGGCCGCACTGGAGCTGTTGCTGGCCACCGGCCCCATGACGAGGGGGCAGATCGGCGACCTGACCGGTCTGTCCAAGGTCACCGCCTCCCAGACGCTCGCGCGGCTGGAGGAGCGCGGCCTGGTCGAGGTGGTGGGCGCGCAGGCGGGCGGCAGAGGGCCGAACGCGGCGCTCTACTCGGTCATCCCCTCCAGCGCGTACGTGGCCGGTCTGGAGGTCGGGCCCGAGCTCATCTCCACCGCCGTCGCCGACATCCACGGCCGCACGATCGCCGAGGTCACCGTCGATCCCGGCGGCCACGACGACCCGGTGGCCGCCGTGCACGGCGCGATCGTCAAGGCGTGCCGCAGCGCCAAGGTCAGCCTGGCCAAGCTGCGCGGCGTGGTGATCGGCACCCCGGGCGTGGTCGATCCGCGCAGCGGCGACGTGCGCTTCTCCTTCGACCTGCCGGGCTGGCACGAGGGCATCCACGAGGCGCTCGCCGGCGACCTGCGGCGCGAGGTGACGATCGAGAACGACGTGAACCTGGCCGCCATCGCCGAGTACGCCGACGGCGCAGCCAAGGGCGTCGACGACTTCGTGCTGGTGTGGGCGAGCCGGGGCCTCGGCATGGCGGTCATGCTGGGCGGCAAGCTCCACCGGGGGCGTTCGGGCAGCGCGGGGGAGATCGGCTACCTGCCGGTGCCCGGCGTGCCGCTGCCGGAGGACATCCGCACCAAGCCGGGCCGGCTGCCGTCGCTGGCGGGCGGCCTGCAGTCGCTGGTGAGCGCCGAGGCGGTGGCCGAGCTGGCCCGTGGCTACGGTTTCGCGGCCGAGAGCGCCGGCGAGTGCGTCGAGGTCGCGGTGGCGGCCGGGTCCCGCGGTGAGCCGATGCTCGACGAGATCGCCCACCGGCTGGCGCTGGGCGTGGCGGCGGTCTGCGTGATCCTCGACCCGGGGCTGGTCGTGCTGGCCGGGGAGGTGGGCCACGCCGGGGGATCCGCGCTGACCTCCAGGGTGGAGGAGGCCGTGGCGCGGATCTGCCCGGTGCGGCCGCAGGTGGTCACCACGGCGGTCGCCCACGCCAACCCGGTGTTGCGCGGCGCGGTGCTGGCCGCCCTGGACCAGGCGCGCGAGGAGCTCCTCGCGCCCTGATCCGGCGGGCCGTGGCCGCCCGTCTCAGGCGGTGATCAGTTCCACGGCGGCCTGGGCGTTGGCCCTGGCCGCCCCGTACGTGGCGATGTAGGCGGCGCTGTCGGGCCGCCAGACGGGCAGGCCCATCTCGATCACCGTCGTGTCCTGGCGGGCCGCCACCAGAGCGGAGACCAGTTCCTGGCTCGCCTGGTAGCGGTGGGCGTCCTTCACCACGATGACCAGCGACCGGTTCGCGGCCTTGGCCAGCAGGGCGGGGACGTCGGCGGCCGCGGGCTCGACGCGGACGATCTCGGCGTCCGGCAGCCACGGGCCCACACCCCATGGCACGTTCCCCACGGCGATCGTGGGCGGGGTGTCCACCTCGATCACCAGGGGTTCCACCAGGGGTTCCGTCTCGCCGGTCAGCTGCACGGCGCGGCGGGCGGCGTGCAGGCCGACCCCGTTCTGCTCGGCCGCGATCACTTCGGGCGTGCCGAACCAGGCCCGCAGCGCGCCCACGCGGTCGGCCGCCTCCTCCAGCCTGGCGGCCGGCAGGCGGCCCTCGGTCACCGCGGCCACGATCTCCCCGATGACCCGCTGGACGTCGTCCTCGCCGGGGATCGGGCCGAGGCAGATCAGGTCCGCCCCGGCCGCGAGCGTGAGCACGGCGCCGTTGGCCAGGCCGACGCTCTTGGTGATCGCGTGCATGTCCAGCGCGTCCGTGATCACCACGCCGTCGTAGCCGAGCTCGCCCCTGAGGAGCCCGGTCAGAGCGGCGGGTGACAGGGTGGCCGGAGTGTCCCCGGTCACCACCGGAACCGCCACGTGGGCGGTCATCACGGTCTTGGCGCCGGCCTCGATGGCCGCCCGGAACGGCGCGAGCTCGCGGGCGCGCAGCACGTCCAGGCCGACGTCCACGACGGGCACGGCCAGGTGGGAGTCCACCCGGGTGGCGCCGTGGCCGGGGAAGTGCTTGACGCAGGCGGCCACGTTCACCGACTGCAGCCCGTTGACCGCCGCGACCGTGTGCCTGGCCACCAGCGCCGGGTCGGCGCCGAAGGACCTGGTCCCGATCACCGGGTTGTCGACCTCGGTGTTGACGTCCGCGCTCGGCGCGAGGTCCAGGTTGATGCCGCACGCGGCCAGCTCCGACCCGATCGCCGCGTAGACCCGGCAGGTCAGGTCCACGTCGTCGACCGCCCCCAGCGCCGCGTTCCCCGGGTACGGGCTGCCGACGTGGTAGGCCAGCCTGGTGACGTCCCCGCCCTCCTCGTCGAGCGAGATGACGGGCTCGGCCGAGGCGCGCAACGTCGTGGTGAGCGACCTGACCTGGTCGGGTCCGGCGACGTTGAACCCGAAGAGCGTCACGCCGCCCAGGCCGTTGTCCAGCTCACGCAGCACCCAGTCGGGCGCCGTGGTGCCCTGGAAGGCGACGAGCAGCGTGCCGGCCGCGAGGCGACGCAGCCCCCGATCACTCTGACTCATGGCTCCTCATCACTTGAATGACGGCACGATCGGGTACGGCCCGGACCAGTCCGAGCCGTACGAGGATCAGTGCCTGTTACCCCTTCACGGCCCCGGCGGTGAGACCGGCGACCATGCGGCGTTGTACCAGCAGGAAGAAGACGACCACCGGAAGGGTCATCAGGGTGGAACCGGCCATGATCGCGCCCCAGTCGACGCCCTTCTGGCCGAAGAAGTACTGCAGGGCGACCGGCATCGTGTAACCCTCGGAACCCGACATCAGGTAGAGGGCGAACACCAGATCGTTCCAGGCGGTGATGAACGAGAAGATGCTCGTGGCCACCAACCCCGGCGCGACCAGCGGGAACAGCACCTTCCAGAACGTGGTCAGGCGGCTCGCGCCGTCGATCCAGGCCGCCTCCTCCAGCGTCCGCGGCACCGCGGCCACGAACGTGCGCAACATCCAGATGCCGAACGGCAGCGTCAGCGCGACCTGGGTGATGATCAGCCCGAGGAGCTGGTCACCGAGGCCGACCCGCTTGACCATCATGTACAGCGGGATGAGCAGGCCCTCGGCCGGCAACATCTGCACGATCAGCAGGATGACCAGGAACGTGCCACGCCCCTTGAAGCGGAAGCGGGCGATGGCCGTGGCCGACAGCAGCGCGAAGACCGAGCCGATGAGCACGGTGCCGAGCGCCACGATCGCGCTGTTGCGCATGTAGAGCCAGATGGAGTTGTTCGCCACGCCCTCGGTCAGCACCCGCGCGAAGTGGTCGAAGGTGAAGTGCGTCGGGAACGGGATGAACTCCGTCGTGAAGATCTGGTCGTTCTCCTTGAAGCCGGTGGAGACCATCCAGTAGACGGGGAAGACCGCGTAGAGGAAGACCAGCACACCGGCCGTGTTCAGGAGGATCTTCCCGAGCTTCTTGCGGGCCAGCGCGTTCACATCTCCTCCTGCTTCACGATCTGCCGGACGTACGCGACGGTGATGATGAGCAGGATGATCGTCAGCACGATGGAGATCGCCGCGCCCGTGCCCAGCTTCTGCGGGGGCTTGAACGCCTCCGCGACCGCGTACATCGACAGGTTGAAACCGTCGCGGTTGGTCGGGCCGTTCATCAGCACGTAGAGCTGGCTGAAGACCTTGAAGTCCCAGATGATCGACAGGATCGTCAGGACGGCGAAGACCGGCTTGAGCAGCGGCAGGGTGATCTTCCTGAACGTCCGCCACGCCCCCGAGCCGTCGACCTTGGCCGCCTCGTACAGCTCGGACGGGATGCCCTTGAGACCCGCCAGCACCGAGACCGCGATGAACGGGAACCCGGCCCACACCACGCACACGATCAGCGCGACGTAGAGCGGGAAGGTGTCGTTGAGCCAGGGGGTGCCCGTCCAGTCCTGCTGGCCGGCGGGCGGCGCGGCCAGCCAGTCGGGCAGCAGGTTGAGCAGCCAGTTCACGATGCCGGACTCGGCGTCGAAGAGCGAGCGCCAGATGACGCCCTGCGCGACCGGCGGCACGGCCCAGGCGAACATGCACCCGATGACCACGAACAGGGACATCTTCTTGCCGAGCTTGTTCAGCAGCACGCCGACCGCGGTGCCCACGATCAGGGTGAGGCTGACGGCGACGAAGGCGAACACCACGGTGTTGCGCAGAGCCGACCAGAAGATGTCGTTGGAGAGGACCTTGTTGAAGTTGTCCAGGCCCACCCATTCGGCCGGCTTGCTCCCCCTGATCTGCGCGAGCCCGACCTTCTGAAAGGCCATCACGCCGAGCTGGAACATCGGGTAGAGCAGCAGACCCGCGATGACCAGCAGACCGGGGATGAGCAGCACGTACGGGATGCTCCATGTGGGCATCCCGGTGGCCTTGACGGGCCCGCCGCCCTTCTTACGGCGGCGCCCCGGGGCGGGGGACGAGCCCCTGCCCCGGGTGACCGTAGTCGTGTTCGCCATCGTTACTGGTTCAGGATCTCTTCGAGTTCCTTGTTGGCGTCAGCGAGAGCCGTGGTGGTGTCCTTCTTGCCCTCGATGACGGCGCGCGCCGCGTTCTGCAGCACGGCCTTGGTGGCGTCGGCCTCGGCCCAGTTCGGGTCGGCCGGGAACGCCTTGGCCTTGGCGAAGGCCTGAGCGAACGGGCCCTGGGCCGGGTCCTCGTTCAGCGCCGCCAGGGTGTCGGGGTAGACCGGCAGCAGGCCGCCTTCCTTGGCGTAGCGGTCGGCCCAGGTCTTGCTGGTGGCGAGCTTGATGTACTCCTTGCCGAGGTCGGCCTCCTTGGTGCCGCCCCACAGCGCGATGTCGTTGCCGCCGAAGAAGGACGGAGCCAGGCCGCCGGTCTTGGCGGGCAGCGGGAAGAAGCCGAGCTTGTCGCCCTTCAGCTTGCCCTTCGAGTCCTCCTCGATGCCGGGCAGGTCCCAGCCGGCGGTGAGGTACATCGCCACCTTGTTGTTGGCGAAGCGCTTGCGGATGTCGACGGTGTTCAGCGTCAGGTTCGCCTTGCCGGACAGGCCGCCGGTGACCAGACCGGTGTAGGTCTCGAAGCCCTTCTGGAAGCCGGGGTCGGTCAGCTTGCCGACCCACTTGTCGCCCTCCTTGACGGCGAACTCGCCGCCCTCGGACCAGGCGAACGCGGCCAGCAGGTGGTTGGCGTCGGAGCCGCCGTTGAAGGCGAAGCCGTCGACGCCGGCGCCCTTCTCCTTCTGGATCTTCTTGGCCGCGGCGACGAGCTCGTCCCAGGTCTTGGGAACCTCGATCTTCAGGTCGGCGAACCAGTCCTTGCGGTAGAGCACCGCGCGGGCGCCGGCGCCCCACGGGATGCCGTAGATCTCGCCGTCGACCGTCTCGTAGCCGTAGAGGTTCTCGGGGATCTGGGCCCGGTCGCCCTCACGCGCGATGTCGGTGATGGCGGTGAGCGCGTCCTGGCTCTGCCACATCGGGACCTGGTCGTTGCCGATCTCGGTCACGTCCGGGCCGGTGCCGGTCGCGGCGGCGGCGAACTTGTCCGCCACCTGCGGCCACGGGATCCACTCAAGCTTGACCTCGGCGCCGGTCTGCGTCTTGAACTCGGCGTTGAGCTCTTCCATGTACTTGGCGGCGGCAGGGTTGCTGTCGCCCAGACGCCACACGCTGAGCGTCTTGCCCGCGAACTTCGGGCCACTGGAAGCGGGGGCGGCCGCGCTGGACGACGGCTTCGGCTCCTCGCTTGACCCACAGGCGGCCAGGCCCAGGGCCAGGGCGGCCGTGGTGACCGTAGTGGCTGTGATCTTCGCGATCCTCACAGGGTTCTCCCTTCCCGGGTGCTGGCCTACGGTCCGCACCAGGCTGATCGTCAAATGCCGAACGACGCTGTTAAACTAACAAGAAACTTTCTTAAAAGAAACGCTCGTTAGCCATTCGTGACGAGAGGGGTGCGGTAATGAGTCGAAGCCCGGGGATCCCCCGGCTGCTGCGCAGGTTGAACGACCGCTCGGCACTTGAACTCCTCCTCGCGGACGGTCCGCTGACCCGCGCCGAACTGGGGGAGCGAACGGGGCTATCCAAGGTAACCGCAGGTCAGCTGCTTGCTCGCCTCGAAGAGCGGGGGCTGGTGGAGGTCGCGGGCGAGCGTGCCGGCGGCCGGGGGCCGCACGCCGCCCTGTACGCCGTGGTTCCGTCGAGCGCGTACGTCGCCGGGCTGGAGGTGCTGCCCGACAGCCTCACTGTCGGTGTGGCGGACATCACAGGTAAAATCGTGGTCGAGGTGACGGTCAACCCGTCCGACGCCCGCGACCCGGTCAAGGCGGTCCACTCGGCCGTGCAGCGGGCCTGCGCCACGGCCAGCGTCGAGCTCTCCCAGCTCCGCTCCTTCGTCATCGGCACCCGGGGCGTCGTCGATCCCCGCAGCGGCGACGTGCGCTGGTCCTACGACCTGCCCGACTGGCACGTCGGCGTGCTGGCCAGCCTGCGCCAGACCCTCGGGGTCTCGGTGACGATAGAGAACGACGTCAACCTGGTCGCCCTGGCCGAGAGCCGCTACGGCGCCGCCGTCGGCTACGACGACTTCGTGGTCATCTGGGCCGGCGTCGGCCAGGGCCTCGGCGTCATGCTCGGCGGCCGGCTGCACCGCGGCATCACCGGCGGCGCGGGCGAGATCGGCTGGTTGCCGGTGCCGGGCGAGCCGCTGCCGGCCGACGTCTCGCAGCCGCAGTCGGGCTCGTTCCAGCGCCTGGTGGGCCACGACGCCCTGCGCGGCCTGGCCGGCGAGCACGGCGTGATCGGCTACACCGTGCCCGACCTGGTCCGCAACGGCGACGAGGACTACCTGGACGAGGTGGCGGGCCGCCTGGCCGTGGGCGCGGCGGCCGTGGCCGTCGTGCTGGACCCCGGGCTGATCGTGCTCAGCGGCGACGTCGGCCGGGCCGGCGGCGAGCGGCTGGCCGCCAAGGTGGAGGAGGCCGTGGCCCGCGTGTGCCCGAGCCAGCCGACCGTGGTGACCACCAAGGTGACCGGCAACGCGGTGCTGCGCGGGGCCATGGTCGCGGCCCTGGAGCAGGCCCGGGAGCAGGTTTTCTCCGACACTGTGTGAGAATTTCTGCCCATGTGGCAGCTCGACACCGACGTAGTCCTCATCTCCGATCCGCGCGTCTCGGCGATCCCCGTCCGGGAGTGCGGTGAGCCGCTGGCCGACGTACGCGGGCGGTTGCGGGTCGACACGCGGATGGCCGACGACGACGGCGCGTACGCGCACCTGCGCGCGGGGCTGCTCGACCGGCTGGAGCAGGCCGAGAGCTCGTTGCCCGACGGCTTCCACCTGCTGATCGTCGAGGGATACCGGCCCATCGCCACCCAGCGGCGCATCTTCGAGGGTTACCGCGCCGAACTCCTGACCACTTACCCCGATATGACGCCCGACGAGTCCTATATCGCGGCAAGTCGTTACGTGTCGCCCGTCGAGGTCGCCCCCCACACCGCCGGCGCCGCCGTCGACCTGACCCTGTGCGCCCCCGACGGGACCGAGTACGACATGGGCACCCAGGTCAACGACAACCCCGAGGAGAGCGGCGGCGCCTGCTACACGGCCGCCGCCGGCATCCCCGCCGAGGCCCGCGCCCACCGCAAGATCCTGGCCGCCGCCCTGGAGCCCGTGGGCCTGGTCAACTACCCGACCGAGTGGTGGCACTGGTCGTACGGCGACCGCTACTGGGCCATGTCCACCGGCGCCGCCGCCGCCCTGTACGGTCCTGCCCCCTTCTAGCCAGGTTTTCCCCCGGCAGCGGTACGGGCACAACCTGTGGCGGAGGCTCTTCGGACTCCCCAGCGAGGTGTGCATGGTTCCGTTGATCGGGATCGAAGAGGAATACCTCGTCGTCGATCCCCGCACCCGCCACGTGTCCCCCCGGGCGGCCGAAGTCCTGGCCGCCGCGACGGACATGCTCGACGTGGCCCACGAGATCACCCGTTTCCAGGTGGAGGCCCGTACGCCGCCCTCCGCCGACCTCAGTGAGCTGGGCTCCCAGCTACGGGCAGCACGGAAGGAGGTGGCCGAGGCGGCCCGGTCGTGCGGCCTGGCGGTCGTGGCCAGCGGCATCCCGGTGCTCGGCAACGTCATGCCGCCGCCGCTCACCGACGACCACCGCTATCAGCAGGGCAAGGAGCTCTACCGGGCGTTGCAGGACGAGATCAGCATCTGCGCGCTGCACGTGCACGTCGACGTACCGGACGAGGAGATCGCCGTCTACGTCGGCAACCATCTCAGACCCTGGCTGCCGACGCTGATCGCGCTGGCCGCCAACTCGCCGTTCTTCGTGGGCCGCGACACCGGCTACGCGTCCTGGCGGGTGATCAGCTGGGGGCGGTGGCCGGTGTCCGGGGCGCCGCCGTTCTTCCCGACGTTCGGCGACTACGAGCTGGCGCTGCGGGCGCTGTCGGAGTCGGGCGCGCTGATGGACCCCAAGACGGTCTTCTGGGACACCCGTCCGTCGCCGAGGCTGCCGACGGTCGAGATCAGGGTGGCCGACGTGCCGCTCGACGTGAGCGACAGCCTGACGATCATCGGCCTGATCCGGGCCCTGGTCGTGACCGCGTTGCGGGAGGTGGCGCGCGGCGACCGCGGGCTGCCGATCCCGTCGGAGGTGCTGCGGGCCGCCTACTGGCGGGCGGCCCGGGACGGCCTGGTCGGCGACAGCCTCGACGTGCGGCACGGAACGCTCGTGCCCGCCACGGTGATGGCCCGCCGCCTGTTCGGCCACGTGAGCGCCGCGCTGGCCGAGGCCGGCGACCTGACCTTCATCGAAGAGGGTCTGGAACGGCTGCTGAGCAAGGGCTCCGGGGCGGTGCGCCAGCGGCGCGTGCACGCCCGGGGCAACGACCTGACCGACGTGGTGGACGATCTGATCGAGGCCACCGTCGCCTGACCCGCCCGTTCAACGCAGCTACAGCGCAGTTTCAACGCAGCGCGAGCACCGCCGCAACGCCGAGGCCGAAGGTCACGACGACGCCGCGCAGCACGTTCGGCGGCATGAGCCGGGCCACGCGGGTGCCGAGGAAGCCACCCGCCAGGCTGGCCGGCGCCACCACCGCCACGGCCTGCCACTCCACCGGGCCGAACAGCGCGAACGCCACCACCGACACCGTGCTGACGACCAGCGACAACGCGGCCCGTACGGCGTTGACCCGGTGCAGGTCGTCGTGCAGGAACATGCCGAGCACGGCCAGCAGCAGCACGCCCATCCCGCCGTTGAAGTAGGCGCCGTAGCAGCCGCCCAGGAACACCCCGGCGTACACCAGCCTGCTCGGAGGCTGCCCGGCCGCGCCGCCGAAGCGGTCCTTGAGCCACGGCTGGGCCAGCAGCGCGAGGCTGGCGAAGGTCACCAGCCACGGCACCAGCGAGTCGAACAGCCGGCCCGGCGTGAGCAGCAGCAGCGAACAGCCCGCCACGGCGCCCGCCACGGTGGCGGCCGACAGCGCCGTCACCCTGCGCCGCTGCCCGCGCAGCTCGGCACGGTAGCCGACGACACCGCCCAGGTAGCCGGGCCACAGAGCCACCGCATTGGTCACCGACGCCGTGACGCCCGGGTAGCCGAACGCCACCAGCGCCGGGAAGGAGATCAGCGTGCCGCCCCCGGCCAGAGCGTTGACCACCCCCGCCAGCACCCCGGCCCCGCCCAGAAACACAAGCTCACCAACCGTCACCACCCCACCCCCAATCGGGACGCGCGATCGGTGGTGGTTCTCGCCTCCGGTCGGCGGGTGTGGGGCGGTGGTGGGGGTGTCCCTGCCTCTGGTCGGGGCGTGCGGTCGGTGGTCGTCCTCGCCGTCAGCCGGGACGCGCGGTCGGTGGGTGTCGGTGGAGAGTGGGAGGCGAGGGCGTGGTTGGTCATCGGCCTGCTGCGTAGCCCTGGGCGCCGCGGGGGTTGGCGGCGGCCCGCAGGAAGGCGCCGTCGCGGGCCACCGCGCTCAGCCTGCCGAGCGACCACGGACCCTCGACCTCGACCTCGTGCCCCCGCCGCCGCAGCTCGGCCATCACCCCCGGGTCGAGCCGCTCCTCGACGTGCAACACCCCGGGACGCGAGCCACGCGGGAAGAACGAGCTGGGAAAGTGCGCGGAGTGGAACATGGGCGCCTCGATCGCCTCCTGGAGGTTCAGCCGCCCGTGCACGACGGCCAGGAAGAAGTTGACGCTCCACTGGTCCTGCTGGTCGCCGCCCGGGGTGCCGAACGCCAGCCACGGCCTCCCGTCCTGGGTGGCGAACGACGGCGAGAGCGTGGTGCGCGGGCGCGCGCCGGGCCGCAGCGAGGCGGGCAGCCCCTCCTGCAGCCAGAACATCTGCGCCCTGGTGCCCAGGCAGAAACCCAGCTCGGGGATCGTGGGGGAGCTCTGCAACCAGCCGCCGCTGGGCGTGGCCGAGACCATGTTCCCGAACCGGTCCACGACGTCCACGTGACAGGTGTCGCCCCGCACCGCGCCGTCCGGCGTCACCGTCTGCTCGCCGGCGCCGGTCATAGTGCGCGGGCGGCCGGTCGGCGGTGCGTCGTGGCGGGCGACCGTCGGCTCGCCGATCCCCGGACGAACGGGCGCGGAGGTCGCGGGGGAGACGGCCGCCGTGCCGGGCGGGAGGACCGGCAGCCGCGGCTCCCGGCCGCCGGGCGCGCCCGGCCGCAGTTCCAGGCTGGCCTCGGCCCCGATCAGCCGCCACCGCTCTTCGTTGTACGCCGTGCTCAGCAGGTCGGTCATGGGCACGTCCGTGTCGCCGTACCAGGCTTCGCGGTCGGCGAAGGCGAGCTTGGCCGCCTCGGTCACCAGGTGCACGTAGTCGGCGCCCAGGAAGTCGACGGCGTCGAGGTCGAACCCGGACAGCAGGGCGAGCTGCTGCAGGAAGACCGGTCCCTGCCCCCAAGGTCCCGTCTTGTACACGGTGTGCCCGCGGTAGTCGAAGCTCACCGGCTCCTCGACCGTGGCGGACCAGCGGGCGAGGTCGTCCCCGGTGAGCAGGCCGCCGTGGACCTCGCCCGAGCTGTCCCGCCAGGCGGTGCCGGTGCTGAAACCGGCGACGGCCTCGGCGACGAAACCCTCGTACCAGGCATGTCTGGCGGCGGCGAGCTGACCTTCGCGGGTGGCCGACGCGGCCTCGGCCTCGGCGACCAGCCTGCGGTAGGTCGCCGCGAGCACCGGGTTGGCCAGTTTCGAACCGGGCGCCGGGACCTGGCCGTCCGGCAGCCAGGTGGCCGCCGACGTGGGCCAGTCGCGTCTGAACAGCTCCTCGACCGTCCCGATCGTGGCGGCGATCCGGTCGAGCACCGGCACGCCATGCTCGGCGTAGTGGATCGCCGGGGCCAGCACCTCGGCCAGCGACCAGGTGCCCCAGCGCTCCAGCAGCAGCATCCAGCCGCCGAACGCGCCCGGCACCGTCGCCGCCAGTAGACCCGTGCCGGGGACGACGTCCAGCCCCATCGCGGCGAAGCGCTCGACGGTCGCGGCGGCGGGGGCCACGCCCTGGCCGCACACCGCCGACACCTTCTGCTCCTCCTCGCTCCACAGCAGGATCGGCACCTCGCCGCCGGGGCCGTTCAGGTGCGGTTCGGCGACCTGGAGCACGAACCCGGCGGTCACCGCCGCGTCGAAGGCGTTGCCGCCGCGCTCCAGCACGCCCATCCCGGCCGCCGAAGCCAGCCAGTGGGTGCTGGCGACCATGCCGAAGTCGCCCGTCAGCTCGGGCCTGGTGGTGAACAACGGTCTCTCCTCCGGGGGACGGTTCAGGAGACTGTATACAATCCCCGCATCTCACCCCCGCCGCGGGGTGCCGGTTGCCGCCTGTGCGTCCGGGTTGTCCGCGTCGTTCGGGTGGTCGGTGTCGTTCCGGTTGTCTGCGCCGTTCGGGTGGTCCGCGTCGTCCGGGTGGTTCGCCGTACGGGTCACGGCCGCGAGGAACGACCGGCGGGCGGCGGCGACGTGCGCGACCGCCCTGGCCTGGGCCTCGTCCTCGTCGCCCGCCGCGATGGCCTCGCACAGGCTCAGGTGCTCCGTCCAGGAGTGCGGCCCTCGGGCGGCGGCGGTCTGGCTGAAGACCCACTGCGCCCGCAGCACCATGGGCCTCATCATCAGACTGAGGTAGGAGTTGCCCGCCGCCTCGCCCACAGCCAGGTGGAAGGCGGTGTTGAGCTCGGCCACCTCCGCCGGTCGTCCGGCGTCCACGGCCTCCCTGGCCGCGTCGAGCACCCGGCGCAGCCGCGCGACGGCCTCGGGCCCGCGTTTGCGCGCCGCCAGCCGGGCGGCCAGGCCCTCGACCGCCATGCGCACGTCGAAGAGCTCCTCGCCCTCCTCGGCCGTCAGCCGCGCGACCCTCGCGCCGACCCGCGGGACCACCTCGACGAACCCCTCGGCCGCCAGCACCCGGATGGACTCGCGCACGGGGTTGCGCGACACGCCGAGCAGCGCAGCCAGCCGATCCTCGACCAGCCGTTCCCCCTGGGCCAGCTCGCCGGACAGTATGCGACGACGCAACTCCTCGGTGACCTCGCCCAGCAGCGTCGTACGGGCGGCGCCCCGCATCACATCAGCCATATGGCCGCCCATCGTATACAGATCCGTGGACAGCCGATCAATCACCGCCGACTGGTCAGGCGCGTAGGCGCAGGCCCCGCGGGGTCGGATGGAACCCGGCCGCCTCCAGGGCAGCCGCCAGCGGCGATTCCACGATGGACGCGCCGTCGGCCCGCTCCACCGTCAGCTTCCCGAGCGCCCCGTCGCGCACGGCCAGCGCCAGCGCGTCGACCGCCGGTTGCAGCCGCTCGTCGTCGGCGAACGACAACAACGTCTTGCCGCCCCGCTCCACGTAGAGGACGAGGTGGCCGTCCACGAGCACGACCAGCGCGCCCGCCTTCCTGCCCGGCTTGTGCCCGACGTCGCCGGGACGTTGCGGCCAGGGCAGCGCGGCACCGTACGGGCTGGCCGGGTCGGCCGCGGCCAGCACCACGGCCCGCCGCCCGGACGCTCCCCGGCCGCGCTGACCGAGCATCCCGGCCTCTCCGCCCTGGTCGAATCCGCCGCCACCGGGCCGCGAGCTCCGGCCGCCCTCTCCGCCGCTGCCGAACCCTCCGCTGCCGGACCCGCCACCGGGCCGGCCGGTCTCCCAGGCGGGGACCTCCGGCGGAGAGCCGAAGCCCTCGTCCGGCGCACCCCCGGTCGGTGCGACGCTCGGAGCCATGGCACGCATACGGTCGACCGCGCCCGCCAGCGCGAACTGCGCACCCCCCAGCCCTTCGACGAAGTACCCCCGGCGGCACCGCCCGCTCTCCTCATAGGCACGAAGCACCTGGTAGACGGGCGTGAACCCGCCGGGCAGCCGTTCGGAGGTCACCGCCCCGCGCGTCACCACGCCGTGCCGTTCGAGCAGCACCTCGGCCTGCGCGTGCGCCCGCTGCGTCGCGTCGTCGGCGGGACCGGGCAGCAGCCACCACCGCCCGGCCACGGTCGGCGGCCCGCTTCTCGACGGCAGCACGGCCCGGCGCCGCCGCGTCGTGGCGGGCCGGTGCGCGGGACGCCCGGTGCCCAGCGTGGCCCGCAGCGGCGCGAGCGTGTCGCCGGAGACCCGGCCCGACCACACCAGATCCCACAACGCGGAGACCAGTGTCGCGTCGTCGAGTGCTCCGCCCTGGGCCCCGAGCTGGTCGGAGATGCCCCGGAAGAACAGCGCGCCCCCGCCGCGCAGCAGGTCGAGCACGCGCTCGTGCAGCGGCGTCATCGTGATGTCGGCCGGCTCGGGCAGCAGCAGCGGCGCGGTGTCGGCGAAGTAGAGCGACACCCATCCGTCACCCCCGGGCAACGACCCCTGCCCCACCCACATCACCTCGCCCGACGAGGTCAGCTCGTCGAGCAGCGCCGGATGATAGCCGGGCACCCGCGAGGGCAGCACCAGCGTCTCCAGGGCCGACGCCGGCACCGCGGCCCCCTGCAACTGCTCGACGGACCGCACCAGCGCGTCCATGGCCCGGGCCGCCCCGGCACGCGAGCCGTCGGACGACGACGTGCCCGAACCGGTGATGCCGTGCCAGGCGGGCAGGAAGCGGGCCAGCGTCTCGGGCGCGACCGGCTCGACCTCCTTGCGCAGCCGGGCCAGCGACCTGCGGCGCAACATCCGCAGCACCCCGGCGTCGCACCACTCCTCGCCCCGGCCGCCCGGCCGGAACTCCCCGTTCACGACGCGCCCCGAGGCGGCCAGCCGGCGCAGCGCGTCGGTGACCACGGCCGCGCCCAGCCCGAACCTGGCGGCGGCGGTGCCGGCGTGGAAGGGGCCGCGGGTGCGGGCGTGCCGGGCCACCAGGTCGGCCAGCGGGTCGGGCACCGGTTCCAGGAACACGTGCGGCACCCCCACGGGCAGCGGCACGCCGAGCGCGTCGCGCAGCCGGGCGGCGTCCTCGACGGCCGCCCATTGCTCCTCGCCCGCGATGCGCACGCGGATGGCCCGGCGCGCGCGTTCGAGCTCCTCCAGCCAGGACGGGTCGCCGCCGCGCACGCTGACGTCGGGCGTCAGCAGCGGCCCGTGCGAACGCAGCAGGTCGGCCAGGTCTTCGGCGTCGCGCAGCGGCCGGTCGAGCCGGGCCAGCTCGCGTTCACTGCTCACGATCACGTCGGGGTCGAGCAGCTCGCGCAGGTCGGCCTGGCCGAGCAGCTCGGCCAGCAGCGTGGTGTCCAGCGCCAGGGCCTGCGCGCGGCGTTCGGCCAGCGGCGCGTCGCCCTCGTACATGAACGCGCCGACGTAGTGGAACAGCAGCGACGCGGCGAACGGCGAGGCCTGCGACGTCTCGACCTCCACCACCCGGATCCGGCGCGCCGCGATGTCGCGCATGAGCTGGACCAGCCCCGGCACGTCGAACACGTCCTGGAGGCACTCGCGCATCGTCTCCAGCACGATCGGGAACGAGGCGTACTGGGAGGCCACGCCCAGCAGATGGGCGGCCCGCTGGCGCTGCTGCCACAGCGGGCTGCGCCGGCCCGGCACGCGGCGCGGCAGCAGCAGCGCCCGCCCCGCGCACTCCCTGAACCGGGAGGCGAACATCGCCGACCCGCCCAGCTCCTCGGTGACGATCTGCTCGATCTCCTCGGCGTCGAACGCCGCCACGTCGGTGGGCGGCTCGGCCAGCGTGTCGGGGATGCGCAGCACGATGCCGTCGTCGGAGTGCACGGCCTGCACGTCGATGCCGTAACGCTCGCGCAGCCGCCGGTTGATCGCCAGCGCCCAGGGCGCGTGCACCCGCGCGCCGTAGGGGGAGTGGATCACCACCCGCCAGTCGCCCAGCTCGTCGTGGAAGCGCTCGACCAGCAGAGTACGGTCGTCGGGCACGTAGCCGGTGGCCTCGCGCTGCTCGTCGAGGTAGGCCAGCAGGTTGCCGGCGGCGAACTCGTCGAGCCCCGCCTCCCTGATGCGGTCGGTGGAACCCTGCTTGGCCTGCTCCCGCAGGAACTGCCCGATCGCCCGACCCAGCTCGGCGGGACGCCCGGCCGTGTCGCCGTGCCAGAACGGCAGCTTCCCCGGCTGGCCGGGAGCGGGCGAGACCAGCACCCGGTCGGCCGTGATGTCCTCGATCCGCCACGACGTCGCGCCCAGCACGAACACGTCGCCCACCCGCGACTCGTAGACCATCTCCTCGTCGAGCTCGCCCACCCGGGACGCCTTCTCGCCCACGAGGAACACGCCGAACAGGCCGCGGTCGGGGATCGTGCCGCCGTTGGTCACGGCCAGCCGCTGCGCGCCGGGCCGCCCCTGGAGGGTGCCGGTGACGCGGTCCCAGACGATGCGCGGCCGCAGCTCGGCGAACTCCTCGCTCGGGTAGCGGCCGGCCAGCATGTCGAGCGTCGCCTCCAGCGCGCTGCGCGGCAGGGTGGCGTAGGGGGCGGCCCGCTTGACCACGGTCTCCAGCTCGTCGACGGTCCACTCGTCGAGCGCGGTCATGGCCACGATCTGCTGGGCCAGCACGTCGAGCGGGTTACGCGGGTAGCGCAACTCCTCGATCTGCCCGCCGCGCATGCGCTCGGCCACCACGGCCGTCTGGACGAGGTCGCCCCGGTACTTGGGGAAGATCACGCCTCGGGAGACCGCGCCCACCTGGTGGCCGGCCCGGCCGATGCGCTGCAGCCCGCTGGCCACGCTCGGCGGGGCCTCCACGCACGCCACCAGGTCGACCGCGCCCATGTCGATGCCCAGTTCCAGGCTGGAGGTGGCGACCACGGCGGGCAGCCGCCCCGACTTGAGCGCCTCCTCGATCTGGGCCCGCTCCTCCTTCGACACCGAGCCGTGGTGGGCCCGGACGATCTCCGTCACCACGCCCTTGCTCGCCCCCGCCTGCGCCATCGTCTCGGCGGGCATGCGCCTGGGCGGCGGCGGGGGCTCCCGGTCGTACGGCGGCGTCTCCTGGTCCTGTGGCGGTGTCTCCCAGATCGACAGGTCGATCGCCTCCGGCCCCTGCCGCCGCGTGTAGGCCAGCTCGTTGAGCCTGGTGCACAGCCGCTCGGCCAGGCGCCTGGAGTTGGCGAACACGATCGTCGAGCTGTGGGACTCGATCAGGTCGAACAGGCGGTCCTCCACATGGGGCCAGATCGACCGCCCGGACGACGGCTCGACCTGCTCCGGATCGGGCGCACCCGCCATCTCCGTCATCTCCGTCATGTCCTCGACCGGGACGATGACCTCGATCTCGATGCGCTTGTCGGACGGCGGCTGCACCACCGTCGCCGGACGCGTGCCGCCGAGGAAGGCCGCCACCTCGCTCACCGGCCGCACGGTCGCCGACAGCCCCACCCGCTGGGCCGGACGCTCCAGCAGCGCGTCGAGCCGCTCCAGGCTGAGCGCCAGATGGGCGCCGCGCTTGGTGGCCGCGACCGCGTGCACCTCGTCGACGATCACCGTCTCGACGTCGCGCAGCGCGTCGCGCGCCTGGCTGGTGAGCAGCAGGAACAGCGACTCGGGGGTGGTGATCAGGATGTCGGACGGCTTGGCGGCGAACCGCCTGCGCTCCTCGGCCGGGGTGTCGCCGGAGCGGATCGCCACCGAGATCTCCGGCACGGGCAGCCCGAGCCGGCGCGCCGTCTGCCTGAGCCCGGCCAGCGGCGCGCGCAGGTTGCGCTCGACGTCGACGGCCAGCGCCTTGAGCGGCGACACGTAGAGCACGCGGGTGCCCGGCTTGTGCCCCTTCGCCACACCCTCGCCCGGGGCCTGGTCGGCCGCCCGCGCCGCGAGCCGGTCGAGCGACCACAGGAACGCCGCCAGCGTCTTGCCCGACCCCGTGGGGGCGACGACCAGCGTGTTGTCGCCGCGCGCGATCGACTCCCACGCGCCCTCCTGGGCCGCCGTGGGCGCCTGGAAGGCGCCGGCGAACCATTGCCTGGTCACCTGGGTGAAGTGGTCTAGCGAGCTCACCAGCACATACTGCCTCGCGCCACCGACAGAAAACGCATTGGAGCGGCGCCGGGTGATTGAGCGGGGGTCAAGGCGGACATACAGCGACCGTGACCATTGATTATGCCGCCGTCGAGACCCGACGCGCACAGTTGCGACATCAGTACGCCTTACCGCACCGGCCGTCGAGCAGCGCCCGTGGCCTGCATCACGTGGCCATGTTGTCGTCCGACGTGGAGCGGACCATCAAGTTCTACCAGGAACTTCTGGAGTTCCCGCTGACGGAGATCATCGAGAACCGCGACTACAAGGGTTCGAGCCACTTCTTCTTCGACATCGGCAACGGCAACCTGCTCGCGTTCTTCGACTTCCCGGGGCTCGACCTCGGCCCGTACCAGGAGGTGCTCGGCGGGCTGCACCACGTGGCGATCTCCGTCGACCCCGCGACCTGGGAACGGCTGCGCGGCAAGCTGGAGATGGCCGGCGTGCCGCACCAGATCGAGAGCGGCGCCTCCATTTACTTCAAGGACCCCGACGGCGCCCGCCTGGAGCTGCTCGCCGACCATCTCGGTGAGATGTACGGTGCGCGAGTTCTATGACTGTTCGTCCCGGCTCAGCGCCGTGACGCCCTGCGCGTACGCGGCCTGCCCGCACGCGGCTCCTGCCTGATTCCCGCGTGCCGCTCCGATCGCTGTCCCTTCTCCTTCTGGACGGTCTGCCGCATCGCGAGTAACAGCCGGCGGCGCCGCGCCCTGTTGGCCTTGGTCCTGGCGGTCTTCGGGGGTGAAGACTTGGGGGTCTTTGGCATGCGGATGTCTTACCCACACCTGACGCGATTCCATACTTGGTCCATGCGCCTGACCGAGTTCTGGAGACGAATGAACGCCCATTTCGGCGAGACCTATGCCGAGTCGTGGGCCCGCGACTACGTGATCGCCCCGCTGGGCGGCCGTACCGTGATCCAGGCGCTGGCCGACGGCGAGAGCGCCAAGACCGTGTGGCGGGCCGTGTGCCAGGTGGAGGACGTCTCGTCCGGGCTACGCTGAGTCCAGCGTCCGGCGGAGGGCGTCCGCCGTGGCCTCCAGGTCGTCCGCGTTGCCCTGGCCGCCCGGCGACCACAACAACGTCCAGCCCCCGCTGGAGGGGGTGGCGAAGATGATCGTCTGGCGGCGCGTGCGCGGATGCCACACCCACAGCACCGGATCGTCGCCGCCGACCATGCGGCTGACCAGCCCCTGATGGGGCAGCAACTCGGCGAGCGCCTCCAGAAGGGTGCGCCGTTCCCCGGTGTAGCCACTCGCCACTTCGCCGCCTCCCAGCCGATCCCCTGCATGGGAGTCTCCCCAGCTCACGGCGTATGACAACACGTCGGCGGCAACACGCGCGGAAGATCGGGAGCGTCCTCGCCTCCCGTGTCCCACCTGCCACCCGCGCCCCGGTGCCCGCGCTCTCCGGGCCGTTGGGGAGAGCGTCAATGACGTCTCCCCGCGCGGCTCAGGTCCGCGTTCTGCGGGAGGGGCCGGAACCGCGTTCTCGGGGACGGGCCGGATCCGCGTTCTCCGGGACGGGCCAGATGGCGCTCGTCCGCGAGGGACAGGCGTTCGTCGGACCCGGACCCAGGCAACCGCCCATCCGGGCGCACCCCATCACATCCGTCCGCCGCGCCCGGTCCCACGGCCACGACCCCCCGGGCAGACCCCACGGCCAATCGGCCGGCAACCACCATGAACGCGAGCGGCGTCCGAGCACCGGCCTCGCCCTCCTCTGACACGCCGCATGCATCCCAGCAGCGTGTTCGTGATGTGATCGAACAGCCGTTCGGCTACGATGAACTTGCCGAAGCCGGCCACGCCTTCCCCGACCGTCTCAGAAAATGTCGGTGGCAGGCCGTAGCTTTCACTCGACTGATCGGACCACGACCCTCCAGAGGGAGCTCCCATGGCTATCAACGACCGCGAGAAGGCCCTCGAGACCGCGCTCGCTCAGATCGAGCGGCAGTTCGGCAAGGGCTCCGTCATGCGACTGGGCGACGACGCCCGAGCCCCCATCGAGGTGATCCCCACCGGGTCGATCTCCCTTGACGTGGCCCTCGGCATCGGCGGCCTCCCGCGTGGGCGAATCGTCGAGATCTACGGCCCCGAGTCCTCGGGCAAGACCACGATCGCCCTGCACGCGGTGGCCAACGCCCAGCGGGCCGGCGGCATCGCGGCGTTCATCGACGCCGAACACGCCCTTGACCCCGAATACGCCAAGAAGCTGGGCGTCGACACCGACGCCCTGCTGGTCTCCCAGCCCGACACCGGTGAGCAGGCGCTCGAGATCGCCGACATGTTGATCAGGTCCGGCGCGGTCGACATCATCGTCATCGACTCGGTGGCCGCCCTGGTGCCCAAGGCCGAGATCGAGGGCGAGATGGGCGACAGCCACGTCGGCCTCCAGGCCCGCCTCATGTCCCAGGCCCTGCGCAAGGTCGCCGGCGCGCTCAACAGCACCGGCACCACCGCGATCTTCATCAACCAGCTCCGCGAGAAGATCGGCGTCATGTTCGGCAGCCCCGAGACCACGACCGGTGGTAAGGCGCTCAAGTTCTACGCCTCCGTCCGCATGGACATCCGCCGCATCGAGACCCTGAAGGACGGCACGGAGGCGGTCGGCAACCGCACCCGGGTCAAGGTCGTCAAGAACAAGATGGCCCCGCCCTTCCGCGTCGCCGACTTCGACATCCTCTACGGCGTGGGCATCTCCCGCGAGGGCGGTCTCATCGACATGGGCGTCGAGCATGGCTTCGTCCGCAAGTCGGGCGCCTGGTACACGTACGAGGGCGACCAGCTGGGCCAGGGCAAGGAGAACGCCCGCAACTTCCTGAAGAACCACCCCGACATGGCCAACGAGATCGAGAAGAAGATCAAGGACAAGCTCGGGGTCGGTCCGAAGCTCGACACGCCCGCCGAGCCCGCCGCCGCCGTCCCGGCTCCCGCCGCCGCGCCCTCGGGCCGTGGCTCGAAGTCCACCCCCAAGCCGGGTGACGTCTGATCGGTCGGCGCATGAGTGACAGGGATCCGTCGCAGGCGCCCCGTTCCCATGACTGGGGCGCATGGCCCGACCTCCCCGCCTCGGGGGAGCGCAGAAAGCGCGGACCCCGCGGCCCCCGGGCCACCCCCTCCGACCCGACGACCACAGCCACCAGCTCCGAGCCGCCGACCTGGGCCACCCCGTCCGCTTCGGGGGCCCAGGCCACCCCGTCCGATTCGGTGACCGGGGCGACCGCTCCCGAGCCGGTGACCCGGGCTGCCGGCCGCCCGTCCTCGGGCAGGGGCTCACGTGGCGCCGACCTGGCCCGGTCGGCCGCTGACGGCTGGCCGTCGGTAGACGAATGGCACGAACAACGCGCCCGCCTCCGAGCCTCCACCTCCGAACCCTCCACCTCCGAACCCTCCACCTCCGAACCCTCCACCTCCGAAGACGACCGCCCCTCGACCGTCCACACCAGGGCGGATGACCCGGCTGCCCACGACGGGCTGGACGACGCGGCCGATCACGCTGGAGCCGATGGCGTGGAGGGCGCGGCCGTCCACGATCAGGCGGAAGACCCGGCCGTTCTCCATGAAGTGCGCGATGCGGCCGTTCCCCATGAAGTGGACGACGTGGCGGTTCGCGACGATACGGACAGCGTGGTGGAGGATGTGGTCGTCCATGCTCGGGTGGATGACGAGGGCACGTCGGGGTGGCGTACGGGCGGGCGGGCCAATGTCGCGCCCCCGGCGTGGGGCCCTGGCCGACAGATGGCCGCGCCGGCCTTCCACTGGCCGGGCGACCCCCGCCCCCAAGCCGACGAGGGAGGTAAGCGCTCAACCCGCAAAGCCGACGGGAGCCTGAACGATGAGGCTGAGGTCGGGTTGGGTGCTGGGGCGGGCGTCGCGCCGAGCGATGAGGCTGACGTTGGGCTGCGCAAAAGGGCGGACGTTGCGCCGGAAGGTGACGCCGGTGTTGGGCCGAGCCAAGAAGCGGGCGTTACGCCGGGCAGTGGGGACGATGTTGCGCTGAGCGATGAAGCGGGTGTCGGGCTCAGGCTGCGTAGTGAGGTGTTCATGGCGTGGCCGGGCGCTGAGAGTGGCGATCTGGCTGACCGGCCCACTCCCGGCCGGCTCCACTCGGCCGACCCCAGCGCTCCGGACGACGAAGCCGCCCCCGATGGCCGCTCGGGTAATCGTGGCCGAGCCAGTGGACGGGGCGGCGGCCGAGTCGGTGGACGGGCGTCCCGGGGGCGCTCGGACGAGGGGGCCGACGCGCCGATCTTCGTCTGGCCAGGCGACCGTAAGGCCCCTGCCGACCGGGACACCGCTGCGAGCGAGCTTGCCGAAGACGCCCGCACCGAACCATCCCGTAAGGGCGCTTCCGGAAGACGGAAGAAGAAGGCCCAGGTCGACGAGGGTTTCGCCGGAAGCTCCCTGGATGAGCTGAGCAATCATGACGGTGAGGGTGCTGCCGGGCCTGCTGAGCGGCGTACGAGCAGGCGGAGGGCTCGGAACGGTGAGGGTTTCTCTGAAAGCCCTCTGAATGAGCTGAGTGGCCATGATGGCGAGGATGCTGCTGACGTTGCTCAGCGGCGTACGAGCGGGCAGGGAGATCACGAGGGTGAAGGGGACGCGGGGGCGCCGCCGGCTGGGCTGAGTGGTCAGGACGGCGGTGGTGTCGCTGAGGAGCGCCTGAAGGAGCGGGAAAATGCGCACGAGTCCGGCGGCGTTGGCGGAAGGTCGGAGAGTGAGGCTTCCTCCGAGGAGAAGCGCGGCGCCGATGAGTGGCATTCTGAGGTGCTGGCCGGAAGCAGCTGGTTCGGCGATGAGCAGGACACGGGTGGGAAGAAGCGTTCAGGCAAGGGGCGCCGGACAGGCGGCCGGGGCACTGGACGGGGGAGCGGCAGGGCGAGCGGACGCTTCGGGAGAGGCACGACCGGCCGTAGCGGCCCGTTGTCCGATGGGCCGCCATCTGACGAGCCGTCGCATGACGGGCCATCGCATGGCGGGCCGCTGCCTGATGGGCCGGACGTCGGCAGTTCCGCTGCGGCGGCACCTGCGGCGGACCCGGAGTCCGTTGCGCGGGCCATCTGTCTTCGGTTGCTCACCATGGCTCCCAAAACGCGGGCGCAGCTCGCCGAGGCTCTTCGCAAGCGGGACGTACCGGATGAGGCTGCTGGAAAGGTGCTGGATCGGTTCGTCGAGCTCGGGCTGATCAATGACGAGGCGTTCGCGGAGGCATGGGTCGACTCCCGGCACCACGGCCGGGGCCTCGCGAAGCGTGCGCTCGCGGCCGAGTTGCGCCATCGGGGTGTGGACACCGAGACCGTGAAGGAAGCCGTGGAGCGTCTGGACTCCGACCAGGAGGCCGAGACGGCCCGACGGCTGGTGGACCGCAAGCTCGCCTCCACCCGATCCCTCGACTCGCAGACCCGTACGCGGCGTCTGGCCGGCATGCTCGCGCGCAAGGGGTACTCGTCGGGGCTGGCGTACCGGGTGATCCGGGAGGCCCTCGAACAGGAGGGCATCGACCTGGAGGACGACTTCTCCTGATCCCGAGCTTCCTCCGCCTGACCCGCCACCAGGTCAGTGGTCCCTCACGCTCGGGGCTCAGAGAGATGGAGGGGGCGTGGGTCTGTCGCCGGGGCCGGCCCGTCTCCTGCTCGGGGCTTGGGGGAGGGCCTGAAGGTCTGCCGCCGGGTTCGGAGCTCGGTGAGGCCAAGGCGGTTGTGGGGCTGCTGCGGGGGTCGGCGCTTCCCATGCCCGTGGCTCAGGGAGGCGGAGGGGTGGTGGGTTTGCCGCCGGGCAGGTAGTAGCCGTTCTTGCCTTGTGAGCGGGTGCTGCGGATCTTGTTGTTGTCCAGGCGGATCCAGGCGATCTTGTCGATGAGGTTGTTCACCGTGTGCTCCTGTCGGGGTGGGTGAGCCGGGCGTCGGGCGTTCGAAGAGTTTCTCTCGCGGGTGACGGGGGCTGGGGGGACGTCGGAGCCCGACGGTTTCATGGCCGGTGGTCGCCGGGGGCGGGTTGTGGGCTTTGTCTGCGCCATGGGGATTGGAGAGGTGAGGGTGGGGGACAAATGGGGGTGATCGTGGGTTATGTGGTTGATTGGGGAGCTGCGGGCCCGTAAGACACGCTTGAGGACGCGTTTGCTTGCTCGTGACCTGTTCGACGCATAACCTCGACGGCAGTGAGGAGTTACTCCGCGCAGCGCGGATTGCCATACCGGTGAACGACGGACGAACGAGCTCGGTTGATCGAGGCAGGCGAGGTGTCGGCTATGGGGGCCGATGCCCGGTCCGCCTTGGCCTGACATCGGCCCTGGAGACGACGCCGACCGGGCTTTCCGTGGCGCGCACGTGACCCCTCCCGTTTTGGGTCCGCGTTATGAGGTGTTGACGACGCGAGGAGGGCGGGGCGCGCATGCAGCCGCTTGTCGTGGTGCTGATGGTGGCGGTGCTCGTGCTCGCGTTCGGGATGATCGTGGCGCTGCTCGTCGTCATACGCCGTACCTCTGGCGGTTTGCCCCGGAAGGCCGAGCCGAGCCCTGAGCAGGTGGAAGCCGTACACGCGGAGCTTGAGGAGGCGCGGGAGCGGGCCGGAGAGATCCGCGCCAAGGCGGAGAGCGACGCCGAGGAGATCCTGCGCAGGTCGGAGAGTGCCGCCGAGAGCGCCGCGCAGATGCGGCGGGAGGTCGAGGAGGAGAGCCGGACCTTGAAGTCCGAGCTCAAGGAGCTCCGGACCGATCTCGAACGCAGGGAGGCCCGGCTGGCCGAGCGCGAGCAGCGGCTCGACGAGGAGGCCAGGCGGCAGTCCGAGCGGGACAGGAAGCTGGCCGAGACCGAGGTCGAGCTGGCCGACCGGCGCGAGGAGCTGCTCCAGGTCGAGGACGAGCGGCGGGTGATCCTGGAACGGGTCGCCGGGCTGACCGGGGAGCAGGCCAAGTCCGAGCTGGTCAAGGAGATCGAGAACCAGGCCAAGCGCGAGGCGGCGCTGATCATCAGGGAGATCGAGGGCGAGGCCCGCAAGGAGGGCGAGAAGCGCGCCACCAAGATCGTGACGCTGGCGGTCCAGCGGGTGGCGGCCGAGCAGACGGCCGAGTCGGTCGTCAGCGTGCTGCATCTGCCCGGTGACGAGATGAAGGGCCGGATCATCGGGCGCGAGGGGCGCAACATCCGGGCGTTCGAGTCGACCACCGGTGTGAACCTGATCATCGACGACACGCCGGAGGCGGTGTTGTTGTCGTGTTTCGACCCGGTGCGCAGGGAGACGGCGCGGCTCACGCTGGAGAAACTGGTGCTGGACGGGCGTATCCATCCGCAGCGCATCGAGGAGGCGCACGACCGCAGCCGCCAGGAGGTCCAGGACCTCTGCGCGCGCGCCGGCGAGGACGCCCTGGTCGAGCTGGGCATCACGGACATGCATCCCGAGCTGACGCTGCTGCTCGGGCAGCTCCGTTACCGCACCTCCTACGGTCAGAACGTGCTCAAGCACCTCATCGAGTCCGCGCACATCGCCGGGATCATGGCGGCCGAGCTGAAGATGAACCAGCAGCTCATGAAGCGGTGCGCGCTGCTGCACGACATCGGCAAGGCTCTCACGCACGAGGTCGAGGGCAGTCACGCGCTGATCGGCGCCGAGATCGCCCGCCGGTACGGCGAGCAGGAGGACGTGGTGCACGCCATCGAGGCGCACCACAACGAGGTCGAGGTCCGTACGGTCGAGGCGGTGCTCACGCAGGCGGCCGACGCCATCAGTGGCAGCCGTCCGGGGGCGCGCAGGGAGTCGCTGGAGGCGTACGTCAAGCGGCTGGAGCGGCTGGAGGAGATCGCGCAGTCGTACGAGGGCGTGGAGAAGGTGTTCGCCATGCAGGCCGGGCGGGAGATCCGGGTCATGGTCAAGCCGGACGCGATCGACGACATCCAGGCGCAGGTGATCGCCCGGGACGTGGCCAAGCAGGTGGAGGAGGAGCTGACGTACCCGGGGCAGATCCGGATCACGGTGGTGCGCGAGTCCCGCGCCACCGAGTTCGCCCGCTGACCCCAAGAAGGCCGCCCGCCGGTCCGACGGTGGCTCGCCCGTTTTGAGGAGCGCGGCCATCCCAGGGGGCTTGCCCATTTCAGGAGGCCCGCTTGTTCCGAGCAGCGGGAAAAGGGGCGGGACAGGGGAGGAGCGCCTGATGGCGCAGGTCAGGCCGATGCGGGAGTCTCCGATGGGCGAGGTGGGTGCGAGGGCGGCGCGTCGGCGGGCGCGGGGAGGTGCGCCCGCCGGGGAGGCGCCGCTCGCATCGTCAGGCCAGGCCAGGCGGATCCGGAGGGTCGTATCGTCAGGCCAGGCGGATCCGAGGGTCGCGTCGTCAGGCCAGGCGGATTCAGAGGGGGCGCATCGTCAGGCCAGGCGGATTCGGGGGTCGAGGAGTCCGTAGGCGATGTCCACGACCAGGTTCGCCACCACTACGGCGGTGGTGGCCAGGATGACGACGCCCATGATCACCGGTAGGTCACCGCTGATGAACGCCTGCACCACCGCCTGCCCGATGCCGCCGAGCCCGAAGACCGACTCCGTCACCACCAGACCGCCGATCAGCGTGCCGATGTCCACGCCGAGCTGGGTCACCACGGGGGTCAGCGCGGCGCGCAGGCCGTGCCGGTAGATGACGCGGCCTTCGGGCACACCCTTGGCGCGGGCCGTACGGATGTAGTCCTCGCCCAGGACGTCCAGCATGGAGCCCCGGGTGAGCCGGGCGTACGAGGCCGCCTGGACCATCGCCAACGTGATCCACGGCAGGATCAGGTGCCGGGCCCATTCGCCGGGGTTCTCGGAGAAGGGCACGTAGGAGTCGGGCGGCAGGATCGGGGCGCCCGCCATGGTGAGCTGGAAGAAGAAGAAATACAGCAGCAGCAGGCCGACCACGAAGGTCGGCATCGAGACCCCGGCCAGGGCCAGCGTGGTCAGGGCGCGGTCGAGGAACGACCGTACGCGGGTGGCGCTGAGCACGCCGGCGCCGACGCCGAGGCAGAGCCACAGGACGGCCCCGCCGAGCACCAGCGAGAACGTCGGCGGGAAGTCCTGGGCCAGCAGCTTGCCCACCGATTCGCCCGAGAAGTACGACTGGCCCAGGTCGCCGTGCAGGAGCCGGCCCAGGTAGTCGAAGTACTGGACGATGGTGGGACGGTCGAGGCCGAGGTTGTGGCGGATCAGGTCGACCTGCTCAGGGGTGGCCTGGCGGCCGGCCAGCGTACGGGCGGGGTCGCCGGGGGCGACGAAGAACAGGAAGAACGTGCCCAGGGAGACCAGCCACAACACCAGCACCCCGAGCAGTGTCCGCCGCAGCAGGAACCGTCGCAACATCAGCCCTCCACCTCCTGAAGCAACCCCGACATCCCACCCCGGTCATGAAGCAGCGGCATCGGACCCCCCAGCAGCGGCATCGGATCCCCCAGCGGCGGGCGCGGACGCCGGAGCAGAGGCCGCGCGCCGGTTCCGCCGTCGCCGGCGGCTGAACAGCCGTTCCATCCGGGGATCGATGGCGTCCCTGATCCCGTCGCCCACCAGGTTGAACGCCAGCGTCGTGATCAGCAGCGAGGCCGCCGGGAACCCCAGATACCAGTACGCCACCCGGTAGAAGCCCTGGGCCTCGCTCAGCAGGTTCCCCCAGGACGGGGTTGGGGGAACGATCCCGAGCCCCAGATAGGACAAGGTGGACTCGAACACGATCGCGGCCGGCACCAGCAGCGTGGTGAGCACTATGACGGGGGCCAGCAGGTTCGGCAGGATGTCCACGAACATGATCCGCGCGTCGCCGGCCCCCATGGACCGGGCCGCCTCCACGTACTCGCGTTCCTTGAGCGACAACGTCTGGCCGCGCACCACGCGGGCGATCGCCGCCCAGGAGTAGAACGAGATCACCCCGATCGTCGCGGTCAGCGAGGGCCCGGCGATGGACACCACCGCGATCGCGAAGATCAGGTACGGGAACGACAGGACCACGTCCATGAGCCGGGACAGGATGGTGTCGATGACGCCGCCGTAGTACCCGGCCAGCAGCCCGATGACGACCCCGATCAGCGCCGCCACGCCGGTCGCGACCACGCCGACGAGCAGCGAGACGCGCGCGCCGTACAGGACCCTGATGAACAGGTCGCGGCCGAGGCGGTCGGTGCCGAACCAGAACTCGCCGTTGGGCCCGACGGGCAGGCCCTGGTCGGTGATGCCGGTGTCGCGGAACTGCTCGTCGGGGTCGTGGCCGTTCCAGGCCGAGATGAGCGGCGCGGTCAGGGCGAGCAGGCACAGCAGCACGACGACGATGCCCGAGATCAGGGCCACCCGGTCGGACCTGATCCGCGCCCAGGCGAGCTGCCAGGGGCTGCGTCCGGCGATCGTGCGGTCGGCGACGACGTCGGGACGGATCTCCGTGAGAGTCATGCGGTCCTCCCGGCGGTCAGGTCCTCGCCCGCCTCGACGGGGTAGTGGCAGGCCACCAGGTGCTCCTGGGGCGCCAGCAGCGGTTCCTCGGCCGAGCAGCGTTCGCGTGCCTTCGGGCACCGGGGATGGAAGCGGCAGCCGGCGGGCGGGTCGATCGGTGAGGGCACGTCGCCGGTGAGGATGATGCGGTGCCGCCGTTCGGCCTCGTCGGGGTCGGCCACGGCGGTCGCCGACAGCAGCGCGTTCGTGTACGGATGGCGGGGCACCGCGTGCAGCTCCTCCGCGGTGGCCAGTTCGGCCACCTTGCCCAGGTACATGACCGCGATCCGGTCGCTGACGTGCCGCACCACCGACAGGTCGTGGGCGATGAACAGGTACGTCAGCCCGAAGTCGTCCTGGAGGTCCTTGAGCAGGTTGAGGATCTGGGCCTGGATGGACACGTCGAGCGCCGACACCGGCTCGTCGCAGATGATCAGCCGGGGCCGCAGCGCGAGCGCCCGCGCGACCCCGATGCGCTGCCGCTGCCCGCCGGAGAACTCGGCGGGGAAACGGTTGTAGTGCTCGGGGTTGAGCCCGACCCGTTCCATCAGCTCCTGGACGGTCCGCCGCAGCTCCTGGCCGCTCTGCACCCGGTGGATGACGAGCGGGTCGGCGATGATCGAGCCGACCCGGCGGCGCGGGTTGAGCGAGCCGTACGGGTCCTGGAAGATCACCTGGATGTCGCGCCGGTAGGGCCGCATCCGGCGCCGCGGCAGGTTCGTGATGTCGGCGCCGTCGAAGCGCACGCTGCCGGAGGTGATGGGATGCAGGCCGGCGATGCACCGGGCCAGCGTGGACTTGCCGCAGCCGGTCTCGCCGACCAGGCCGAGCGTCTCGCCGGGCGACAGCGACAGGCTGACGCCGTCGACGGCTCTGACCTGGCCGATCGTCTGCTTGATCAGCATGCCGCTGGTGATGGGGAAGTGTTTGACCAGGTTCTCGACTTCGAGCAGCATCAGGCCTCCTCCGCCGTGCCGTGCACCGCCCGTTTGCGCAGCGCCTCGGCCTCCGCGCCGAGCCCGATCGCCTCGTGCGGCAGCCAGCACGCCGAGGCGTGCCCGCGCGCGCCCGTGATGGAGGCCAGCGGCGGCCGTTCGGCGGAACAGACCGGCATCACGTACGGGCAGCGCGGATGGAAGGCGCACCCGGACGGGATCGCGATCAGGCTCGGCGGCGAGCCGGGGATGGGCCGCAGCCGTCCGCCGCGGTCGCCGGTGCTGCCCGGGATCGACTCCAGCAGGCCCTTGGTGTACGGGTGGTGCGGTTGGTAGTAGAGCGTGCGCCGGTCGGCCCGCTCGACGACGAGCCCGGCGTACATGACAAGCACCTCGTCGGCCATGCCGGCCACGACGCCGAGGTCGTGCGTGATGAGGACGAGCGCGATGTCGAACTCGGCCTGCACCCGCCCGATCAGCTCGAGGATCTGCGCCTGGACGGTCGCGTCCAGAGCCGTGGTCGGCTCGTCGGCGACGATGAGCTTGGGGTTGAGCGCGAGCGACATGGCGATCATCGCCCGTTGCCGCATGCCGCCGGAGAACTGGTGGGGGTAGTCGTCCACCCGGCGGTCGGGGCGCGGGATGCCCACCAGGCCCAGCAGTTCGACGGCCCGTTTCCTGGCCTCCGCGCGGCGGGTGCCGGGATTGTGGACGCGGATCAGCTCCTCGATCTGCCAGCCGACCTTGTAGAGCGGGTGAAGGCTGGTCAGCGGGTCCTGGAAGACCACGCTGATCTCCGCGCCGCGGATGCGGCGAAGCTGCTCGTTGTCGAGTCCGAGCAGGTCGACGCCCTCGAACAGGGCCGTACCGGAGATGTCGGCGTCGGGGGTCAGCCCGAGTATCGCCTGGGTGCTCACGGTCTTGCCGCTGCCGGACTCGCCGACGATCGCCAGCGTCTGACCGCGGTCGACGGTGAACGACAGCCCCCGCACCGCCTGGACCACGCCGTCGGAGGTGGGGAAGGACACCTGGAGGTCGGTTACCTCAAGCAGGCTCATATGTCTCCCTCGCGGCTGTCCCGCGGGCCCGCCTGCCGGCGCGCCCGCGGGACGCCGGTCGTCAAGGCGTGTTGGGGTTCAGCCAGAGGTTGGTGACGTCATAGACCTGGTACGACGGCAGATACAGGGCGTTCTGCACCCGCTTGTTCTTGTAGAGCGGCGTGTTCTGGTTGTTCAGCGGCACGATCACCGCATCGCCCAGCACCGTCTGGTCGGCCTCGTGCCACAGCGCCGCGGCCTTGGCCTGGTCGGTCTCGGCGAGCGCCCGCTTGATCAGGTCGTCCACCTTGGGGTTGCTGTAGCAGCCGTAGTTGCTGGTGCCGGGGTTGCAGTTGGTCTGGAACAGCGGCTGCATGACCGCGCGGCCGTTGGTGCCGTACCAGTCGGGGATCCAGCCGGGGGCCGACAGGTCCCATTCGCTGTTCTTGGCGTGCGAGGGCGTCTGCAGGTAGGTGTAGTAGTCGCCCTGGCGCAGCGGCAGGCCCTTGACGGTGATGCCGCACTTCTTCAGGTCGGCCGAGTACGACTGGAAGTTGGCCGGGTGGTTGCCCGCGTTGCGGAAGGCGCCGATGAGGGTCAGCCCGTTGGGGTAGCCGGCCTCGCTCAGCAGTTGCTTGCACTTGGCGGGGTCGCCCTGGTCACCAGGCGTCGGGTACGGGTTGTACTCCTGGTAGCCGATGTTGCCCGGTGGGATGACCGTGTGCAGTGCGGTCGCGACGTCCGCGCCGCCGTAGATCTTGGCGATGGCGGTCTTGTTGATCGCGTACTCGATGGCCTGGCGGACCTTGAGCTTGCCCATCGCCCCGCCGGCGTTCTTGCTCTGCAGGTTGAACACCACGTACGGGTTCGTCACCGCGCCGGGGAAGATCGTGAAGTTGGGGTCGTTGCTCTTGAGCTGCGGGATCTGCGAGGTCGGCACCGGCAGGTCCCACGACAGGTCGGCGCTGCCGGCCTCGATCTGCTGCTGGACCGCGTCGGGCTCGCCGACGCCCATCTTGACGTCGATGGCGTTGACGTACTGGTGCCTGATCGGGTCGGACTCCTGTTTCCAGGCCGGGTTCTTCTCCAGCCGGATCGACTTGGTGGCCACGTACGAGGCGATCTTGTACGGGCCGTTGGAGATCACGTGCTGGCGGAAGGTGGCGTCGTCGGGGACGTACTGGTCGTACTCCTGCGGCGCGGCCGAGGCGAAGTTCAGGGCCAGGATGTTGAGGAAGTCACCGGCCGGCTGGGTCAGGGTGAAGACGATCGTCTTGTCGTCCTTGGCCTGCACGCCGGCGATGTCGTGGCCGTTCTGGAAGTCGGCCAGGGCCTTGGCGGTGGGCTTGGCCTTCTCGAACGCCTTGATGTAGGCGTCGCAGTACTCGGCCATGCCCTTGATCGTGCTGGTGTAGTAGCCGGGCGCGCCGGAGCCCGCCACCGGGTTGCAGATGCGCTTGAACCCGCGGACGAAGTCGCCCGCCGTCACCGGCCGCGGCGGCTGGGTGTCCCACTGCACGCCGTCGCGCAACTTGATCGTGTACGTGAGCTTGTCGGCGCTCAGGCCGCCGTTCGCCTCGGTGGGCAGCTCGGTCGCTATGTCGGGCAGCACCTCGTAGCCCTTGGTGGTGTCGGCTCCCGCCGCGACGCCCTGGAGGGCGTACAGCTGGCGCGAGTAGCCGCGCATGATCGCGATGGTGACGACGTAGTAGATGCTGGTCGGGTCGAGATGGTCGACGTCGCCCGAGCCCACGAGCCTGAGCGTGCCGCCCGAGACGGCGCTTCCCGAGCTCTGGCTCGCGGCGGGGGGCGGAGCGGATTTGCTGGTTCCGTTCTGCGTCGCGCAGGAGGTGGCGAGCAGAGTTGCCGCCGCCACCGTGATGATGCTGAGATGGCGCAAGCTGGCCATCTGGCCTCCCTCGTGCCGAGATGGGGGTGTTGTTGGCTGGCACAGCTGGGGCGCGTGTCGTGGCCGCGACGCGCGCCCCACGTTTACTGAGACGAGCAACCCATGCCGGAGGAAGACTGTCGAGGTCGGTTACGTAACTGTTTGCGACTAGCGACTGGTCGGTAATGCTGATTCAGTACGGGAATTGTCTGGAGATCGCGACATTAACTGAATAGCTGCTGGTAGAAAGCCAGCTCCGCGGCCAGGGCCGCGACCCGCGTCTCCAATCGGCGAAATCCGTGGGATTCGCCGTCGAAAGCGAGATAAGTGCAGGAGACGCCGCGCTCGGACAATGCGTCGGCGAAGGCCGTCGACTGCTCGGGCGGCACCACCGGGTCGTCGAGCCCCTGCAGCAGCAGCATCGGGCAGGACACCCCGTCGACCAGGCCGAGCGGCTCTCTGGAGGCGTAGACGGCCGGGTCGTCGCCGACCAGCCACTCGACGTAACGGGACTCGAAGTCGTGGGTGTGCGCGGCGAGCGGCGCGAGCGCGCTGACGCCGTAGTAGGACACCCCGCCCGCGAACACGCCGGAGCGGCAGCAGGCGGCCATCACCGTCCAGCCGCCCGCGCTGCCGCCGCGCACCGCGATCCGGGCCGGGTCGGCCAGCCCGGAGTCGGCCAGCCACTGGGCGGCGGCGATCGTGTCGGCGACGTCGACCAGCCCCCACTGGCCGCGCAGCCGCTCCCGGTAGGCGCGACCGTAGCCGGTGGAGCCGCCGTAGTTGACGTCGAGCACGCCGATGCCGCGCGAGGTCAGGAACGCCTTCTCCAGGTCGAGCGCCGTGTCGGCGTGGGCGGTCGGGCCGCCGTGCACGAACACCACGAACGGCGTCGGCTCCTCGGCGACCTGGTGCAAGAAGGCGTGGACGGGCCGCTCGCCCGGCACGACCACCGGCCGCGGATCGGGCAGCCCGGACAGGTCGGGCAGGCGCTCGTCGGCCCCCGCCAGCGGCTCGGCCCGCCCGGAGGCGACGTCGACCCGCACGACCGAGCGCGGCAGCCGGGCGGCGTGGCCGACGCCCGTCACGGACATGCCGTCGGCGGCGAGGGCGGCCTGCCATCCCGTGTAGGGCAGGTGGAGGTCGTGGAGCGCTCCCGTGGCCGGGTCGAGCACGCCCAGCCGCAGGTCACCGCGCCCGTGCAGGACCGCGAGCCGCCCGTCGGCGAGCACGGTGTACGGCGCGCCGCCGAGCTGCCACGGCGGCTGCGTGAACTCCTCCTCGGCCGGGCACAACGCCCGCGGCGCGGCGCCGTCGAGGCCGCACTCGTAGAGGTTCCACCAGCCGGAGCGGTCGGAGACCAGGTAGAGGGTGGCGTCGTCCTTCCAGGCGGGCGACAGGACGGACTCCGCCTCGCCGCCCAGCACCGTGCGGGCCTGCCCGTCGCGCAGCCGGACGACGCGCAGCTCCGTGCCGTCCCAGGGCATGCGGGGGTGGTTCCAGCAGATGTAGGCCAGGTGGGCGCCGTCGGGGGACGGGACGGGCGAGGCGTAGAAGTCGTGGCCGGACGCCCGCTCCCGGGGCTCGCCGCCCTTCAGCGGGATCGACACGACGGAACGGGTGATCTTGCCGTGCTCGCCGTGGCGCTCGCGCACCGCCCAGACCTCGCCGTCGCGGACGGTCAGGTCGGCGTAGCGGGAACCTTCGGCGGTGAGGGGTTTCGGCTGGCCGTTTTGCCCGAGAATGTACAGGCGCTGATCGGCCAGACCGGCGAAGACCACGTCGCCGCCGGGCGTCACCGCATAGGGACGGCCGCCGTACTCGTGGACCCTCGTGCGGGCGCTCCAGGGGGCGGGCAGCAGGTCACGGCAGGTGCCGTCGGCCTCACGGCGGACGATCGCGGTGCGGCCGCCCTCGCCCGGACGGTCTTCGGTCCACCACACCCGGCCGCCCTGGGCGACGGGCCAGCCGGGCCGCAGACCGGCGGCGGCGACGTCGCGGGCGGAGATGGCGGACGGCCAGAAAGGCATACCCGCATCCTGCCCGAAGATCCGGGGCCGTGGGGCGCGATCAAGAACATCTCTCCTGCGGCGGCATCGAGGTGGGCAGGTTGAGCCCGGTGTCGCCGAACCACTTGCGCAGCAGCCGCGTGGCCGTCCCGTCCCGCCACATCTCGACCACGGCCTGCTCGGCGGCCTCGCAGGTCACGATGTCGCCCTTCTTCAGGCCGATGGCGTACCGCTCGTCGGTGAAGGGGTCGTTGAGCAGCCGGAACAGGCCGGGGGCCTGCTGGGCGAAGCCGGCCAGGGTCAGGTCCTCGGTGGAGACGGCGTCCAGCTGGTTGTCGCTGAGCTTGCGCACGCAGTCGGAGTAGTTGGCCGCGGGCACGGCCACGACGGGCAGGTCGAGCTTGCCGTCAGGCGGCGGGTCGGCGACGCGCTTGAAGGAGTTGGAGCCCGGCACCTGGCACACGCGCTTGCCCCGCAGGTCGGTGACGGCGCGGATGGACGCGTCGTCGGCCCGGACCATCGTGTCCTGGTGCACGAGCACGTACGGGCCGGCGAAGGTCACCTTGGGCCTGCGGGCCTCGGTGATGGAGTAGGTGGCGAACACCATGTCCACGGTGCCGTTCTGGAGCAGCGCCTCGCGGCCCGCCGCCGGCGCCTCCCGCCAGGTGATGCGCACGGGCCGGCCGCGGGCCAGCTTGGCGACGACGTACCGGGCGACGTCCACGTCGAAGCCCACGGGGTCGCCGGGGCCGGCCTTCAGGCCCAGGCTCGGCTGGTCCCATTTGGTGCCCACGATGACCTGGCCGGTGCCCCTGATCTTGCCCACGACGGTGGAGTAGGCGCCGCCGCCGCCGCACGCCACCGGTACGGCGAACGCGGCCGTGCCGGCCAGCGCCACCACGACTCCACGTATCCGCACGCACAGGAGTCTGTGGGCTCGGCGGCCCGGCCGGGCCGGTCTGCGTGCCGCACCGGCGAAGATCTGAGGCTTTCTTTACGAGACGGCGGCGGGACGGGGATCCCGCCGCCGTGCTCGTCGCCGGGCCCGTCGCCGGGCCGGCAGGTCACTCCACGGGGATGTCGGGCGCCATGCCGCCGCCCTCGGTGCCCTGGCCGGTGCCGACGCCGACGGCCGCCGCGCCGGGGGTGGCGATCGGCCGCGCCGAGGTCTTCCTGCTGCGCCTGCTGCGCCGCTCCAGCAAGGTGGCCAGGTAGCTCAGCGTCATGTTGAGCGCCACGTAGATGACGCCGATGACGATCGCCGCCGGGATCAGCGAGCCGAAGTACGCCGCCGGCAGCACCTTGAACCCGGTGTTGAGCAGGTCGACGTAGGCGATGATGTAGCCGAGCGCGGTGTCCTTCAGCAGCACCACGAGCTGGCTGACGATCGCCGGCATCATCGTCGTGACCGCCTGCGGCAGCAGCACCAGGCGCAGCACCTGGTTCTTGCGCATGCCCACCGCGTAGGCGGCCTCGGCCTGGCCCTTGGGGATGGCGTGCACGCCCGCGCGCACGATCTCCGCCAGCACCGAGCCGTTGTACAGCATCAGGCCCAGCACCACGGCGATGAAGGCGTAGTCGCCGCCGCCGGCGATGGCGGGCGCCAGGTAGAAGATGAAGAAGATCAGCAGCAGCAGCGGGATGGCCCTGAAGACCTCCACCACCGTGGCCGCCGGGATCCTGATCCAGGCGTGGTCGGAGAGCCTGGCCAGGCCGAAGACCGCGCCGAAGACCAGCGCGAGCACCGCCGCGGTGGCCGCCGCCTTGAGCGTGCCGAGCAGGCCCGGCAGGATGAACTCCTGCCACACCTCGGCCGTCAGGAACGGCTGCCAGATCTTGCCTTCCCACTGGCCCTTGGCGTCGAAGCCCTGGTAGACGAAGTACACGACGGCCAGGACCGCCACGAGGCTGACCGCCGTCAGCAGGTGGTTGCGCAGCCGGCCGCGCGGGCCGGGCGTGTCGAACAGGACGGATGCGCTCATCGGGCCACCGCCAGACGCCTTGCCAGCCAGCCGGAGAGGAAGCCGATCGGCATGGTGAGGACCATGAAGGCCACGACCACCCCCAGGAAGATCGGGATCGACGCGCCCGTGGTGTCGAACGTGAGCTTCATCTCGGCGGCCACGTCACCGGCGAACCCGCCGGCCACCGCCACCGTGGTGTTCTTGATCATGGCGATCATCACGCTGCCCAGCGGGGCGATGACCGACCGCAGCGCCTGCGGCAGGATGATCATCCGCAGCGACTGCATGAAGGTCAGCCCGATCGCCCTGGCCGCCTCCGCCTGCCCCATCGGCACCGTGTTGATGCCGGAGCGCACCGCCTCGCACACGAACGCCGCCGTGTAGACCGAAAGGCCCATCGCGACGATCCAGAACGAGTTCGTCCGCGGCACGTCGGAGAAGATCAGGCCCAGCTGGTCGCTCAGGCCCAGCGCCGAGAACGCCAGCACCAGGGTCAGCGGGGTGTTGCGCACCACGTTCACATAGACCGTGCCCGCCGCGCGCAGGACGGGCGTCGGGGAGACCCGCATCCCGGCCAGGATCGTCCCGAGGATGAGGGAGACGACCGCGGCCACGAGTGCGAGCTTGATGTTCTCCAGGAAGCCCAGCGCGAGGTTGGGGAGGTACTTGATTAGTTCGTCCATCGTGCTCCACCGCATAGAGCGGCGGGGGGCGGGGTACCCGCCGCCCCCGCAGGCGGGTCAAGCAGGAAACCACGGCCCGCGGCGCGG
>NZ_JBEXYU010000040.1:0-85834 GCF_040631115.1 Nonomuraea sp. NPDC005692 | reverse complement strand
CGCCCTCCAGCACCATGCGGACGGCTTCTTCCTTGAACTCGCGTGAGAACTGCCTGCGACGCCTCGTCACGTACCTACCTCTTCCAGACTTTTGTCAGCTTATGTAGCCGACTGTCCGGAATCTGCTGGGCACCCCACAGACATCCCCGCGGATCTGTCGCGCTTCTGGATGCGACGCGTCAAGTGTTCAGGCAGGCCCGCGCGAATGTGCTTGGCCACCGGACTTCCCAGTGACGAACGCTCGAGCATCTGGTCGAAGTCGTCGTCGATCTCCATCGTCGGCGCCAGCGGCGGTGGGTCGGCGGGTTGTATGCACGGCGAGTGCACAGCGTCGCGACGTTCTTCGTTACTCATGGCAGTCACCTCTCCGCACCGTCAGGGTCCACTTGGGCTTTTGGAGCAGGGTTCTCCTTGCCAAGATTTTTGCGGACGCGTCCTAAGCGCCCCTCAGCAGCCTTCTCGCTCAGGCCACAACGTTCGGCTGCCTCAGCCTGGTTGTAGCCCTGGCTGCGGAACCACAGGACTTCACGCAGCTGGGGGTCCTTGATCTTGCTCATAATGCGCCGAGCCTGGTCGACCAGAACCACCTGATCTTCTGGACTACGGACGCGAGCGGGGCGCAAATTTGGCAAATTATCAAGATCGTCGGTCAATCCGGCATGTAGAGCTACCCGGTCCAGCACCTTAGCTTTGCACCACCTGCGGTAGACCTTCTCAAAGGAGATCAGACACCCACCGATGAAGTAGGTTGTCAGCGCCGCTCCGCCCTCAGGATTCCAATCACCGTTGCGCACGGTGCGGCGAAAGCGCTCGATGCCTTCCTCGGCGACTTCGAAAGCCAGCTGGTCTACATCGTCTTGGCTCCATCGCCGCCAGTCGGACCTGGCGCGCTCAAGCGGGGGTAGGGGAGTCAACCCTCTCTTCGCCCTGCCCTTGTTCGTCCGGGCGCGGAGCTCGTTGACCTTGGCGAAGATCTTTTCAGCCCGGAACCAGCCGATCAAGATGGGCAGGCTGGAACCCAACAGGCGCCCACACATCTTGTCGAAGCGATCAACGCGACCCTGGGCCAGATCCTGCTGCAGCAACATCATGATCCGGTGGTCTTCTTCAAGGCGTGACCGACGCGCCTCGGCACTCTCCTGAAGCTCGGGGGGCGCCAGCTCATGCTCGGCCTCGATGATGGCAGCGGCGATCAGATCCGTGGTTTCTCGCTCCGATATTGGATCGTCGTCGCTACTGGCATCCTCGTCGATGCCCCCTGGTTCGACCGACTTGGTCTCGAGCGCGCTCGGACGTGGGCCGGGCTGTTCGAAATGCGCCATCGACGTACCCGCTCCCCTCGGGGGTTGGGGGCCGAGGGAAGGCACGCACGGCCCGGGACAGGTGGTGGTCTACTGCGTAGCTCTATGGGGCCGCGCAAGATCTCCCCTCGGGTCTCCCCGAAGTTTTTTGTGCCGTCTGAAGGCGAGGGGATCGCGACGCGAATCGCCTAGACATCCATAACTCAAGCCCTTCTCCTTCAGAGCAGGGCCAAGCGCGTGGAAGGGACATTGTGAAGGCAAACCCTAACGTCGATCATCACCCCGTGTGCCCGCTTCACCAGCACGAGCCCAACAGTTGTGGCAGCGTGGCTAAGCCCGACGCGACCGCTGCCAGGTCTTCAGATCCTGCGTTGGCGAACCCTTCCACGCCTCCGGAACGCATCGCGCTCGCCATGCTGTGCGCCGCCATGGCCACCGTCGTCATGACTGGCCTGATGCTCGCCGACAAGGCCTCCTGGCCCGCCTCCCTCATCGTCGGCCTGGGTGCCGGCGGCGCCACCCTCGTTGGCGTGCTCACTCTCCTTGGCCGGACAACTCCTCGTGATCGCTAAGGAGCGTCTGCTCCTCCTGGTCTTGCCTGACGCTCGACCGCGCGTTCGTTGGCTCCTCTGATGCTTCGGGCGTGACCGTGGCCGCCAGCCGGATAAGTCTCACCGCCGAGCTTGCCCTGCTGCCTGGGCGCGATGTCGATGGAGCCGTCATCCTTGAACGCGTCGGTGTGGTTTGCTGCGCGACGATCCTGGGCGCTTGCCCTGTCCGCTGCGTGTTAACGGGCTGACGTACACTGTATGGAGCCGCGGTGTTCCGCGCGTGAGCGTGTGCGTTGGCTGTCTGGCGAGGAGTTCCACCCGCAGCCGTATGAGCAGTTCGTCGCCTCCTACGCTGCCGATGGCCAGCACGATGAGGCCCGTGCCGTCGTGTTCGCGAAGGAACGGTGCCAGCAGCGTGATCGGGCGCTGCTTGGTCGGGTGTGGACCTTCTGCAGGACGTCACGGTTGGCTTCGGCTACAAGCCGTGGCAGGCGGCCGCCTGGCTCGTTGTCCTGTTGGCCATCGGCGGTGTCGTCTACTGGGCGTCGCGTCCGCCTCCGCTGAAGCCGGGCGAGTCACCGCACTTCAACGCCGGAGCTATGCGATTGATCTGCTGCTTCGCATTGTTGGTCTGGGCCAGCAGTCGGCGTTCGACTCGGGAGGAGCGACGCAGTGGCTCTCTCGCGGGCTGGTCGCGGCTGGCGGGGTGCTGGCGACCACCGTTGTCGCCGGAGCAGCCCGCGTACTGGGCCGGTGATGTGGACTGCAAGCGGAGGTTGCGCACGTATTTGGCGCGATCAGGCTGGCCGTGTTCGCCCAATGCCGTGCGGTCGGAAGCGGGTGCCGGGGAACGTGGCGGCCTAAAATGCGGTCCGACCTGGGGAAACGTCATCAAGATCATCCCGTGTATATCCCCTGATCATGGTCTTACGGTTGCATGCGGGCACCGCCTGCTGCCTACCAAGGACACAAAAGAAAAGACCTGCGGCTGTGAAACCGCAGGTCAGGGGCCTGAAATGCCGATCTAGGTGAGTGCCCCCGGCAGGATTCGAACCTGCGGCACCCGCTTTAGGAGAGCGGTGCTCTATCCCCTGAGCTACGGAGGCGGACGCTCGTAAGCCTAGCGAAAGTTGGGCAGTGCGTGGGCCGCCGGGCCGGGGTCAGTTTGGTGAGGTTGGTTATGGGTGCTCTGAGCTGCGGTAAAGGCATGGCAAGCGGTCAGATTCCTGCGCTTCGTACGTGGCTAGCTTCTGCCTGTGACCAGGAGGCGATCCACGCAAGCTCGTAGGCGGCCCGTTGTGTTGTTCGGGGCGTTGCTGGCGCCGGCGATTCTTGCCGGCGGGCTGTTGGCGGGGGAGATGCGGGGGTTCGAGGGAGTTGGTGCGCCGGTGGGGATGGAGGAGCGGAGGGCGGTGCGGTTGGCGTTCGAGCCTGTGTGGGTGCCCGCGCCTGCGCATCCTGATCGGCGGTACGAAGGGGTGATTCCGGCGCCTGTGCGGAAGGTCTCCGAGGTGTCCGAGGCGTTGGAGGTGCGGTCCTCGGTGCCTGTGCCCGCGCCGGAGCCGGATCCTGTGGTTGAGGAGGAGCCGTACGTGCCTGAGGCTTCGCGGTCCTTGCCAGGGTGTGCGGGGGAGTGGGAGGACACCTGGCTATGGGACATGTGCCGGGAGCGTGAGCAGGAAGCGGCACAGAATGCCCGCTATGGCTGGTTGTCGGGCTTGTGAAGTCGACGACGGGTGTTGGCTGAAGACGGTGTGCTGCTTTGGCGCGGTGTCGCGCAGGCCGCTGGCGGGTGAGGTCAATGACCGGCTCTTCCCGCGTGCTGTCTCGGCGGGGGGAGTGGCTTGAGTGGCTTCGTGTTGGCTGCTGTTGGGGCTTCCTTTCAGGAGGTACTTCGCCGCTGAGATAGAGGGCGTCGGCTTCGGTGGTCTTGGTGGCAGGTCTGCGTGCGATTGCGTGGCAGCTGTGGTGGAGGCTCTTGGCCGGAGGGCCGAGACGAGGTCACGAGAGGCCGGAGGGCGTTGCGCGTCGTGTGGAGGGACTGCAGGTCGGGTGGCGCAGCTCTGGGGGTGACCGCCCGTCGTACCCAACAGGCTGCGACAGGGAGACGCTGTCGCCGGTGATCCCAGGGGACTGGCCGAAAAGGGAGTGGTGAGCACCGTTCCTGAAACAGGCTCAGAGCCGTCGAAGCTCAAGTCATGGGTGGTTCTGCGCATTACGGGTCCACATGACAAAGGGGCGTCGGAGGCCGCGGAGAAGTGAGAAGGGTTGCTGTGGCGGACATCGGAGAGGAGCGGGCCGGCGTAGGAAGAGGCGGAGACGTACCGCGGTGACCGCAGGTCAGGGCGGATGAATGCGGCGCAGCGGTGTGGTTGGCTCACTCGTCCGGTGCGCGCACTCCCGCAGCCGTCCCCAGGCTGCACCGTGACAGCTTCTCCCGGGCCGCCGAAGGGAGAAACCCTGACAGGAAGGTCCAGGACGGTGCACGGTTCCGCCGGGAGTCGGGCGTAGGGGGCGATGTCGCTGGTGGGGAGGGGGAGCCGTACATAGTGCGCTTTTTGTCTCATAGCAGCTCTTCGGAGTTCGGTCCGGACACTCGGGGGGCTGTAGTAACGTGCGTGCCTGACCCGGGTAACGAGTGTGCAAACGGAGGAGTCGAACGTGCCATCCCCTCGATCAGCGGGTCTGATCGCGGTCGTCATGGCGATGGCTTCTCTCTTCGTGCCATCAGCGGTTCAGGCGCAGGCGCGCACCCAGGTGGAGCGGCGGGATCCGAGCAATCTGGCGGAGCTGCGCAAGGAGGCCGAGAAGTCGGCCAAGGAGCTTGAGGACGCCACCAAGGCGCTGGAGAAGCGGCGCGCCACGATCGCGGCGTCCGAGAAGGAGCTCAAGACCAAGCTGAACGGGCTGCAGGACCTGGAACGCAGGCTCGCGGTGATCCGGCAGCCGGTCTCGCAGCTTGCGGAGCTGCTCTACGAGCAGCCCGTCGGGGCGGACGGCGTGGTGCCGTTCCTGTCGGGGGACGCCGGGGTCGGCACCCTGCGGGCGCTCTCGGACTCGACCGAGATGGTCAGGGTCCGGCAGCAGGCCGTGGAGCAGACCAGCACCCTGTACAAGGAGGCCGAACGGCTGGCCGCTGACGCCCAGGAGCTGAGGGCGGGCAACCTGCTGGCCGAGGCCCAGATGGCGGCCGAGATCGACACGCTCAGGCAGCGTTCGGACAAGATCGTCAAGTCGCTCACCGCGGCGCTGGTGAAGCTGGGCATCAAGATCGACAAGGTCGGGCGGGCGGCGCTGGGCTGCAACCCCCTTCAGGCCGCCACGGCCAACAACTACCCCAACGGGCTCATCCCCAAGAGCATGCTCTGTCCGCTGCAGCAGAAGGGGTTCAGTCTGCGGGCGGACGCCACCATCGCCTTCGTCAGCCTCAACGAGGCCTACCGGAGGCGGTTCGGCAAGGCGATCTGTGTGACGGACGCCTATCGGAGCCTGGCCGAGCAGCAGTCCGTCTACTACCGGCGGCCGGGGTTCGCGGCCGTGCCGGGGCGGAGCAACCACGGTCTCGGGCTGGCTGTTGACCTGTGCGGCGGGGTGGAGCGGTTCCGGTCCACGGAGTTCGTGTGGATGGAGAAGAACTCCAAGAGGTACGGGTGGTTCCATCCCGCCTGGGCCTACAGCAGCCCGTTCGAGCCGTGGCACTGGGAGTACGACCCGAAGATCGACTCGCAGCTCTAGGCGGGCACGACCTCGGCGCTGCAGAAGGCGCAGCGGGAGGCGGCCTTCGGGATCTCCGACAGGCATTCGGGGCAGTCGCGGGTCTTGGCCTCGACCTGGGCTGCCGCGCGCTCCTTGAAATGCGTGTACGGCTTGACGACCAGGAAGTAGATCACCGCCGCGATCATCAGGAACGAGATCACCGCGTTGAGGAACTTGCCGTACATGAAGTGGGACGCGCCGACGGTGATCTTCAGCGAGGAGAAGTCGGGCAGGCCGCCGAAGGCCGAGATCAGTGGGGTCAGGAGGTCGGCGACGAACGACTGCACGATCGAGTTGAAGGCCGCCCCGATGACCACCGCGACGGCCAGGTCGAGGACGTTGCCCTGCATGAGGAACTTCTTGAATCCGTTCATGGCCGAGAATCGTAGTCGAACGATTACTCTCGGTTAACTCTTGAAGGTGATGGAGAGGCGGCCCGATGTTTGGGCGCCCGCCAGCTGGGCCGCCTGGTACGGGGTGGCGGCCAGCACCACCAGCGCGCCGCCGGTACGGGAATCGGTGGCGGGACGCGGGATGGTGAGCACGCGGACGTCGTCAGCGATGAGCTGGGCCGGCTGACCGCCCTCCCAGGCCGCCAGGACGCCGACGGTCGAGCCGGGGGAGATGAGGGCGACGGCGTCGGGGTCGGCGATGCGCACGGGGGCGGCCACCGTGCCCGGCGGCAGCGGCACGGGATGGAGCAGGCGGGCGTCGGTCAGCGGCTCGCCCCGGCGCATGGGCCCGGCAAGGTAGCGGCCCCCCGCGTACGACCGGACGGCCCCGTCAGGAGGGTGGGCGAGCGGCGCCGGACGGAGGTCACCAGGACGCAGGGGGCCGGGGGCGAGGTCGCGGGCGGCGATGAGGACCTCGGGGCCCGCGGCGGGACGGAGGGCGACATAGGCCGACAGGACGCCCACCGCGGCCAGGGCCGCCGCGATCAGCCGACGACGCCGGGCCCACGGCCGCAGCCAGGCGGGCTGCCTGCTCACGGCAGCTCGAAGGGCAGCTTGATGCCGTCGAGGGCCGAGCCGCAGGAGCACGTGCGGTCGGTGGGCAGGGCCTGGACGGTCTCGGCGATCAGCGTGCGCATGCGGGTGACGTTGCGGGCGAAGAACTCCAGCACCTCGTCGTGGGTCACGCCCTGGCCGGCCTCGACCCCGGCGTCGTGGTCGGTCACCAGGGAGAGCGAGGTGTAGCACAGGGCCAGCTCGCGGGCCAGCACCGACTCGGGATAGCCGGTCATGCCCACGATCGACCACCCGTTGGCGGCGAACCACTGGGACTCGGCCCGGCTGGAGAAGCGGGGGCCCTCGATGACCACCAGCGTGCCGCCGTCGACGACGTCGCCCCAGCCGGTGGAGCGGGCCGTGGCCACGGCCGCGGCTCTGCCGGACGGGCAGTAGGGGTCGGCGAAGGAGACGTGGACGGCCCCCGAGACGTCGTAGTACGTCTGCGGCCGGCCCGAGGTGCGGTCGACGATCTGGTCGGGCACGACGATGGCGCCGGGGCCGTACTCGGCCTTGAGTGAACCGACGGCGCTGGGGGCGAGCACCTGGGTCACGCCGAGCGAGCGCAGCGCCCACAGGTTGGCGCGGTAGGGGATGCGGTGGGGAGGGAAGCGGTGATCCCGGCCGTGCCGGGGGATGAACGCGACCGAACGCGAGCCGATGCGGCCGACGGTGACGACGTCGCTGGGCGGCCCGTAGGGGGTGGAGAGCTCGATCTCCTCCGCGTCGTCGAGGAGGGAGTAGAAGCCCGAGCCGCCGAGGACGCCGATGTCTGCGCGAGTGACCATGGCGCCGAGAGTAGCCGGACGGCCGGGGGCCGCGAGAACGCCGAACGCCGTTCTGTGGATAACCGAACCAGCGCCGGCAGGCCGTCCGAACGCGGAGCGTACGCACACCAGTACGAAGAGTAGGATCGCCGCATGCGGCAGAAAGGGCTGGGCCTCATCATCCTCGCGCTGATGCTCGGCATGCTGCTGGCCTCGCTCGACCAGACCATAGTCTCCACGGCCCTGCCGACGATCGTGAGCGACCTGGGCGGGCTGGAGCAGCTCTCCTGGGTGGTGACGGGCTACATGCTCGCCTCGACCGTCTCCACGCCGTTGTGGGGCAAACTGGGCGACCAGTACGGCCGCAAAAGGCTCTTCATCGCCGCGATCATCATCTTCCTCCTCGGATCGGCCCTGTGCGGGCTGAGCCGGAACATGGGGGAGCTGATCGGGTTCCGGTCGATCCAGGGGCTGGGCGGCGGCGGGCTCATGGTGCTCGCGCAGGCGATCGTGGGCGACGTGGTCTCGGCCCGCGAACGAGGGCGCTACCAGGGCTTCTTCGGCGCCGTCTTCGCCGTCAGCAGCATCGTGGGGCCGCTGCTCGGCGGGCTGTTCGTCGACCACCTGTCCTGGCACTGGGTGTTCTACGTCAACCTCCCCCTGGGCGCGATCGCCCTGGGCGTGATCGCGGCGGCGCTGCCCGGCGACGACACGCGCACCAGCCACCGCATCGACTACGCCGGGGTGGTGCTGCTCGGCGGCGCGACCTCGTGCCTGGTGCTCATCACGACCTGGGGCGGCACGACCTATCCCTGGGCGAGCCCGGTCATCGCCGGCCTGGCGCTGGGGGCGGCGGCGCTGGTCGCGGCGTGGGTGGCCGTCGAGCGACGGGCCGCCGAGCCGGTGCTGCCGCTGGGGCTGTTCCGGGTGCGGGCGTTCGCGATGTCGTCCGCGGTGGGGTTCGTGGTGGGGTTCGCGATGTTCGGGGCGCTCACGTACCTGCCGCTGTTCCTGCAGGTCGTGCATGGGGTGAGTCCCACATTGTCCGGGGTGTACCTGCTGCCGATGATGGCCGGGATGCTCACGTTGTCGATCGTCAGCGGGCTGGTGATCTCGAAGACCGGCAGATACCGCTTCCTGCCCATCGCGGGCACGGCCGTGGCGACGGTGGGGCTGTTCCTGCTGTCCGGGCTGAGCGAGCGCAGCAGCCTGCTGACGATGGGCGGCTACCTGCTGGTGCTCGGCGTCGGGCTCGGGATGACCATGCAGGTGCTGGTGATCGTCGTGCAGAACGCCGTCGACTTCAAGGACCTCGGGGTGGCCACGTCGGGAGCGACGTTCTTCCGGTCGATCGGAGGGTCCTTCGGGGTCGCCACGCTGGGGGCGGTCTTCACCGGCACGCTCAACGGCGACCTGCGGGAGGTGCTGGCCAGGGCCCGGTTGCCGGCGGGGTTCGACCCGTCCAGGATCCAGCGCGACCCGACCGTCATCCAGCGGCTGCCTCCCGCGCTGGCCGGTCAGTTCCTCCATGTGTACGCCGACGCCATCGCCACCGTCTTCCGGGTGGCCGCGCCGGTGATGTTCGGCGCGTTCGCGCTGAGCTGGTTCATCCCGCAGACGCGGCTCAGGGAGACCACCAAGGCGGCGGACCTGGGCGAGGGGCTGGGCGCCACGTCGGCCGAGCGGTCGTCGCTGGAGGAGGTCGAACGCGGGCTCATGCGGCTCGCCGACGCCGACCTGCGCAGGGGTTACTACGAAAGGCTCGGGGCGCTGGCCGGGCTGAGCGGCGTCGCGCCGCAAGGGGTGTGGGTGCTCGCCAGGCTCAACGGCCAGGGCTGGGTCGGGGCGGCCGAGCTGGCCGAGTGCGCCAAGGTCAGCAGGGCACACGGACGGCCCCACGTCGACCGGCTGGTGGACGAGGGGCTGGTGGAGCGCTCTGGGGACGGCGAGCGGCTGCGGCTCACGCCGAAGGGGGACCGGGCGGCCCTGGGGCTCGTGCGCTGCTCACGCGAGGGGCTGAGCAGGCTCGTGGCTGACTGGGGGCCCGATCCACAGCTGGCGCGGCTCGTCGATCGCATCGCGCCGGAACTGCTCGGCGCGTACGCCGACCGGCCTCGATGAGGCCCCCGCCCGTGCGGGCGGGGTGACGTGCCTAGTTGGAAGCCGCGGCGGACGCCGGCGCCGGGGTGGACGACGACGAGGACGACGAGGACGACGACTCGCTCGACTTGCTCTCGGCCGGCTTCGACGGGGTGGTCGAAGAGGTGGAGGACGTCGAGGACGAGCGGTTGTCGGTGCGGTAGAAGCCCGAACCCTTGAACACGATGCCGACGGCGGAGAACACCTTCCGCAGGTTGCCCTGACAGTTGGGGCACACCGTCAGCGCATCGTCGGTGAACTTCTGCACGACTTCGAGCTGCTCGCCGCAGTCGTTGCAGGCGTACTGGTAGGTCGGCACGCGCTCCTCCTTATACGTTCTGGCACTCGAGCGATGCGACTGCTAATGCTAACCGATTGGGCCAAACACCTATTCCAACCCCCGCTCCCCGCGCCAACCGGCCAGCTTGCCGCTGCGGCTCACGGCGCGCAGGCGGCGTTCGACCTGGTCACGGCAGGCGGCCGTGGCGACCACCAGGAGCTGGTCGTCGGCCCGGACGCGGGTGCTGTTGTCCGGTACGAACGATTTGCCGTCGCGAACCACCAGCGTCACGGCCGCTCCGGCGGGCAGGCGCAGCTCGAAGATCTCCACGCCGTGCAGGAGCGACCCGACGGGCACCTTGACCTGGAGCAGGTCCGCCTTGAGCTCCTCCAGCGGCGCGGACTCCACCTCCAGTTCGTGCGCCTCACCCGGCGCGCTCACCCCGAGCAGGCGGGCCGCGTACGGCAGTGTGGGCCCCTGCAGCAGCGTGAACACGATCACGATCACGAAGACCTGGTTGAAGATCTCCTTCGAGCCCTGCACGCCGGACGCCCACGGGATGGTCGCCAGCACGATGGGGATCGCGCCGCGCAGCCCCGCCCACGACAGGAACGCCTGGTCGCGCCAGCTCACCCGATCCAGCCGCAACACCCGGGCCACGGTCGAGCTGACCAGCACCGACAGCGGACGGGCCACCATCACCAGCACGGACCCGGCGATCACGCCCGGCACGATGGCCGACGGCAGCTCCTTGGGCGTGGCCAGCAGCCCGAGCATGACGAACAGCCCGATCTGGGCCAGCCAGGCCGCGCCCTCGGCGAACCCTCTGGTCGCGGCGCGGTGCGGCAGGCGTGAATTGCCCAGGATGAGGGCGGTGAGGTAGACGGCCAGGAAGCCGGAGCCGTGCAGCAGCACCGCGCCGCCGTACGAGACGAAGGTGAGGGCGAGCACGGCGATCGGGTAGAGGCCGGAGGCGGGGAGGGCGACGCGGCGCAGCGCGTACGCGCCCGCCGGTCCGACCGCGAGGCCCACGGCCGCGCCGATGACCAGCTCGATGGCCGTTTCGAGCAGGAACGTCCCCACGGACGCCGGCCGCTGCGACGCCCCGCTGAGCAGGACGACGGCGATGACCGTGGGAGCGTCGTTGAATCCGGACTCCGCCTCCAGAACCCCCGCCAACCGGGTCGGGAGCGGCAGCCTGCGCAGCACCGAGAAGACGGCGGCCGCGTCCGTGGAGGCCAGCACGGCGCCGAGGACCAGCGCCGCGGTCGGATCCATGCCGAGCAGCCCCTGGACGGCCAGCGCCACGACCACGATGCTCACCGTCACGCCGACGGTGGCCAGGATAAGGGCGAGGGGCACCGATTTGCGGACGTGCGACCAGGTCGTGGTCAGACCGCCTTCGGCCAGGATCACCGCCAGCGCGATCAGGCCGATCTGCTGGACGGCCTGCGGGCTTTCCAGCTTGGCGCCGAACCCCGAGGCCCCAAGAACCAGACCGAGGGCCAGGAAGAGGAGAAGACTGGGCAGACCGCTGCGATGTGCGATGCGTACGGACGCGATGGCCGCGATGACAATTCCGGCGCCGATCAGGAGCCAGACATCAAGCGTCATCCGGCCCCCTCTCGTCCCTTCGGTCACATAAGCCTAGTGAGTCCGCCTGGCGTCATCGCAAAACGGACCCGGTGGTCGTGCGGCTCGGCGGGCACGTCGTCGATCAGCTCGCCGTCGTGCAGCAGGGCCACCGTGGGGACGTTGGGCCCCACCCTGGCCAGCGCGCGGTCGTACGAACCGCCGCCGCGTCCGAGTCGCACCCCCGTGCGGCGGTCGACCGCGAGGGCGGGCACGATCACCAGCGCGGCCGTGCGGACGGCGTCGACGCCCCGGCGCGTGTCGACCGGTTCCATGATGCCGAAGCGGCCAGGGGCGAGCGTGTCCGGGCCGTCGTAGACCGCCCAATCCAGGTCATTGTCGTCTTTCAACACCGGAAGGATCACCGTCGCGCCGTGTTTCCACAGAGCGAACACGAGACCGTGCGTCTCCGGCTCCGACCCCGCCGACCAGTAGCAGGCCACCAGACCGGCCATCTGGACCCACGGCTGTTCGAGCAGCGTCTCGCGGACCTTGGTGGCGTTTGCCCGCAGTTGTTCGGGGGGCAGAGCGGTACGCGCCGCGAGCAGTCGGCGACGCAGGTTCAGCTTGTCCACAGGTACCTCCACTAGGGTCTACTCATGGCTGACTTCGACCCTGTGACGAAAGCCGTCGTGCCCGCCGCGGGTCTGGGCACCCGGTTCCTCCCGGCGACCAAGGCGACACCCAAAGAGATGTTGCCCATCGTCGACAAGCCCGCGATCCAGTATGTCGTCGAGGAGGCGGCCTCCGCCGGGCTCCTCGACGTCCTCATGGTCACCGGCAAGAACAAGCGGTCCATCGAAGACCACTTCGACCGCGCGTTCGAGCTGGAAGAGGCCCTGGAGGCCAAGGGCGACGAGCAACGGTTGTCCCAGGTCCGCGAGCCCGCTTCCCTCGCCACGCTGCACTACGTGCGGCAGGGCGAGCCGAAGGGGCTGGGGCACGCGGTGCTGTGCGCCAAGCAGCACGTCGGCGACCACCCGTTCGCCTGCCTGCTCGGTGACGACCTGATCGACTACCGTGACCACCTGCTCAAGCGCATGATCGAGGTGCGCGACACGTTCGGCGGAAGCGTGGTCGCGCTGATGGAGGTGCCGAGGGAGCAGGTCTCGCTCTACGGCGTGGCCACCATCGCCGGCACCGTCGAGGACGACGTCGTGCGGGTGACCGACCTGGTGGAGAAGCCGCCGGTGGACGAGGCACCCTCCACGTGGGCGGTCATCGGGCGATACGTGCTCGATCCCGCCATTTTCGAGGTCCTGGAGAACACCCCGCCGGGGCGCGGCAACGAGATCCAGCTCACCGACGCGCTGCGCACGCTGGCCGGCCGCGGCTCCGAGCAGGGCGGGCCGGTGCACGGTGTGCTGTTCCGCGGGCGGCGGTACGACACCGGCGACAAGCTCGACTATCTGCGGACAGTGGTGAAGTTCGCCGCCGATCGTCCCGATCTGGCGCCGGAGTTCGTGCCGTGGCTGCGGGAGTTCCTCGATGAGATCGGTTGACGCGCATCTGGCCGAGATCCTGGCCACTGTGCGTCCGCTGGCGCCTCTGGAGCTGGAGCTGGAGCGGGCGCTGGGCACGACGCTGGCCGAGGACGTCTCCTCGCCGGTGCCGCTGCCGCCGTTCGACAACTCCGCGATGGACGGCTACGCGGTCAGGGCCGAGGACGTCCCCGGCACGCTGCCGGTGATCGACGACGTCGCCGCCGGGTCCGACGAGCTGCGGGCGGTGGGCCCCGGGCATGCCGTACGCATCATGACCGGGGCGCCCATGCCGGCCGGGGCGGACTCCGTCGTCCCGGTGGAGTGGACGGACGGCGGCACGGTCTCCGTCCGGATCAATCGTGATGTCCCGGTGGGTAACGCGATTCGCCGGGCGGGCGAGGACGTCCAGGCGGGCGAGGTGGTGCTCAAGGCCGGCACGGTGATCGGGCCGGCCCAGCTCGGGATCATCGCCGGTGTGGGCCGGCGGCGCGTGTGGGTGCGTCCGCAGCCGCGCGTCGTCGTCATCTCGACCGGCGCCGAGCTGGTCGAGCCGGGGGCGCCGCTGGGCCGCGGGCAGATCTGGGAGTCCAACAGCTTCACCCTGACGGCCGCGGTGCGCGAGGCGGGCGCCGAGGGGTTCCGCGCGGGGTCCGTCGGCGACGATCCCGCCGTGCTGCTCGACCAGCTCGACACCCATCTGGTGCGCGCCGACGCGATCATCACCAGCGGCGGGGTCTCCATGGGGGCCTACGAGCCCGTCAAGGAGGCGCTGTCGCCGCTCGGCACGGTCCGGTTCGAGAAGGTCGCGATGCAGCCCGGCATGCCGCAGGGGTTCGGCGTCCTGGGCGACGACCGGGTGCCGATCTTCGCCCTGCCTGGCAACCCGGTGTCCTCATTCGTGTCGTTCATGCTGTTCGTCCGCCCCGCGCTCGACAAGATGCGCGGCCTGCCCAGCCGCCCGGCGACGGTGACCGCCCGGGCCACCGCGGCGCTGCGCTCGCCGTCGGGCCGCCGCTCGTTCCTGCGCGGCGTGCTGGCCGCCGACGGCACGGTGGCGCCGGTCCACGGGCAGGGCTCCCACCAGCTCGCGGCCCTGGCCTCGGCGAACGCGCTCATCGTGGTGCCGGAGGACGTCACCGAGGTGCCCGAAGGGGCCGCCGTGGAGGTGATCCGGCTGTGAGCGAGTTCACGCACATCGACGAGACGGGCGCGGCGCGCATGGTCGACGTCTCGGCCAAGGACGTCTCCGCCCGTACCGCGACGGCGACCGGGCGGGTGCTGCTGTCGTCCGAGGTCGTGGCGCTGCTGCGGTCGGGCGAGGTGCCCAAGGGCGACGCGCTGGGGGTGGCCCGGATCGCCGGGATCATGGGGGCGAAACGCACGCCCGACCTCGTCCCGCTGTGCCACCCGATCGCGTTGCACGGCGTCAAGGTCGTGATCGACGTCGAGGACTGGGGCGTGGCGATCACCTCCCGGGTGAAGACGGCCGACCGCACCGGGGTGGAGATGGAGGCGCTGACCGCCGTCACCGTGGCCGCGCTGGCGCTGATCGACATGGTGAAGGCGGTCGATCCGGCCGCCGTGATCACCGATGTCCGGGTGGAGGAGAAGGTCGGCGGGAAGACCGGTCTGTGGACCAGGGAAGCCACGTGATCAGGGCGCTCGTGGTGACCGTGTCGAACCGCGCATCCGCCGGGATTTATGCCGACAAATCAGGGCCGTTGCTGGCCGAGTTGCTGGCGTCCGACGCCGGCTGCGAGGTCACGGGGCCTGTGGTCGTCCCCGACGGCGACGCGGTCGAGGCGGCCCTGCGGGACGGTGTCGCGCAGGGCTACGACGTGATCGTCACCACCGGCGGCACCGGGCTCACGCCCCTCGACCTGACGCCGGAGATGACCGCCCGCGTGATCACCAGGGAAATTCCCGGTATCGCGGAGGCCATTCGCCTGGCGAATCGCGACAAGGTGCCCACGTCGGTCCTGTCCCGGGGGCTGGCCGGTCAGGCGGGTGACACGTTGATCGTGAATCTGCCCGGCTCGTCCGGTGGCGTCCGGGATGGGGTGGCCGTGCTCGCGCCCGTCCTGCGGCACGCCGTCGAGCAGATGAAGGGCGGCGACCACCCCCGCTGACCAGGTTTCGGTCTGCCGATCGATGATCCGTGGCGACATCGAGCCCGATGGGGGGATGATGAGAGGCGTGGATCGACTTCGTGGCTGGCCGGCGATTCTGAACGAGGGCCCGGTAGGCCTGCGGCCGCTGCGGCTGAGCGACGTACGCGTCTGGCGCGAGACCAGGTTGCGCAACGCCGACTGGCTGCGTCCCTGGGAACCGAGCAACCCCGAGACCCCGCTGTTCAGAACGGGGCTCGGCCCGTACATCTCCATGGTCGGCACCCTGCGCCGCGAGGCCAGACAGGGGCTGGCGCTGCCCTGGGTGGTCACCTACGGCGGCCGCTTCGCGGGGCAGCTCACCGTGGGGGCCATCGTGTGGGGATCTGCCCGTTCCGCCCAGGTCGGTTACTGGGTGGACGGCGCGCTGGCCGGGCGGGCCATCATCCCCACCGCCCTGGCCCTGGCCGTCGATCATTGCTTTTTCACCACCGGATTGCATCGGCTAGAGGCGAACATCCGTCCTGAGAACCAGGCCAGCCGTAGGGTGGTGGAGAAGCTCGGGTTCAGGGAAGAAGGCATTCGGCGTCGCCAACTCCACATCGACGGGGCCTGGCGCGACCACATCTGCTACGCGCTGACCGTCGAGGACGTCCCCGGCGGGCTGCTCGTACAGTGGCGGCGCGCCCGTGAGGCGGCCGCTCACGGCGGATCTCCGATCGAAGAGGTTTGACGATCTCGCGACACACCGCACCGAATGCTCGTCAATCAGTGACACACGGTCTTACGGTGCGTGACGTGAGCACAATGAAGGCGCGACGAGCACAGACGCGCTTTCGTGCTGCCCGGAGGTGGTCGTGAGCAGCGCCTTCCTCTATGTCGCCATTGTGGTGATGTGGCTGTGCGTCCTGATCCCGATGTGGTTGCGCCGGGACAAGACGAACCTCCAGGAGCTGGCCGAACTCGAAGAGCACTACACCGGCGAGCACGCCCTGCCCGACCTGGACAACCTCGACGCCACCCTCGGCGACGAGGACGCGCCGGAGGTCGAAAAGGTCGATGTCCGGCAGTTCCGGTTTCGGCGTAGGGCGATCATCGTAGCGCGCCGCCGGAGGTTGTTGTTCTTCACCGCGCTGCTCGTGCTGGCCTCGGTGGTCACGGCCGGTGTCGAGATGATCCCGTGGTGGGGTGTGGCGCCGTCCGTGGTCGTCATGCTGTCGTACATGGCCTTTCTGCGGATCGCCGTACAGGTGGATCGCGAACGCCGTGAGCGGGCGCTCCAGGCGCGCTCTGAGCGGCTGCGACGGGCCCGCGAGCGGCGCCGGGCGGAGGCCGAGGTGGAGGCCGAGGTGATCGACCTGACCGCGCTGCACGCCGACGTCCTGTTCGACCAGTACGCCGAACCGCCCAAACGGGCGGTGGGGGACTGAGAGGATGGCGCGAGGACCCTTGGGAGTTTGCTAATCTGGTCGAGTCCTTGGGGATGTAGCGCAGTCCGGTAGCGCACTTCGTTCGCATCGAAGGGGTCAGGGGTTCGAATCCCCTCATCTCCACCCAGGTCAAAGGCCGCTTCCCCGTTGTGGGAGGCGGCCTTCTGCGTTGCTGGGTGACCAACTGAGTGACTACGGTTCTCAAGCTCAAGCCCTGGAACGTTCGAGCCGCTCACATGATCTGGCGCACTGGGAGCACCCCCATTACTCTCGGCCATCTGTGATCGCATGACTCCTCCGGCCACCCCGAGGCAAGAGCCGGCCACAAGGACGGTGAGCGGTGTCTGATCTGCTGCGGCTGGACATGGGTGGTCCCGGCGCGTCCGGACAGGGGCCGGGCAGGCCGGGCGAGAGCGAGCCCCTGATGGACGGCCACTCTGTCCCGTCTACTTGGCCCGGCCCCATAGGGCGCCGGACGGATGGCTGCACGATCCCTGTCAGCGGGAGCGTGGGTACGTCAGTCGTATCGATGCGGCCACCATTGTTTCGTCGAGACCTCCCGTGGATTGTCGCGATGGCACTTGTGGCAGCGTTGACCGTCGCTGTGTGGCCTTCCTCGGATCTGCTGGGGCATCACGACGACCCTGTCGGGGCGATGGCGGTAGGGGAACTGGAGGGCCGGCCGGTCGCCGTGAGCGCTGGTAGTGGCTACGACGACACCACCTTGCGGGTGTGGGACCTGACCACAGGCGATCCCGTCGGTGAACCGATCGTCGCTCACCCGGAAGGTGTTGTGACGCTGGCGCTCGGGGAAGTGGCCGGTCGGCCGGTCGCTGTCATAGGCGGCCACGACGACGCTGTTCGGGTTTGGGATCTGACCACACGCGAACTCGTGGGCGAACCGATGAGGCTCAGTAACGGTCACCGCGTCGATGCGGTGGCGGTCGGGGAGGTGAACGGTCGGGCCGTCGTCGTCGCTGCGGGAGATTGGGGCGACGCCACCCAAAAGCTACCTGTGCGGGTGTGGGACCTGGCCACGCATGAGCCTGTCGGCGAACCGTTGGTCGGACACAGCGGCCTCGTCCTGACCGTGGCGCTTGGAGAGGTGAACGGTCGAGCAGTAGCCGTGACCGGCAGCGTTGACGGCACGACACGTATATGGGATCTGGCCACCCGCAGGCAGATGGGCGATCCAATAGTCAGCGGTACCGGCGTCGGGGAGGTCGCGCTCGGGCGGGTGGACGGCAGACAGGTCGTCGTCTCCAGCGACGGCAAGAACATGCGGGTGTGGGACTTGACCACCCGGCAACTCATCGGTGTACCGATACCGACAGGTCTCACCTATGGGGTCAGGACAGTAGCGGTTGGAGAGGTCAACGGCCGGCCGGTCGTCCTCGCCGGTGGTGGTTACGACGAAGACGGCGGGGGTGCCGTGCGGATTTGGGATCTCGGTACGCACGAGCCGCTGGGCGGACGGATGAGATACGCCAACTGGGTCGGGGACGTGGCGATCGGACATGTGGAGGGAAGAGTGGTCGCCGTCACCGGAGACGGTGACGGCGACGTGCGCATGCGGGACTTGAGCGGCTACAGCTGATGAGCCTGTGTCGCCAAGCACATGCCTCAGGCATCGCGCATCGTGGCTGCACTTATGGGCTAACCATCTGGAAAGATTTGATCCATTGCCTCGGCACCCTCCAGCATCACGGGTCGGAGTTGCTTCCGGTATACGGTCTCGATGGGCATGCCTGAGTCGGAGAGCAGTGAGACGAAGCTGTGCCGCATCTCGCGCGGTGTCCAGTCCTTCGGGGCGGGGCCGGCCTTTTGAGGACGGCTCGGAACGAGCGGCGGACGTTGTGCGCGTCGAGTTCCGTGCCCACCTTGGACGCGAACACGAGGTCGTTGTCCTGCCAGCGGTCACGCGCTGCCTTCTTGGCTACGTCCTGGCGTTCACGGTGGAGCTTGAGGGCGTCCACGCAGCGCCACGGCATGGCCAGGGTGCGGCGGGACTTCTTGGTCTTGGTGTCGCCTCCTTCCTGGACCGAGCGCCAGACCATGGTGGACGGCGGTGTGCTGTCCATGTCGACGGAGGGCTGAGCGGCCACCTGAGCGGGCTGCAAGGGCAGTGTGGCGGCTCCCCCGGCAGCGTCCTTGTTCGCCATGACGAGGCATCCTGCTGGGTGACGTATTGAGTGACGGTCGTGGCGAACACTCTCGGACGTTCACGGACTCAAGAACACTTCCGACGCAGGTCACGGGGCATGTTCGCCCTGATGCAGATCATGGTCAAGTGGCTTCGCATCGAGGGGTCAGGGTTCGAATCCCCTCATCTTCGGGTGCCCGGCGTATCCGAGTTCTTCGAGGTGGGCTACACCGGGTGCAGATTGCCGCAAGTACGCGCTCCGGCAGTGTGGGCTCAGCAGGGCGGTCCCGGCCGAACCTGTCCAGGTGGCCGAGATCGGGTGATGCAAGGAGATGATCTGCTGCGACTGATCCTGGTGTCGGGCAAGATCGCCCCATGGGCCTGATTCGCAACCCCCGCGCTCTGCTCTTCACCGGGGCGATCGGACTCGCTTCACTCCTGACGCTTTTTGCGGTGAGTGCTCCCGGCCTGTCCGTCTGGGCGTTGGCATTGGTGCCGTACTGGCTGGCGCTCGCCATTGTCTGGTCGTGGATGTGGGGTCGGCGGGGGCGGACGCCCTGGATGTTCGTCCCGCTCGCACTGGTGCTGGGCACGGTGCTGCTCGTCATGACCGATGCGCCCCTTCGCGCGCGCTTCGCCCTGTCAGAGCCGAGCCTGGAGCGCTACGCCCGGTCAGCGCGCAGCGACTATGTCAGCGATCGATGGTTGGGCCTGTATCGGGTGGACGAAGTGGAGAAGATCCCCGGTGGAGCCAGGTTCATGGTCACCGAGCTCACGATGAACTGGAAGCGCTACGGCTTCGCCTACATCCCGGATCGGGTACCGGATCCAGAAGAGCGAGGGTATGAGCACTTCGCGGGCTCCTGGTACATCTGGTCTGACGGCCCCTGAGCCTCACGTGATGCATGACCTCCCGGTTCCCCGCCGATGTGTGCCGCAGGCAGAGCGCTGTCGAAGCACCGAACAGCTGGGGAACGATCAGTTGTGTTGCGGGGAGCGATCATCACCGTGACCGCCTCGGTGCAGGCCACGCCCACTCGTGAACGCTCCCCCGAGGCAAGAGTCGGCCACAAGGACGGAGAGTGGTGTCTGATCTGGTGCGGCTGGACATGGGTGATCCCGACGCGTCCGGACATGGTTCAGGCAGGCCGGGCGAGAGCCCTCACGAGAGTCTTGCCACCAGCGCCGCCCACCTGGTTCTCGCGGTAGCCATTGTCCAGCCGGACCGGCGTGTGTGTGGGGGGGCGTAGTAGCGCGGCAGCCACCTGTTCGCCCCGGTCGCGTGAGGCAGCTCGCCGATCCGCATTCGGTTCCTTCCCCCTTGACCTTCACATGGATGTGACGCCTTACCGTCCCGAGCATCGCTGGTCCAGAAAGTGAGGAGTAGATCAATGTCGGGTGCTGTGATCATTGGTGCAGGTCCGGGGATCGGGCAGGCGGTGGCTCGGAGATTCGCCGGGGAAGGGTTGCCGATGGCGCTGATCGCCCGGAGCGACCGGACGTTGCGTGCCGCGGCCGAGGCTGTCGCTCGCAGTGGAGTCCCAGTTGTCACGTTGCAGGCCGACAGCACGGATCAGGCCGGGCTGAACGCCGCGCTTGACGAAGTTGTCCGCGAGCACGGCGTGCCGGACGTCGTCGTGTACAACGCCGCGATCATCCAGGCGGACGCGCCGGGCGAGCTCTCGGTACGCGGTCATCTGGAGGCCTGGGCGGTGAACGTGGTCGGCGCGCTCAACGCCGCGGCTCACGTCGCGCCCGCCATGGCGGCACGCGGGAATGGAACGATCCTCATCACGGGCGGCATGCCCGAGCCCAAGCCGCAGTATGTGAGCCTCTCCTTGGGCAAGGCGGGTGGCCCGGCCGGGGTGCACGTGGCGAGCATCACTGTGGCGGGCCCGGTCGCCCCGGGTACCGACTTCGACCCTGACGACATCGCCGAGCACTACTGGCGACTGCACATGCAGCCACGACACCGGTGGACGCGGGAAGCTCTGCACGCAGGTTCCCCGCGATGACCGGCACCGGGGCGACAGACGTTCTCACCAGGCTGCTCCACGACTGGCAGCAGGCCTTCAACGCACACCGCCCGGCCGAGATCGCTGCCTTGTTCAGCCGGGACGCGCTTTTCCAGGGCATCAGTCCGCAGCTGGGACACGGTCCGCAGGACGTCTTCGACTATTACGCCAGGGTCGTCCGCGGCACGTCGGCACAGGTCAAGGTGGTGGCCGGTGGCCGGCTGAGCCAGGAGACCGTGCACGGATTCGCGGAGGTGGCCTTCACCGCGCCTACCGGTGACGTCCACCTGATACGCCTGTCCATCGTGGCCGAACGGACGGGCGGCATCTGGCTCATCCACCAGTACCACGCTTCCACACCTCACGTGGGCTGAGGTTCGGCGGACCGGGAAACGATCAACGCCGCGCCGGGAAGCGATCTTCTCAGTCCCTCTTGCGCCCGAGGTCAGACCTATTCGTGAACCCCCATCCAGGGCCGCTCTTGAGACGGCTGGGACTGGCGGGCGCGGTGGCGGCGTACCGCGTCTCTGTTGGCGCACGGTGGGGAGCAGTAACGCTGACGTGCGGTGCGTGAGGTGTCGGCGAAGATCGTGTCGCAGCCGGCGGCGGCGCACCGTCCGAGCCGGTCCATGCCGCGGCTGACGAGATGCATCGCCGTGCCGACGGAGATCAGCGCGAACAGCACCGCGCCGAGCGGCTGCAGGTCGTCGCGATAGTGCAGGTGCCAGCCATGGGCGTGGTCGGTCAGCCGGGGGTAGGCGGACGACCGGGCCAGCATCTCGTTGACCAGCTCGGCCTTCTCGCGCTCGCCCGTGGCGTCGACGACGTTCGTCCAGGCGTCGATGACGGCGAGGGTCTGGTCGAGATCCGACGGTTCGACGGGGCGTTCGAGCACCAGACCGGCCGTACGGCAGCGGTGGGCGAGTTCATCGACGCTCGCCGGCGGGCGGTTCGCCAGTTCCGCGGCGAAATTCACCACGTCCGCGCCGTAAGGGTTGAGGTGCACAAGCTCATTACATCAGCCTGTACGTCATGACGCGAACAGCAACGGAGCAGGATGTTCCGGAACTCGTCCGCCTTCGGGCACTGCTCTTCGACGACCTCGGCGGCGACTTCTTCAACCCCGCGAACGCCGATGACGACTGGCGCGACGCGCTCGCCCGGGTCTTCAGGCAGAAGCTGGCCGAACCCGACTGTCGGATCCTGGTCGTGGACGGCGACACCGGCCTGGCCGCCTGCGGCATCGGCACGATCGAACAGTGGTTCCCCGGCCCCCACTCCCGCAACGGGAGGATCGGCCACGTCATCGGCATGGTCACCGACCCGTCGTACCGGCGGCGTGGGCACAGCCGGGCGATCATGCTCGGCCTGCTCGACTGGTTCCGCGACCGGGACGCCGTCCGGGTCGATCTCACCGCCTCCCGCGAGGCGGAACCGCTCTACCGGCGACTCGGCTTCGCCGACCACCCCGACCCCCTGTTGTGCCGGAAGCCGTGAGGGCATCGCGATACCGCTGGATCATCCTGGGTGTCGCGACCTTCACCCAGGCCGCGGCCGCGTTCTTCGTGCAGGGCGTCGGCGCGATGAGTGTCCACCTGCAACGGGACCTGAGGCTGACCACGACGCAGCTGGGCCTGCTGCAGTCGGCGGCCCAGCTGCTACCTCTGGCCGGACTGCTCGTGGCGGGACGGCTGCTGGACCGCCACAACGAACGCTGGGTCGTCGGGATCGGCGCTCTCGTGGTCGCCGCCGCGCTGGCGGCCGGCAGCGCGGCCTCGGGGTACGTCTCCCTGCTCGTCGTCCTGCTGATCGTCGGTGCGGGGTACAGCGCCATTCAGCCGGGCGGCAGTAAGTCGGTGGCGTCCTGGTTCGATGTTTCGAAGCGCGGTTTGGCCATGGGCATCCGCCAGGCGGGACTTCCGCTCGGCGGCGTCCTCGCCGCGTTCGTGCTTCCCGCACTGGCGACGACCTTCGGCCTGCGGTCGACGCTCGTGGTCGGGGCGCTCGTCGCACTGTCGGGCGCCGTCGTCTTCATGACCTTCTACCGCCGCCCACCGGGCCGGCGTCCGGTGCCGACCGCGTCCCGCGTGCGGCTGGAACTGCTCCGCGAACCGTACCTGAAGAAGATCATCCTGTCCGGCACGTGCATGGTGTCGGTGCACAGTGGCGTGGGCGTCCTCACCGTGCTGTACCTGCACGAGGTGGCGTCCATGGACGCCGCCTCGGCGGCCCTGGTCTACGTCGCGGTCCAGTGCGCGGGCGCGCTGGGCCGCATCTGCCTGGCGGCCTGGAGCGACCGGCACGGATCCGGCCGCTACGCCTGCGTCGCGGTCTGCCTGGCCGCCGTGATCATCGGGATGACGGTGCTGGCCACCCCCGTCGGCCGATCCCCCGTCGCGGCCTGCCTGCTGTTCATCTGGCTCGGCTTCTTCGGCATCGGCTGGTACGGCCCCTGGGTGGCCTACGCCGCCGAATCGGCGCCGCCGGACCACACCGGATTCGCCCTGGGCCTGGCCATGGCCGTCAACCAGGTGGCGGTCATTCTGGCGCCGCCCGTGCTCGGCCTGCTCACGGACCTGACCGGCAGCTTCGCGCCCGCCTGGGCGCTGCTCGCCGCGCTGACCGCCGTCACCATGGCGACGACCGCCCGGCTGTGACCAGTTCGGACGGCCGTCGGCCATGTCCTCTTGCCGGATCGTCACCAGGGCAGTGGGCCGTCCTCGCTGAAGAAGCCGCCGGTCGGGCCGTCCTCGCCGAGGGTGGCCAGGCGCACCACCACGGCCGCGCCCTGCGCCGGGGTGAGGAAGCCGCTGTGGCCGTTGATGTCGGTGTCGACGTAACCAGGGGCGGCGGCGTTGACCAGGATGTTCTCCTTGCGCAGCTCGTTCGCGTACTGCAGGGTCAGCGCGTTCAGCGCGGTCTTGGACGGCGAGTAGGCCGCCGAGGTCAGCCCCGACAAGGGCCCGTCGACCTCGGCGGTCAGCGCCAGCGAAGCGGCGTGGCTGGAGAGGTTGACGATCCGGGCGGCGGGGGACCGCCGCAGCAGCGGGAGCACCGCGTTGGTCACGTTGATCACTCCGAGGACGTTGGTGTCGAACACCTCGCGGACCACCTCCACGTCGACGGCGCTGGGGATGCGGTCGAGGGCGTCCTGAGGCGCGGCCTGGCCTGATCCGGTGATCCCGGCATTGTTGACCAGCACGTCCAGACGGCCGAAGCGGTCGCCGATCCAGGCGGCGGCCGCCTGGGCGGTGGAGGGGTCGGTGACGTCCAGTTCGAGCGCGTGCGCGTCGCCTCCCGTGGCGCGGATCGCCGCCGCGGTCTCCTCGCCGCGGCGCGCGTCACGGGCGCCGACCAGGACGGTCACCTTCTGCGCGGCCAGCAGTTCGGCGACCGCGCGGCCGATTCCCTTGTTCGCGCCGGTGATCAGGGCCACCTTCGGCTGTGACGGGTACTCGTTCATGGGTGGGACTTCCTTTCCGTGCCGGGCGGGTGATGTGTTGCGGGCGTCGCCGCGCTGTCCATGGAGACTCCGCTCCCGGGGATCCTGTGACGCCGTGGCCGTGTGGTGTGCGTCACCGGGCGGACCCGCACGACGAGGACGCGCTCTGGAAGCTGGTCGCCGCGGGCGTTTCCGCCTTCCTGTACGACCATGCGGTCGGTGGGCGGAAAGGGCTTCCGAGTAATCCGAATACCGTCTTCAATGGCTGGGAGCAATCAGACGGGGAGAGTCGTATGGCAGCTGTCGTCCCCGCCCGTGACGGGGAGCGGATGCCCGTGCGTTCGAACGGCCAGGACTGGCAGGTGTCCTGGCACCCGGCCGACGACCCGCCGGAAGGCAGGTCTCACGGAGCCGCCGGCATCTGCGTGACGGCCGCCGATGAGCTGGTCCTCATCAGCCATGACGGCGAGCACTGGGGTTTCCCCGCCGGGCGGCCCGAAGGAACGGAGACCATCGAGGAGACCCTGCGCCGGGAGATGCTCGAAGAAGCGTGCGTCACGGTCATCGGCAGCCGCCTGCTCGGGTACGTCCGCAGCGAATGCGTGCGCGGGCGCGAGCTCGGCCTGGTGCTCGTCCGCTCCTACTGGCGTGCGGAGGTCCGGCTCGAGGAGTGGGCGCCGGAGTTCGAGATACAGCACCGGCGGGTGGTTCCGCAGTCCGAGGCGAAGCAGCACGTCCGCGATCCCGACCTGGCCGCGACCCGGATCTCCTTCCGTGCTCTGGAAGAGGCAGGTGACGGCCCTCGTCCCTCGTGAGAGCCGTACCGGCCCGCCCGGGGCCGGGTACGGCTCTCAGGCGATGCGCACGACGACCTTGCCGCGTACGCCGCCCGCCTCCAACGTCCGGTGCGCCGCGGCGATGTCGTCGAGCGGGAAGACCGTGTCGACGACCGGGCGGATGGCGCCGCCGTCCACGTACCGGGTGAGGTCGGTGAGGAGCCGGGTGGTGGGGTTGCCGCTGAAGAAGCGGACGCGCCGCCGGCCGTGGACGGCCGAGGCGGCGATGTACGCCACGGACGCCGCGATCCTGCGCGGATCGAAGGCGATCGCCACCATGCGGCCGGACGGTGTCAGCAGGCGGCGGAAAGCGGCGTGCTCGGTGCCGGCGGTGTCCAGGATCACGTCGAACCTGCCCAGATCCGCCGGGGCGACGGCGGCGTAGTCATACGCCTCGTGCGCGCCGAGGTCGCGGACGAGGTCGAGGTTGCCTGCCCCGGCGAGGGCGGTGACGTGGGCGCCGAGCACCCTGCCGAGCTGCACCGCGACAGCGCCCACCCCACCGCTGCCGCCGCGGACGAGCAGCCGGTCGCCCGGCCTGAGCCCGGCCTGGTCGCGCAGCGCCGTGATGGCCGTCGTGCCTGCCGGGAGCGCCGCGGCCGCCACCAGGTCGACGGACGCCGGGGCCGGGGACAGGCGGCGGGGGTGGACCGCCACGTACTCGGCGGCGCTTCCGAACGTGCGGCCCAGCGTGCCCCACACCCGGGCGCCGACCCGGGGGCCGGTCACCCCGGCCCCCAGGGCGACGATCTCGCCGGTGAGGTCGATCCCGACCCGTTTCGGGAAGCCCCGCTGCATCAGCCCGGTCACCAGGCGCAGCCGGCCCGTCCGGCCGTGCACCTCGCCGCCGTTCACGCTGACGGCGTGCACCCGCACCAGCACCTGTCCGGGGGCGGGGACCGGCTTGGGCGCCGTGCCCACGTACAGGACCTCCGGCGGTCCGTACCGGTCGAACAGGGCCGCGCGCATCTCGTTCGTCTCCATGGGGACGACGCTAGCCCGCTAAACGGACGGGGCTCTCCATTTACGCTAATGTGAGAAAGATGCCCATTCCTCGCTCTCAGTTGGCGCCCGCCAGGGAAATGCGGGCCGACGCGCGGCACAATCGGGCACGCATCCTGGAGGCCGCGCGGGAGACGTTCGCCAGGCGCGGTCTGGACGTGCCGATGGTGGCGATCGCGCGGCGCGCCGGGGTCGGCGTGGCCACCCTCTACCGGCGCTTCCCGTCACGCGAGTCCCTGATCACCGAGGTGTTCGCGGACGAGCTGGCGGCGTGCGCGTCGGTCGTGGACGAGGCGCTGGCCGACCCGGATCCCTGGCACGGGTTCTGCGAGGCGATCGAGAAGGTGTGCGCGATGCAGGTCGCCGACCGCGGGTTCACCGACGCCTTCCTCACCGCGTTCCCCGACGCGGTCGACTACGAGCGCACACGGGAGCGGGCCGAGCGAGGCTTCGCGGAGGTGGTGCGGCGGGCCAAGGCCGCCGGGCGGCTGCGGGCCGATTTCGCCTCCGCGGACCTGGTGCTGCTGTTGAGGGCCAACTGTGGCATCGTCGCCGGCGCCGGGGAGGGGGTGGCGGCGGCGTCGCGGCGGCTGGTGGCGTATCTGCTGCAGTCCTTCCGCGCCGACCACGCCGAGCCCCTGCCGCCCCCGCCGCCCCTCACGCTCGGCCACCTGGCCCCGACGCCGTCCGGCACGGCCCACTCGGCGGCGAGGCCGGGGAACGTGCGGAGCGGCCGTTGACGCCGACGCCCGACAGGACGACCCCGGCCGCTCGTGGTGGAGGGTGCGGGGTCAGCCGGCGGTCTCCTCGTCGCGGGGGAAGAAGGGCAGCTCGATGTGCACGCGGTCGGCGGCGGCGAGGATCTTCTCCGCGTCGTCGACCGGCGGGTGGATCGCCTGGTTGATCCGCACCTTGATGTCCTTGCCGTCGGCGCCCGAGGCCATCACCCTGCGGTCCCAGCCGCGGGTGAAGATCCCGCCGGCGTCGCCCAGGTCCAGGCAGGTGACGTACGGGCCGGGGGTGAAGTCGCGCGGCGGCACGCCGAGCAGGTCGGCCGCCGCGTTGTACCCGGCGACCTTGCCGAGCGGGGTGGCGTGCTGGCACGCCTGCATGACCGTGTGCTCGGCGTCGAACGCCGCCGCCGCGGTGTCCCCGGCGACGAACACCCCGGGGAGTGCGCGCAGCCACCGGTCCACCGGTATCCGGCCGAGGTGGTCGAGCTCGGCGGAGATCTGCCGGGTGAGCTCGCTGGCCCGCATCCCCACCGACCAGACCACCGCGTCCGCCTCGACCTTGGTGCCGTCGGACAGGACGGCGTACCCTTCGCCGACCTCGGTCACCGTCGTACCGAGGCGGCGCTCGACACCCAGCCCGTCCAGTGCCGCCTCGATCTGCGGGCGCGGGCCGGGGCCGAGCTGGTGAGCGACCACCGGCGACCGGTCCACCAGCAGCACCCGGCCGCGGACGGCCAGCGCGGTCGCGGCCTCCAGGCCGGTGAACCCGGCGCCGACGACCACGGCCGTGAAGTCCTCCCGGTCGCGCAGAAAGCCGGTGAGCCGCCGGGCCCCGTCGAGGGTGTCGATGTCGAAGAGCCGTTCGGCGCCGGGCAGGTCGTGGGGCCGTACCAGCCGGCTGCCGGCCGCCAGCACCAGGCGGTCGTAGCCGATCTCCTCGCCGTCGGCCACCACCGTGCGGCGGCCGGTGTCGATCGTGCTCACCGAGGCGCGCAGGTGCCTGACGCCGATCGGCCCGAGGATCCTGCGCAGCTCCACCTTGGCCAGGTCCGGCTCCGGCTCGTACAGGCGTGGCCGCAGCACCAGGTGCTCGTTCGGCGCGATCAGCGTGATGCGCGGGTCCGCGGCTCCGCCCGCCCGCTCGCGTGCCAGTGCCGCGCCCGCCGCGCTCCACACGCCCGCGAAACCGCCTCCGATGATCACAACATGTGCCATGGTGTCGTCCTCTCTCAGCCTGCCCCTGGTGAGCCGGGGTCGGCAGGGAGACAAGACAGCGGGCTCAGATGTGACCGATGTGGGGGAACTTCTCCGGATTGGCCAGTCTCCGCAACGTCGTGATGCGTCCGTCGGCGATCTCGACGGTGTCGAGCCAGACCAGTTCGCCGCCGCGGTAGGTCGCCAGGGCCGGCTGCCCGTTGACCTCGATGATCTGGAACGCGTCGGGACGCCTGATCTCGATCTGCCTGACCGCCAGCAGGGCGATCGTCTCGGCCCCGTGGACCGGCCTGCGCGCGGCGGTCACCCTGCCGCCGCCGTCGGCGACGTAGACGGCCTCGGGGTGCAGCAGCTCGACCAGCTCAGCCATGTTCCCCGCGTCGGCGGCCGCCTTGAATGCCCTGAGCAGGCGTTCGGTCTCGGCCCTTGACGCCCTGGGCCGCTCCTTGACCGCGGCGACCCGCGCCCGTGCGCGGGAGGCGAGCTTGCGGCCGGCGGCGGGCGTGCTGCCGAGCACCTCGGCGATGCGGGTGAACGGGAAGTCGAAGACGTCGTGCAGTACCAGCGCGACGCGCTCGGCCGGGGTGAGCGTCTCCATGACCACCAGCATCGCGGTTCCCACCGAGTCGTCCACGAGCACCTGAGCGGCGGCGTCGGGCACGGTCAGCAGCGGTTCGGGGAGCCAGGGCCCGACGTAGGACTCCCGCCGGACCCGCGCCGACTTCAGCACGCTGTAGGACGTGCGGGCGGCCACGGTCACCAGCCAGGCCCGCAGATCGCGCACGTCGGACAGGTCGGCCGCGGCGGCGCGCAACCAGACCTCCTGCGTCACGTCCTCGGCCTCGGTCACGCTGCCGAGGATCCGGTAGGCCGCCCCGAACACGGCGGAGCGATGCGACTGCCAGTCGGCCCCGGCCGGCGCACCGCTCGGCTCCACGCTCCGCCCACAGCCCTTCTCGGATCGGTGTTCGACCGCCGATTCTAGGGTCCTGCTGTGAGCCGGGCCGCGACCAGGGGCAGGCCGCAGGCCGCTGTCACCTCCGCCGGTACTCCCAGACCTGGTTGACGCGGTTGGCCGCCTTTCGCAGGTCCGTGGGATGGAAGCAGTCCCATATCTGGAGCGGGGCGTCGGGGCGCGGCCAGTCGGGGTAGGCCCCGTTCTCGACGTCGAGGCACTTGCCGCTGCTGACGTTCACCAGAATCCTGAAGCCCTTGTGCGGGCCCTTGTAGAACGCCTGCGTCACCCACTGCTGGTTGGGGCCTCCGTGGCAGCCCCACAGGACGACGGGTGTGCCGTTGCCCCTGCCGTCGTTCGCGACGTCGAGGCATTTCGTGCCGTTCAGGTTGGTCCATTTGATCAGGTCACCGCTGCCGCCGCCGGGCGGGCTCTCGAAGAAGAAGGAATGGTAGTTTCCGCCGACCCGGGCGCCCAGCCGGACGCGTGAGCCGAGGACGCAGTCAGGGTTCTCGAAGTTGTACCGGCAGGTGTTGGGGATGTCGACGAAGAGCTGTCCGCCGGTGATCGGGTTGGTGATCCAGGTGTCGGGGCCGCGGTCGCGACTGCTGTCCGCGTCGGCGAGAGCGGGCGGTTGAACGGCGAATGCCAAGAATGCCGCGGCGATCGCGTTGAGGAATGTTCTGGGATTCGGCATTTCGATTCCCCCTCACTGCTCTTATCCGCAGAGGTGGTGCTCAAGCCTATCTCGGTCCGGGTCAAGACGTATTCAATGAATCGCCAATCAAGTGCGGCTCCCGGGGCAGGTGGCGGCCCTTTTAGCCTGGGCTAAAAGGCATTGTGGGGCGGGTTTCCGGTGAGGCAGGCTCTCCGTCATCGGGGCGAACAGGGCCCGGTGAAATCGCTGAACATTCGTGTCGCCGTGGTTCCGCGCGGCCGGAGAGGACGAGAAATGTTCGGAACGGGAAAGCGGACGAGGAAACTGCTCGCCGTGGCGGCCGCCACCGGAGCGGCGCTGACGATCGTGGCCACCCCCGGCCCGGCCGCCGCGTCGGCGTCGGCCTGGTGCCAGTCGAGCTATTTGGTCTACAAGTACTGGAAGTCGGACGGCACCATCGGCCGCTGGAGCCAGAACTGCAGCGGTGACCACTCGCTCAATTCCAAGGGTTACAAGCTGGAGCCCGGCGGCTGGTCCGGGTACATCGACTACAGCGACGGCACCTGGGAATACTTCTGCGACTTCCAGGACAAGTGGCTGGGCAAGCGGGTCGTCAACATCACGATGGCCGCCGCGAAGATCGAATACTGCATCAAGAAGTGATGCGGCAGGCGAGCCGAGCGGTCATCCGGTGGGGCGCAGGCCGTCCAGCAACACGGTGAGGTAGGCGTCGGCGAGGGCCTGTGAAGGGGGCTGGGCGCGGGCGACGGCCAGGGCGGTCCGGCCGAGGAGGGTCGTGACGACGGCGGGGGCGATGTCGGTGCGGATCGCGCCCTCGCGCCGCGCCCCCTCGATCATCTCCTCGACGGCGGCGACCAGCCCGGCGCGCAGGGCGGTGGTGGCCGGCAGCTCCAGGCCGTCCAGCTGGTCGTTGACGGCGTGGTGGGCGGTCTGGAACGCGATCAGCTCGCCGAGGAAGGTCTGCAGGGCCTGGTAGGCCGTGGTCTCGGCGAGCAGGTCGCGGGCGCGCCGGACGACCGGTTCGAGCAGCCCGGAGACGGCGGCGTCCAGCAGGGCGTCCTTGCCGCCGAAGGCGCGTACGACGGTCGCGGCCCCCAGGCCCGCCTGTCTGGCGATGGCCTCGACGGTGAGCGTCGCACCGGGTTCGGCCAGCAGTGCCATGGCGGCGTCGAGGGCGAGTCGGCGGTTGCGCACGGCGTCGGCACGGCGCTTGGGCTCGGCGGGTGTTGACAACTGAAATGCTCATTCCACATAGTTAACTGGAACGCTTATTTCAGTTACTGTACCGCGAGGAGCCTCGGTGAACGAGCGGATCCTGATCTCCGGAGCCGGCATCGCCGGGCTGGCCCTGGCTCACTGGCTGGCCCGGCTGGGCTTCCGGCCCACCGTCGTCGAGCGCGCCCCGCGCCTGCGCGCCGGCGGCAACGGAGTGGACCTGCGTGACCACGCCGTCGAGGTGGCCGCGAGGATGAGCATCATGGCGCAGGTGCGCGCGCTGGCCACCGACGTGCACGGCATGAAGTTCGTGGACGCCGGCGGCCGGCCCGTCGCCCGCGTCGACACCCGCGACCCCGGCTCGGTGGAGATCATGCGCGGCGACCTGGTGGCGCTGCTGCACGAGGCGACCGACGTGGAGATCGTGTTCGGCGACGCGATCAGCGGCCTGGACCAGGACGAGGAGGGTGTGCGAGTCACCTTCGAGCACGCGCCCGCCCGCACCTTCGACCTGCTCGTCGGCGCCGACGGCATGCACTCCCACGTGCGGCGGCTGGCCTTCGGGCCGGAGGAGCGGTTCGTCCGGCACAAGGACCACTACTTCGCCTTCGCCGACGCCGACGCCGCGCTCGGGGAGGACCGCTGGGTCACGATGTTCAACACGCCGGGCCGCATGGCCGGCATCTACCGGTCGGGCAACCACGCCCAGGCCAAGGCGTACTTCATCTTCCGCTCCGCGCCGCTGGACTACGACCACCGGGACGTCGCCGAGCACAAGCGGCTGGTGAGCCGGACGTTCGGGGACGAGACGTCCTGGCGTACCCGGGAGCTGCTCGACTCGGCCCTGGCCGATCCCGACTTCTACTTCGACGCGCTGGGCCAGGTGCACATGGACTCCTGGTCCGAGGGCCGCGTCGTGCTCCTCGGCGACGCCGCCTGGTGCGCCTCGCCGGCTTCGGGGGCGGGCGCCGAGCTGGCCCTGGTGGGGGCGTACCGGCTGGCGGGGGAGCTCGCCGCCGCCGGTGGTGATCATCGTGTCGCCTTCGCGCGGTACGAGGCCGTCCATCGTCCGCTGGTGGGCAGGAAGCAGCAGATCGGCCCGAACGTCCGGCTCATGGTGCCGAGAACCGAGGGCGGGCGATGCGTCCGGGACGCCCTGATCCGGCTCCCGCTGATGAAGGCCGTGGGGGCGGTGGAACGCCGCGTCCAGAGCAGGAACGCCCGCCCCCTGCCGGAGTACAGCCCGGTCCGGTGACGCGACCGGGACCCGGCGGCCGGGGTTACTTCGGGCCGGTCAGGCGGCGTTCGCCTGCTGTGGTGAGCACGAAGACCTGCCAGTTGTAGTACGCGTAGTACGCGCGCGGGTCGCGGCGCATCTGGCGGGCGTGCAGGAGGACGGCGTCCACGTACGCCTGGGACGGGTTGTAGGCGTGCAGGGCCCGCCGGTAGTCGCGGGGCGCGCCGCTGGCGTGCAGGTAGTTGGCCGCGGCCATGACGGCGTCCCGGGGGTTCTGGACGTCGCCGCCCATCCCGTACGCCCGCCAGGTCGCCGGCATGAACTGCATGGGGCCCTGGGCTCCGGCGTGGCTGTCGGCGCGTACCCGTCCGAACTTGGTCTCGACGAACATCACCGACGCCAGCACCTCCCATTCCACCCCGAAGCGGCGCTCGGCCCGCTTGAAGTGGCCGAGCAGCTCGGCGGCCGGGCGGGCCGGCTGGACCTTGAACACGGCGGACGGCTTGATGGGCCGGGTCAGGGCGAGCAGTTCCCGCAGGGCGCTGACGTTGTCCTTGGCCTGGGCGGCGAGGGCGGCGGGCAGGCGGGCGAAGGCGCGGTCGGCCAGGGCGCGGTGGCGGGCGGCGTGGCGGTAGAGACGCTGCTGGTAGAGGGCCAGGAGCTCGACGTCCCGCGGCGGGGTGCCCGTCGAGGGGCGCCAGCGGTCGATGGCCGCGTTCAGGGCGGTGGTCGTGTCGCGGAGGGCCGTCGCCAGGCGGGCGGGGTCGGCGGGGAGCGGCGCGCCGGGGGCGGGGAGCGCCTGGCCGGCGGAGGCGCCGGCGCTCGCCGTCGCCGACGGGGAGGCGTCCGTCGCCTTCGCGGAGGCCGAGGAGGGGACGGAGGGCGAGGAGGGGGCGGCGGTCGTGGCCGTGCCGCCGCATCCGCCCGTCCCGGCGACTGCCGCGCTCACCAGCAGGAGGCAGGCGAGCGTACGGCCCCGGCCGGTGCGGGGCTTCGGCGGGCGGGCGCGGAACGGGCGTCGGAGATCGTCCATGGTCGGCCAACCTACCTGTCGCACGGCTTCATACCGGACATCTCGCCTCGTATCGCTCCGGCGGGCGGCACTCGACACCTGGGATGCGTACGCTTCTCACAAGGCGGCGGCGTGGCCGGTGATCGGCCGGGTAGGAGAGGAACCACCGGGAGGTGAGCGGCATCGACGGCGGAGAAGACGAGACGAGCTGGCGAGGGCCCCGGTTGCGGGCGGAGACGAGACAGGCGGACGGGTGCCTGGTCATGGGGTTGAGCGGGGAGCTCGACTTCATGCAGAAACCCGAGTTCCGGCAATGGGCGCTCGGCGTCGTGGCCGGCGGCGCCAACGACGGGAACAGCGCCAACGGCGGGAGCACGGCGCCGATGGTCGTGCTCGACCTTCGGGGCATCGAGTTCTTCGACTCCACCGGGCTGTCCGTCGTCATCGCGCTGTGGAAGCAGGCGCGTGACGCCGGCGGCGATCTGGCGGTGGCCGGTCCGCCGCCGATCTGCACCAACATGATGCGGCGTACGGGGCTGGCCGACCACATCGCCATGGGCGACACGGTGGCCGCCGCGATCGCCGGGGCGGCGATCCTGCGCCGCACGAGGGCCGACACGGCCGACCAGGCCGCGGCCGGCTGAATCCCGCGGGCGGACGTGCCCGGTCAGTCGTGGGTGAAGGAGTGCTGGGTGACGCCGGCCGGGGCGCCGGTGAGGTGCTCGTACGTGCCGCTGACGTCCAGCAGCCGCTCCAGCACCCGCGGGCGCTGCTCCAGATGCAGCCGGGTGCCGGCCGTCACGGCGTGCTGGTGGATCATCAGCAGCGCCGACAGGCCGCTGGAGTCGCAGAAGTGCAGGCCGTCGAAGTCGAGGTGCAGGTCGGTCAGGCCGCCGTCGGCGAGCGCGGCGAGCGCGGTGGTCAGGAGCTCTCGCGCCGTGTTGTAGTCCAGGTCGCCGATGACGGCGACGTGCAGCACCCCCGGGCGGGGCGTGGCCTGGACGAGGGTCAGCGGGTCGGGGGCGAAGGCGGTCATGCGATCTTTCCGTGGACGGGGAGCGGGGTGTGGTCGGTCGGGGAGGCCGCGGCGCTCAGGGCGTCGCGCCCGTGCGCGATCAGGGCCGAGGCGCGCGGGAAGTCCTCCAGCCGCCTGCCCAGCAGGTCGAGAGCCGGCAGTAGCGTGCCCGCCGGGACGCCGCGAGCGGTCAGGACGCCGGCCGTCCAGGTGAGGAATCGGGTGAACAGCCCGGGGTCGTCCACGTAGAGCGCGGTGGCCAGGAAGTCGACGATGTGCAGGATGTCCTCGGCGGTGTGCCTGCGCTGCTGCGGCGTGTAGTGCGCCATCGCCGGGATGCGTTCCTCCAGGCCGCCCATGACGTCCCTGACCAGGCTCCGGGCCGACCGGCTGACCATGGTGTACTCCTGGTCGTCCAGGTGCGGCAGGTCGTCCACGGCCTGGCGGGGGGCGACGGGGCGGGGCAGCGGACCGGCGGCGAGCCGGTCGGCGGCGGTGGCGCCGTCGGCGGCCCAGGCGTCGGCGCCGAGGAGGCGGGCGTAGCGGCCGTCCGGTCCGAACGCGGCGCCGCCGGCCATCACCGGCGTGCCGGTCGCCTGGCAGGCGGTGATGGCGGCGTGGGCGCCGGGCAGCCGGGTGGGGATGGAGCTGGACAGCGCCACCACGTCGCAGGCCGTGCGGTGGAGGTGGGTGATGAGGTGGGGTGTCGGCACCTGCGCGCCCAGGTAGTCGACCCGCCAGCCGCGCAGCCGCAGCACCTCGGCCAGGATGCGGGCGGGCATGGCGTGCCACTCGCCGTCGATGCAGGCGACGGCGATGCGCCCGAGTGCGGGGCCGTTCGCGGCGGCGGCGCGGGCGGCGGGGTGGTGGGCGAGCGCGGCCAGCACCCGCTCGTTGACGGCGGTGGCGGTGTGCTCCTGCGCCACGGTGATCTGGTTGCCCTCCCACTCCAGGCCGACGCGGGCCTGTACGGGGGCCACCACGCCCAGCAGCAGGGTTTCCAGCGAGATGTCCTGGTCGAGCGCGGCGAGCGCGGCGTCCGTGGCGGCGTACTCGTCGCCGGCGACGGCGGCGTTCCAGAGTTTTTCGCGCCAGGCGGAGAGTCCGTCTGCGTGCGTCATGCGGTGAACCTTCCCCGTCCGTGTCCTCCCACCGCGCTCAGATGTGCCCCGCGCGGCGCGGTGATGGCGATGACGGCCATGTCATCGTGATCGCCACCTCCTACCCACTGGGAGGACAACATCTCCACACGTTCGGTGATCGCCTCGGGCGGCATGCCGCCGCACTGCCGCAACTCCTCCTGCAGCCGCTCGTCGCCGAACATCTCGGCGCCCAGCGGGCCGCCCATGGCCTCGGTGATGCCGTCGGTGTAGAGCAGGCACGTCTCGCCGGGTTCGAGGACCACGGTGTCGGTGACGCTCGTGACGCGGTCGAGCATGCCGATGAGGGTGCCTTTGGTGCTGGCCACGTCGACGCGCCCGTCGCCGCGTACGACGAGCGGCGGCGCGTGCCCGGCGCTGGTGACCCGGAGCAGGACGCGGTTGCCGGCCCGCTGGATCGAGGCCAGGACGAGCGTGACGAAGCGGGAACGGTCGCCGCCCTTGATGAGAACGCCGTTGAGCAGTTCGAGCACGCGCTGATGGTCGCCGGCCATCGGCAGCAGGGCCTGCAGGGTGTGCCGGATCTTGCCGGTGAGCACGGCGGCCTCCAGGCCCTTGCCGGCCACGTCGCCGAGCACCACCAGCGACTCCTGGCCGGACTCGGCGGGCGGGTGGAGGTCGTAGAAGTCGCCGCCGACCCGGGCGGTCTGCTCCGAGGGACGGTAACGGGCGGCGATCTCGACGCCGTGCAGGCTCCGCACGCGGGGCGGCAGGAGCTCGCGCATGAGGGTCTCGGTGATGTCGGCCTGCTCGGCGTACAGGCGGGCGGCGGACATCGCGGCCCCCGCGCGGGCCGCGAACAGCCGCGCGAAGACCTCCTCGCCGTCGGAGAAGCACGCCTGGCCGCTGCCGCGCAGCAGCACGAGCGCCCCGGCCGGGACGCCGTGGCCGGGCAGTGCGGTCACCACCATCGAGCCGATCTCGCCGAGCCCGTCGCGGACCAGCCAGCCGGGGGCGGCGGCGGGGTCGATCCAGCGGGAGGGCAGGGGCGGGTAGCCCTGCAGCGCCTCGGCGAGACCCGGCACGGCCTCGGGATCGACGGCCAGCTCCTCCCGGACGACCACGCCGTCCGGCCCGCAGTACGCGATGGGGTGCCTGCGCCGGTAGGGCGGCAGGATGACCAGCGCGGCGTCGGCCAGGTGGCGGGCGGCCAGCCGGGCGGTCACCTCCAGGCAGCGGTCGAGGTTGAGCGAGGACAGCAGCTCGCTGGAGGCATTGTCGAGGAACGACGTCCGCTCGCGTTCGAGGTGCAGGGCCTGGGTGGCGCGTTCGAGGTCGGTGGTGTCGGCCAGCCACCAGGCGATCACGTCGCCGTCGCGGACCGGACGCGCCTCGAAGGTGGCCGCCCCGATGGGACCGCGCACACCGTCGGGAAGAGCGGCGTCCGGAAGAGCGGCGTCCAGAAGAGCAGCGTCGGAGGGAGCGACGTCAGGGAGCGGGGTCGCGGAGTCGTGGGCGTGGGAGAGCCAGTCGGGAGCGCTGTCCGCCAATGCCGCGCCGGGGACCGCCCCGGGCAGCAGCCGCAGCGCCGCGTCGTTGGCCTGGGCGATGACGCCTGCGGTGTCCACCACCAGAACCGGGTAGGGGGCGCCGCGCCACACGGCCCCGGTTTCGTCCTGCCCCAGACTGCTCGTCAGACCTCTCAAAACAACGAGCCCGCCGCGACGGGCCCTGCCTCCCTGAATCATGGTTGCTTATGCACCTTCTTCTCTCCACTGTAGCCGAGGCTCGCCCACCGCCCCAGCCGTCGACGGCCCGGTCGACGGCCCTCGACCGGCCGTCTCCAGTGGTTTCCAGTCGTTTCCAAGGGGCCGCGGCCAGGGTCTGACCGGTCAGCAGAACGCACTCGGCGGACGGGGAGAAGATGGGCGAGACGAGGACCCGGTCGGTTCTGGGCAGGACGGGGGCGACGCTCGTCCTGAGCGCGGTGCTCGGTTGCGCGGCGGGCCCCGCCGACGCGGCCGACGCGACCGTCGGCGCGGCGGCCTATGTCGTGCGGGGCAAGGTGGTGAACTCGGCAGGCCGGCCGGTCCAGGGAGCCAAGGTCGTGGTGAAGGACCGGCGCTACTACAACAGCGACATCGTGCTGCACAGCGACGGCAACGGCCTCTATCGCGCGCAACTGCCGCGCGAGCCGTCGTCCTGGCTGGTCAGCGCCTCGGTGACGCGGCAGTTCCACGGCCGGCAGTACACCTTCGACCTTGAGCCCTCCTCGACCGGTTCCGTCCGGGCGAGCGCCGGCGGCGTGCGGAACTTCACCTGGCGCGTCACCGGCAGGCGGCCGGGCGCCGACGGCCGCTTCTACGGCGGCCTGGTCGCCACGAACCTCTGGTTCGACAACCTTCCTGAAGACGTCGACCAGGAGAACGTACGGCTGACGATGACCCCGGTCGGCCCGCTGATCGACGGCAGCAGGGGCAAGGTCGTCTCCGGGCGCGCACCGGTCTACACGGACAGCGGCTGGGCCGTGGTCGACGTGCCCCTGGGCCGGTACCGGATCGCCGCGACCTACCGCTCGGCCACCAGCGGCAAGGTCTACCCGCTCCAGGTGAAGCTGACCGGCTCCGCCTCCTTCGGCTCGCAGGTCACCGCCGACTTCGAGCAGAGCGGGACCAACCAGCGGATCAGGCTGGAGGTCAGGTTCGGCTGAACCGGCCGAGCCGCGGAGAACCTCGATGGAGGCTGAACCGGCCGACTCGACCGGCCGCTCCTGCTGGGGACGCCGGCGGCGAGCCTGGTCGTCGTCTCGGGGGCGCTCGCCTTCGGCGGCGGTCCGCGCGGGCCCGTCGTCGCGCTCGTGATGATCTGGGCGGTGGCCGGAGCGGCCGGGCTCGTGACCGGCATGCGGATGCATTCCAGCATCCCCGGCCCGGACGGCAGCGGGCTGGAGGTGCGGGTGCTGTCCGACGACTGGATCGTCCCCGACTGGAGGCTCGTGGTCCACAGGAGCGACGGCCTGCTGACGCGCGAATGGCCCCTGACGGAGCGCTTCGTCTCAAGGGCGGCTGAGACGGGAAGGGCAGACAGGGCGGGCGGTGTACCGGTATAATGATCATGCATCCCGGCGGGCAGGCGCTCCCGGGATCTTGCGTTTCATGCCTTCCTCACCTCATCGCGCGCTGCTCGCCGCGGCCGTCCCGCTCTTCCTGTCCATGAGCGCCGGGATCGTCGCCCAGCTCATCACCACCTCCCTTCTCGGCCGCCAGGCCACGGCCCAACTGGCGGCCTTCGCGCTGGTCAACGCGGTGCTCACCCCCGTGACGGCCGCGGTGTCGGGTGGTCTGCGGGGGATGGTGCCGTTCGTCGCCGCCTGCCGGGACCGTCCGGCCGAGGCGCTGCTCGTCCTGAAGGACGCGCGGTGGCTCACCGTCGGCCTCGGCACGGCCGGTGCGGGCGTCATGCTCGGCGTCCCGGTGATCGCGCGGATCGGCGGGGCGCCCGGCGAGGTGGTGGCCGAGTTCGGGGCGTTGCCGCCGCTGCTGGCGCTCCAGGTGTTGCTGTACTCGGCGGGCAGCGGCGCCGGCGGCGTGCTGGTCGCGCTCGGACGCGGCCGCCTGGTGCTCTGGGCCGGCCTGTCGAGCACGGCCACGGGGGTGGTGCTGCATCTCGTCCTGGTGCCGCGGATGGGCGTCCAGGGCAGCGGCGTGGCGCTGGTGGCGTCCACCGCCGTGGCCGTCGCCGTGTCCAACACGCTGCTGCTGCGCCTGCCCGAGCTGGGCGGGCGGTCGTCGTGGCCGGGGCGCCCGCGGTGGCGGGAGATGCTGCGGATGGCGAGGGTGGGCGTCCCGATGTCGGCCACGCTCGTCGTGAAGTTCGCGGTCATGGGCGGCGTGACGTACGCCGCCGCGCGGACCGGGGCGCAGGGGGCGGCCGCCCACGCCATCCTGCTGTCGCTGCACGGATTCCTCGGGCTGGCCGCCGTCGCGGTCGCGCAGGCCGCGACGCCGGAGATCGCCAGGGCGGTCCTGCCGGGCGAGGCGCGCCGGCTCAACCGGGCGGCGCTGACGATCGCCGCCGCCGGTGTGCTGGCCGGCGGGCTGGTGCTGGTCCTCCTGGGGGAGGCGGTGCTCGGGCTGTTCACCTCGGACGCCGCCGTGCTCGCCGTCGCCGTCGGTCTGGTGCCGTTGTCGGTGGTGCACGCCCTGGCCGACCACTGCGCGATCGTGATGTCGGCCGGGCTGACGGCGCTCAGGCGGTCGTCCTGGACGCTGGGGTCGGCCGTTCTCGGGAACGGCCTGGTGGCGTCCGTGGCGGGGCCGGCGGCGGGGGCGTGGGGGCTGCCCGGCCTGTGGCTGGCGTTGATCGCCGGTTCGCTGCTCGTCGTCGTGACGCAGACGGCCGGTTTCCTGCGGTTCAGCGCGCGCTAGAAGGGGAAGGGGGCTCCGGCGGGCGGAGCCCCCTTGCCTCAGGTGCGGTCCTGGGTCAGGACGCTGGACAGGAACGCCCTGGTCCGCTCGTGCCCCGGGTTGGCCAGCAGCTCGGCCGGCGGGCCGCTCTCGACCACGACCCCGTCGGCGAAGAAGGCCAGCCGGTCGCCGACCTCCCTGGCGAAGGCGATCTCGTGGGTGACCACGACCATCGTCATGCCGTCGGCGGCCAGGCCGCGCATGACCTCCAGCACCTCGTCCACCAGCTCGGGGTCGAGCGCGGACGTGGGCTCGTCGAACAGCATCAGCTCCGGGCTCATCGCCAGCGCCCTGGCGATGGCGACCCGCTGCTGCTGGCCGCCGGAGAGCTGGTGGGGCCGCTTGTGCGCGTGCGCGGCCAGGCCGACGCGCTCCAGGTGCTCCATCGCGGTCGCCCGTGCCCGCTCCGCCGGGACGCCGAGGACGTGGACGGGGGCGCAGGCCACGTTCTCCAGGGCGCTCTGGTGTGCGAACAGGTTGAACCGCTGGAACACCATGCCGATCCGGCGGCGGAAGACGGCGAACTCCTTGGGCGTCCACGGCCGGTAGCGGCCCTCGCGCAGGCTGTGCCCGACCTCCTCGCCGAGCACCCGCAGGCTGCCGCCGAGCACCGGCTCCAGCCCGTTGACGCAGCGCAGGAAGGTCGACTTGCCCGATCCGGACGGCCCGATCACGCAGCTCACCTCGCCCGGCGCGACGGTGAAGTCGACGCCGTTGAGCACCTGCGTGTCGCCGAAGCCCATGCGCACGCCCGTGGCGTGCACGACGGGGTTCACGCCGCCGCCTTCGGCAGGATCCGGGCCGCCAGCCCGCCGCCGCGGACCAGCCGTACGGCCTCGGAGCCGAACCGGCGTTCCAGGCGGCCCTGGAGGAAGGTCGCGACGGCGGTCATCAGCATGTACCACAGGCTCGCCACGATGAGCAGCTCCATGATCAGGTTGTTGGCCTTGTAGATCTGGCTGGCGTTGGTCATCAGGTCGTGCCCGGCCACCACGTAGACCAGCGAGGTGGTCTTCAGCATGGAGATGAACTCGTTGCCGGTGGGCGGGATGATGATCCGCAGCGCCTGCGGCAGCACGATCACGCGCATCCGCTTGGCCGGGGTCATGCCCAGCGCGTACGCGGCCTCGGTCTGGCCGTGGTCGACGGCCTGGATCCCGGCCCGTACGGTCTCGGCGAAGTACGCCGCCAGGTTCAGCCCGAGCCCCAGCATGGCCGAGGTGAAACCGGTCATCACCTCGTTGGTGTCCCACTTGACGCCGATCATGGTGAACGGCACCTTGAGCACCAGCTCGGGGAACAGGAAGGCCAGGTTGTACCAGAAGATGAGCTGCACCAGCACCGGCGTGCCGCGGAAGAACCAGATGTAGAGCGTGGCCAGTCCGCTGAGCACCGGGTTGTGCGACAGCCGCATGATCGCCACGGCGACGCCGAGCACCAGCCCCAGCACGGTCGCCAGCACCGAGATCTCGATGGTGACCCAGACCCCGGCGAGGATGCGGTCGTTGAACAGGTATTCGGCGACCTTGCCCCAGTCGAGGCGCGGGTTCACCACGACCAGGTAGACCAGCCAGCCGGCGATCGCCGTCACGACGGCCGCGGCCAGCAGGCGGCCCCAGTGGCGTGTCCTGGCGACCGGGACGTGCTCCCCGGACGGCCCGGTGAAGGGCTCCGTGCGCATGGTCACTTACCGCCGTTGACGACAGCGGACTGGACGGCCAGCTTGTCCAGGTTCCACGCCTTCAGCAGCTTGGCGTACTCGCCACCGGCGATGAGGGAGTCGAGCGCGCCCTTCACCGAGTCGACGAGCTCCTTGTCGTCCGGCTTCATGCCGATGCCCCACGGGCTCTCGGTGCCCTCCAGGGCCATCGCCTCGACGTCCAGCTTGGGGTCGGCGGCCTTGCTGGCGGCCACCACGTAGTCGGTGATGGTGGCCTGCGCCCGCCCGCCGGTGACCTGGATCAGGGCCTCCTGGTCGCCGGGGAACTTCAGGATGTTCACGGCCGTCTTTCCGGCCTTCTTGCAGTCGGCGTCGTACCCCTCGGCCAGCTCCATGGACGAGCCGTTGTCGACGACGGACACCGTCTTGCCGCACAGGTCGGCCGGGCCGCCGATCTTGGCCGGGTTGCCCTTCTTGACCAGCAGGCCGGCGCCGGCCTGCACGTAGTCCACGAACGTGACCTGCTTCTGCCGCTCCGGCGTGTCGCTCATCGAGGAGATGACGAAGTCGTAGCGGCCGGTGAGCACGCCGGGGATCTGGGAGTTGAACTCCTCGTCGGAGATGGTCACCTTGGCGCCGAGCTTCCTGGCGATGGCCCTGGCCAGCGCCGGGTCGAAGCCGATCGCCGTCTTGCCGTCGCTCGCGTACAGCTCCATGGGCGGGTAGCCGACGGACGTGACGACCTTCAGGCCCTGCGTCTTCAGGCGGGCGGGCGCCTTGGCGGCGAGAGCCTGGTCCGGGGTGATGGCGTTGATCACGTCGGCCGCCTTCTCCTCGGTGGGGGCCTGGTCGAGCGTGACCGCCGCCGCGCCGCCGTCCGCCGGGGCGGCGTCGCCGCCGCCGTCCAGGGACTGGGCGCCGCAGGCGGTGGTGGCGGCCAGCAGCGCGCCGGCGGCGAGGGCGGAGAGAGTGCGGATGTTCACGAGGGGGTGCTCCTTCAGGATCGCTGCCAGCGGACTTCGCCGCCGACGACGGTGGTGAGGACCTGGGTGCGCAGCACCGCCTCCGGCGGCTCCAGGTACGGGTCGGTGTCCACGGCGATGAAGTCGGCGAGCATGCCGGGCGCGAGCACGCCCTTGCGGTCCTGCTCGCCGGCCGCGTACGCGGCGCCGAGGGTGTGCGCGGTGATCGCCTCGGCCATGCTCAGCCGCTGCTCGGGCTGCCAGCCGCCGGCCGGCGTGCCGTCCTGCCGGGTACGGGTGACCGCGGCGTACAGTGCGGCCCACGGGTCGGGGCTCTCCACCGGCGCGTCGGAGCCGAAGGCCAGCGCGACCCCGGCGTTGAGCATGCCTCGCCAGGCGTAGGAGGCCAGGTCGTGGCCGGCGAGCAGCGAGTCCACCAGGGCGATGTCGGTGGTGCAGTGCACCGGCTGCATCGAGGCGACGACACCCAGCCTGGCCATCCTGGTCAGGTCCTGAGGGCGCAGGTGCTGGGCGTGCTCGATGCGGTGCCGCAGGCCGGCGGTGGTCCCGATCGCCTCGTAGGCGTCGAGGACCAGCCGGTTGGCGCGGTCGCCGATGGCGTGCGTGGCGACCGCGATGCCGGCCGCCGCCGCCTTGCTGAAGATCCGTACGAGGTCTTCGTACGGGGTGACCGCGATGCCGGTGTTGTCGTGCTCACCGGCGAACGCCTCGTGCATGTGGCAGGTGTGCGAGCCGAGCGCGCCGTCGCTGAACACCTTGACCGGCCCGGTGCGGACCCAGTCGTCGCCCTGGCCGGTGCGGCGGCCCTCGGCGATGGCGGCCTCCAGGGCGACCGTCGGGATCGCCTTGTGCACGCGGATCTTCAGCTCGCCGGCGTCGCGCAGCTCCAGGTAGGCGGCCCGGCAGTCCTCGCCGTCGATGTCGTGCACGCTGGTCAGCCCGAACGACAGCAGCTCCTCCTGGCCGGCGCGCAGCCGGTCGCGCAGGTCGCCGGAGACCATGAGGGCGCGCAGCGGGTAGGAGGCGGACTCGCGCAGGATGCCGGTGGGCTCTCCGTACGCGTCCCTGACGATCTCGCCGCCGACCGGGTCGGGGGTGGAGGCGTCGATCCCGGCCATCCGCAGGGCGGCGGAGTTGGCCCAGACGGTGTGGCCGTCGACGTTGGGCAGCGCCACCGGCAGGTCGGGGCAGACCGAGTCGAGGGCCTTGCGGTCGGGCTGGACCGGCGGGTTCCAGATGTTGCTGTTCCACCGGCCGCCGAACAGCCAGGCGCCCGGCCGCAGGGTCGCCGCGTGCTCGGCCACCTTGGCCAGGGCCTCGTCCAGGGAGCGCACGTCGCGCAGGTCGACCGCGCCGAGGCTCTGGGCGTACTGGGCCGTGTGGATGTGCGCGTCGTACAGGCCGGGCAGGACGGCGGCGCCGTCGAGGTCCACCAGCTCGGCTCCCGGGCCCGCCGCCGCGCGCACGTCGGCCTCGGTTCCGACGGCGACGATCAGCTCGCCGTCCACGGCCATGGCCTGGGCGGCGGGGGCGCCGTTGGTGCCGGTGCGAATGGTGGCGTTGCGGTATACGCGCATGTCATGGATCTCTCAGGGGTTTCGGGTGGGGTGGTGCGGCTCACTGTAGAAGTGGCGGAAAGAAGTAGGAAGCGATATAAACACGACATTTAGCAGCGCTGAGAGCAAGGAACGCTTATGCTCAAGCCAGAACATCTGCGCACACTGCGTGAGGTCGTGCGTCTGGGGTCGTTCGCGGCGGCGGCGAACCGGCTCGGTTACACCTCCTCGGCCGTCTCCCAGCAGATGGCCGCGCTGGAGCGGGAGACCGGCGTGCGGCTGTTCGACCGCTTCGCCCACAGCGTGCTGCCGACCAGCGCGGCGGAGGTGCTGGCCAGGCAGGCCGAGACCGTGCTGGCCGACATCGAGCGCATGGTGGCCACCGTCCAGGCGGTCCACCGCAACAGCGAGCCGCAGATCCGGCTCGGGCTGTTCCCCAGTTTCACCGACGTGCTGGCCGGCGTCATGCGGGAGATGGAACCGGAGGACCGGGCCGGGATCCGGCTGTCGGTCGCCGAGTCCTCGCAGCTCATCGCCCGTCTGGGCAGCGGCGGCGAGATGGACGCCGCGGTGGTCTACCAGGTCGGCAACAGCGGGCTGTCGTGGCCGTCGGTGCTGACCAGGCGGTGGATCGCCGAGGACCGGTACCGGCTCGTCCTGCCCAGGCTCTGGCCGGATCTGTCGCCGTACCGGGCCGAGCAGCTGGTGGACCTGCCGTGGATCATGCACCATCCGGCCAGCAGCGACGCCAGCCTCTTCGAGGCCCTGTTCGCCCACTGGAGCCTGCACCCACGGGTGGTCTGCCACTCCGACGACTTCAAGATCACCCTGTCGCTGATCGGCGCCGGCGTGGGCGCGGCCCTCATCCCCGACCTCGCGCTGCGCGGCCACGGCGAGGACGTCGTGGTGGTCGACGTGCCGTGGCTCAACATCAGCCGCAGCATCTTCACGCTGGTCCACCCCGACCGCGAGACCGCCCGCCTGCAGTGGCTGCTGGACGAGCTGACCGTCTGAACCGCCCCTCGACGCGGCCGGGGCCCATCTGCCAGCATGTGCCGGATCATCCCCCCGGGCCGCGGCCACCTGGCGTCGCCGTGCCCGCGCAAGGCTAAGGAGATCTTTCACCGTGGAACGCGAGGCGGCGATCGCCCAGTCCGCCGAGGCAATCCGCCTCCACAGCGGGCACCACATCCTCATCGAGGCCGGCCCCGAGCCCGTGCTCGACCGCCTCGGGCGCGACGACCGCCGCACGCCGGACGGCCCCCTGCGGAACTGGACGTACGTCGTCAAGGACATGATCGACGTGGCCGGCCTGCCCACCACCCGTGGCTCCGCCCTGTACGGCGCCGAACCCGCCCTGGCCGACGCCCACTGCGTCGAACTGCTGGACGAGGCCGGCGCGCTGCTGGTCGGCAAGGCCAACCAGCACGAGTTCGCCTGGGGCGTGACCAGCGAGAACCCGCACTGGGGCGACGTGGGGAACCCGCGCCACCCGCACCTGACCCCCGGCGGTTCGAGCGGCGGCACCGCCGCGGCGCTCGCGGCCGGGATCGCCCGGTTCGGGCTCGGCACCGACACCGGCGGCTCGGTGCGCATGCCCGCAGCCTGCTGCGGCGTGGTGGGTCTGCGCCCCCGCTCGGGGGCCGTGCCCGCCGACGGGGTGGCGCCGCTCGCCCCGGCCTTCGACGTGGTCGGCCCGATGACCACCTCGGTCGCCGACTGCGCCCGCGTCTGGCAGGCGCTGACCGGCGAGGCCGTCGAGCCGCCCGACTCGCTGGCCGGGCTGGTCGTGGGCGTCGCGGAAGGCTGCGACCAGGCCGGCGACTTCGCCGAGCTGGGCGCGCGGCTGCGCGAGGTGGCCCTGCCCGCCGAGGTGCTGGAACCGTACTGGACGATCGTGGGGGCGCAGGCGCGCCGGACGCACGAGGGCACCTTCCCCGAGTGCGCCGCCCGCTACAGCCCCGGGGTGCGGGCCAAGCTGGCGGCGGCCGGCGGCGTCGGCCACGAGGAGTACCGGCGGGCCGTCGAGCGGCTGGCGGCGCTGCGGGCCGCGTTCGCGGCCGCCGTCGAGGGCATCGACCTGCTGGTCATGCCGACGCTCGGCGCGCCCGCGCCCCGGGTCGGCTGCGACGAGGCCCGGGTGCGCGGCGAGGTCGGCCGGATCACCGCGACGGTGTCGGCGCTCGGCCTGCCCGCCCTGGCCGTCGGCGACCTGCAGCTCGTCGCCACGAGCGAGGCCGCCGTGCTGCGGGCGGGGATGTGCAGGGAGATCCGCGGCGGGACGATCCCCGAGCCGCGCTGATCCTCAAGGATCCGCTGGTCAGGCCGCCCGGGGCAGGCTCCACGGATCCACCGGCACCACCTCGGCGCACCGGCCGTACGGGTCGAGCAGCCGCCCGTACAGCTTCGACTGGCGCAGCACGATCTGCCGGTCGGCCACGGTCACGTGCGGGAAGCGCTCCTCCAGCCGTACCACCAGCGGATGCAGGTCGGCCACGCCGTGCAGGCCCACCGTCAGCAGCATGTTGCGCGGCCCGGCGAGCGCCGCGCACGTACGCGTCTCCGGCCAGCCGAGCAGCGCCCGGCCGGTCTCCTCCAGCAGCGCGTCGGGCATCCGCAGCCACAGCAGCGCGGCCGAGTGCCAGCCCGCGTGCGAACGTGCCAGGTCGCAGCGGAAGTCGAGGTCGCCGGTGGCCACCAGCCTGGTCAGCCGGCGCTGCACCGTGCGCTCGGACGTGCCCACCGCCCTGGCCAGCTCGGCGTAGGGCGCCCGGCCGTCGGGGAGCAGGGCGGTGAACAGCCGCCGGTCGATCTCGTCCATCTCCCTGGTCGACTCCGGCGCGGCCGGCCGCCTGGCCAGGGCGGCGGCGGTGCGCGGCGGCAGCACCCGCAACCGCCAGCGGCACGACGCCTCGAACACCCGCGTGGCGACGTGCGTGCGGACCTTGGCCACGCCCGGCACCCGGGGCAGCGCGGTGAGCACGTGGTCAGCCAGGGCCGGCATCGACGGGGCCACGGCGATCACGAACAGGTCGTGCCCGGCGGCGACGTGCTGGACGGTGATCAGATGCCGCTCCCGCGCCAGCGCAGCCGCGACCTCGGCCGCCGCGCCGGCCGCGCAGTCGATCTCCAGGAACGCCATGCTCAGCGCGTGCATCTGGCGGGGGCCGAGGGCGACCGTGGTCCACGCCTCGCCGGTGCTCGTGAGCCGCTGCCAGCGCCGCGCCGCCGTCACCGGGTCGGCCCCGACGGCGGCCCCCACCTCCACCCAGCTCGCCCGCGGACTGATCTGCAGGGCGTCGATGAGCTCAAGGTCGGACTCGGCCAGCAACGACGGCGGCTGCACGCCGGAATCCTGCACTGATTCTCCCTCGATGTCTGATTGCTGCGTTCCAGCGGTCGGGACACCCTATACCGGGATCCTGGGCCCGACCGCCGTCAGGCGGAGCCATCGGAAAGGGAGACCCGCGGATGACCTCGCTCGGCCGGGCCAGGATGGTCGGCGTGCTGGGCGGCATGGGCCCGGCCGCCACCGTCGACTTCTACGGCAAGCTCGTGGAGGAGACCTCCGCGACCGGCGCGGCCGGCGACCAGGAGCACGTGCCGGTCGTCATCTGGGGCGACCCCCGCGTCCCCGACCGGTCGACGAGCCTGCTCGGGCAGGGGGAGGACCCCACCCCGCAGCTGCGGCGCGGCGTCGGGGCGCTCAGGCGGGCCGGGTGCGAGGTGCTGGCGGTGCCGTGCAACACCGCGCACGCGTTCGTGCCGCGCCTGGCCGAGGAGGCCGGGCTGGAGCTGGTCAGCATCGTCGAGGTCACCGCCGCCGCCCTCACCGCCGACGGCGTCCCCGCCGCCGGGCTGCTGGCCACCACCGGCACGCTCCGCGCCGACCTGTACGGCCCCGCGCTGCGACGGCACGGCGTGACCCCGGTCGAGCCGGACGAGCCCGGCCAGCGCGAGGTCATGGCCGCCATCGCCGCCGTCAAGGCCGGCCGCGCCGGCCGGGAGCACGCCGACGCGCTGGCGGCCCAGGCCCGCTCGATGGCCGCGCGCGGCGCGCGGCGCGTGGTGGCCGCGTGCACGGAGGTGCTGCTCGCCCTGGACCCCGCCACGGTCCCGGTCCCCGTCGTGGACCCGGCCCGCCTGCTGGCCCGCGAGGTCGTCCGCGTGGCGCTGGCCACGCGCGCCTGAGCCGGCGTCGTTTCACTTCCGCCTCTCAAGTCACATCCAAGCCACTTCCAAACTCCGGATGGTGGGCTTGGCGCACGAGCTGAGACGTGTCCGCACGTCCGCGAGCCGGGGGGGCTCGCAGCTCGATGTGAAGGGAGGTATCGACCATGAGCAAGAAGATCGTGAGTCTGGACGATCTGGGTGAGGAACTGGCGGTGATCGAGGAGGCCGATCTCGGCCTCGTCGCGGGCGGCATGCGGATGCAGCGCTGCTACGGCACCAACGGCAACCCGCCCACCGACTGGGTCTCCGACTACTGATAGAGACGATTCGCGGTCGCGTGGGAGGGAGCGTGCCTTCCTCCCACGCGGCTGGGGGGACACGTGCTACTGATTCTGAGCGAGCCCGGCGACGCGACCGTGGACCTGGTCCTGCCCAAGCTGAAGGCCCGGGGCGCGGACGTCCTGTGGTGGGATCCGGGCGAGTACCCGTCCGCCGCCCGGCTGACCGCGCGCTTCGGTGCGGACGGTGAGGAACTGGTCCTGACCAGGGACGGGCAGGTCTTCGACCTCTCCGGCACGACGGCCGTCTGGACCCGGCGCCCCGGACGCCCGCGCGCCGCGGACGACGTCACCGCGGACGACCTCCGCGCGCGGGTGGACGAGCTGTCGGAGTGGTTCACGGACGGCTTCTGGGACCTGCTGGACGCGCGCTGGCTGCCGGCCCGCCAACCGGTGCTGCGCAGGGCGCACAACAAACTGGTCCACCTGGCCCTGGCCCGGCGGCTGGGCTTCGCCGTGCCGCGGACCGTGATCACCAACGACCCGTCCGAGCTGGTGCCCGCCTACGAACACGCGGACGGGCGGCTGATCGCCAAGGCGATGGAGCACACCCTGTTCGAGATCGACGGCGGCGCGCACGCCGTCTACACGACCGTGGTCACCCGGCGGTCACTCGGCGGCCGGGGGCGGATCGGCCACGAGCCGGTCATCCTCCAGCCGTACGTGCCCAAGGCGGTGGAGCTGCGGGTCACCGTGGTCGGACGGCAGGTGTTCACCGCCGAGATCGCCTCCCAGGACTCGCCGCGCACCCGCGACGACTGGCGTCACTACGACTTCGCCCGCGCCCGCCACAGCGTGCACCACCTGCCGGACGACGTCGCCCGCCGCTGCGTCGACCTGGTCGCCGCGCTCGGCGTGTCCTTCGGGGCGATCGACCTCATCCTCACCCCCGACGGGGAGTACGTCTTCCTGGAGATCAACCCCAACGGCCAGTGGGCCTGGATCGAAGACCTGACCGGCCTGCCCATCAGCGACGCCATCGCCGACTGGCTCACCGCCGGAGAAACGGACGCGCAATGACTCAGCTCTCCCTCGGGCCGGCCCTCGAAAGCGGCGTGAACCTGCTGCGCGGGCTGACCCGCCGGCGTTCGGCCGTGGAGGAGGCCCGCCGCACCGCCGCCGCCTGGGCCCAGGCGCACCCGCGGCTCGGCGCCCAGCTCGTGACCAGCCCGCGTCCCGGCTCGCCGGTCGTCGACTACGACCTGCTGCTCGACCACCCGTCGGGCGGCACCATCATGCTCGGCGTGCAGGCCGAGGACGGCACGTCCTGGCTGGTCGACCACTCGACCCACTGGGCCGCCGGTTACGTGCTGACCGTGGACGGGACCCACGTGTCGGTGTCCGAGGCGATGCTCATGCTGCGTTCGCTGGCGCGTCCCGGGATGTCGCCGCAGGAGGAGCTGGTCCGGTTCTGCGTGCTGCGCAACGCCGCCGAGCAGGAGGAGGTCGGCCTGGCCGACGTCCAGGCCGCCGCGGACGGGTTCCGCAGGCGGCGCGGCCTGCTCGGCCACGACACGATGGCGGCGTGGCTGGACCGGATGGGCATGAGCGCCGAGGCGTTCCACGACCACATGACCATGACCGCCAAGGACCAGCGGTTCCGCGCCCGGAAGCGGGCCGAGCTGGCTCCCGCGTACCTCGACCGCCATCGTGACCGGTTCGCGCGGGTACGGGCGGCCTGGGTGCTGTCGGACGACCCGGTCGAGGCCGCCGAGCTCGACGGACCTCTCGCCGGCCGCTGGGACGTGCGGCTGACCAGGGCCAGGACGTGGGCGGGCGAGCTGCCCGCACCGCTGCGGGAGGTGCCGGCCGGTGGCGCCGCCGGCCCGGTCCCCTTCGAGGGGGGCTTCCTGACCGGCCAGGTCGTCGAACGGCAGGAGACCGTGGCGGACGCGGCCACGCTGAAGGCCGCCGGCGAGGCCGCCTTCGAGGAGTGGCTGACCGGCGCCGCCCGGGAGGCCCGGATCACCTGGCACTGGCTCTGACGCGGCCGGCGCCCTCAGCGCCGGACCATTTGAAGTGATTTCTCCGGGCATGTCGGTGCCTTCGAGTACTGTGCCGCACGTGCGGCGGATGATCACCTCTCGGGGCTTATGGTGGGCGCTCGCGGCGGCGGCCGTGGCGGTGGCGGCGGTCGGGTTCCTCCGCCGCTCGCGAACGCCGGACCCCGCCCCGCCCGACGAGCGTCCGGCTCTGCAAGGACCGCCTCCCGAGCGGGACGCCCCGCCGCCGTGGCCGCCCGTCCCGATCCTCGGCACGCCGACGAAGGCGGACGTCGAGCGCTACGCCACCCGACCGGCCGGCTTCTTCGACCACCCCGCCGTCGCCGCCTTCCTCGCGGAGCGGCAGCCCCTCGACGGCCCCACCCGGCGGCGGCTGAACCGCTGGGCCGCGGTGGCACTGGCGGTCGTCCTGCTGGCCGGGAGCGCGCAGGTCCTGGAGTGGGCGGTGTTCTCCAAGGGCGGCCACCCGACCGAGGAACACTTCGGCGGCTGCGCCCCGGCCTACGCGGACGCCGGCGTCCGCTGCGTGGTGGACACGGACATCGAACGGGAACCGGCCGCGGAGCCGGTCATGGGCGAGCAGCAGCACGCCGAGTCGCAGGAGCCCCCTGTCGCCCGGCAGTCGGCCGCCGACGCCGACTGCACCCCCGGCACGGCCCGGCCGCACGTACGCGCGATCGACGCGAAGGTGACCCGCGCGGTGAACCGGCAGTGGCGGCGGATCGAGACATGGCTGAAGGCCAACGCGCCCAAGAGCTACCGCACGCTCGGCGCGCCGGGAAGGGCGCGGACCATCGCGGTCGCCGAGGCGCAGACGGGCCTGTCCTTCCCCGACGACCTGCGGGCCTCGCTGCTGCGCCACAACGGTTCCGTCAACACCGAGGGCACCTGGCCCTTCGGCTTCCTGGGCAACGTGAACGCCACCATCCGCCAGATCCGCGACCACTGGCGCACCCTGTGCGAGATCGACGACACCGACGACTCGGACGACCCCCGCACCGAATGGTGGGACGGACGCATGATCCCCGTCGGCTACGACGGCATGGGCAACAGCCTGGTGATCGACTCCGTACGCCGCGACGTCGGCGAGACCGACCACGAGGACAGCATGAGCTTCACGCCCGGCGGCATCCGCATCCGCTCCTACCACGCCCTGCTGAAGGCGACCGCCGACGCCCTGGAGACCGGCGGCACGATCGGCTACTGGAAGCCCGAGGCGGTCGCCGGCCGACTGGAGTGGACCATCCCCTGACCCACCCATCGACATCGCCGGCCGTGGGTGCCACGATGCGTGGATGATCGCTCCGCGGGTGATCGCGCCGTCCGGGCGGCGCGTGGCCATGAGGCTGGTCCTGGCCGCCGTGGTGGGAGCCGCGCTCACCGTCGCTCTCCTCACCTGGGCCATCGTGATGCCGGTCCTCATCCCCTCGTCGCAGGCGCGCTACTGCGGCGAGTACACCGGCTGCCTCGGATACGTCTTCCTGACCTGGGAGTACGGCCGGTGGGTGGCGCTGGTCGCCGCCTGGCCGCTGCTGCGCCTGCTGCGGGTGCGCCCGGCGTGGCGGGCCGCCCTGATGGCCGCGCTGTTCCTGGTGGCCCTCTGGCAGGTGGCGCTGGTACTCCTCTCGGACGGCTCCGGCAGCGGCTTCGCCCTCATCATCCTCAGCGGCCTGATCGCCTACCCGGCGGCGGCCTGGACGACCATGCCGCACGTCCCCCGCGCCGTCCCGATCGTCGCCGCGGTCGTCGCCCTCGCGGTCTGCGCCGTCACCTGGCCGCTCGTTCAGTGAGGCGCAAGCGGGCACGCGGCCCGCTCCTAGTGATCGCCAAGACGTCCCCAAGTGCCTCCTGCGACCGTGAGTGCGCGACATTCACCACGACAGAGGGGGACGTTCCCAGATGAACGACTTCGAGACCGGCGCCCGCGAGCTCGACGACAACGAGCTCGCCGCCGTCACCGGCGGCATGTGGGCCAACTACGACTGGATGAACTACGACTGGCGCGACGCCGTCATCGACGCCCTGCCGTAACCACGCGGCACGCCGCCGGGGCCGCCCCACACAGGGGGTGGCCCCGGCCTCGCGCCGGATCAGGGGCGGCTCATCGTCCGGACCATGACGGTCGCGGTCGCCGTGGCCACGAGGTCGCCGCCCGGATCGAGGAGCTCGCCGGCGAGGAAGCACACGTCTCTGCCGCGCCTGACCACGCGCCCCCGCCCGAGCAGCCGCCCGGGCCGCGCGGGACGCAGGAACTGCACATGGAGATCGAGGGTCGGCGCGAACTGGCCTTCAGGCAGCGTCGCCACCAGCGCGGGCCCCAGCGTGTCGTCGAGCATCGCGGCCAGGAAGCCGCCCTGGACCACGCCGACCGGATTGGCGAACTGCTCGCCCGCCCGGAACGCCACCTCGATCGTGCCCGCCTCCGGATCGACCTCGACGAGCTCCCAGCCGAGCAGCGCCGCCGCCGGCGGTGGCGGAACCCGCCCGGCAACCATGTCCCAGAACATTCCGCGCCTGTCCGCGTGCGTGGTCATGCCCGCCATTGAACAGGCCGCCACCGACAGTCCGGCGGCCATGGGCTAGGCCCCGAGCTCGGCGAGGAAACTGGCGACCGGGCCCAGCGTGATCAGGCCGCTGCCGGCTCCGGCCAGCTCGGCCGCGGCGGGGGTGAGCGCCTGGCGGGCGCGGGCCGCCGCCCGCCGGTCGCCGACCGCGACGGCGGCTCTCGCGACCAGGCACCACATGGCCTCCAGCAGCAGGTCAGGGGGCGGCTCCGGGATCCGGCCGACCGCCTCGGCGGCCTCCGCTCCCCGCCCTTCCGCCAGCAGGACGAGCGGCCGCACCCACGGCTCGTACGGCCCCCACTCCACGGCGTCCCGATCGGCCTCGCCCAGGACCGGCAGGCCGTGCCGCACCCGTACGGACAGCAGCGCGAGCGGCAGCAGCCCCCGCCGCAACCCGGGCATGCCGACGTCGTCCAGCCGGGCCGCGACCGCCCGGTAGGCCGCCTCCTCCTCGGCCGCCGGCACCCGCCCGCCGGCCGCCTTCCGCAACACCCGGTACCAGTCGGTGAACACGCCGACCAGCGGCAGCTCGTTCCGTTCGGCCAGCCGGTCGGCGGCGGCCGCGTGCCGGTCGGCGGCGCCGAAGTCGCCGAGCGCCCCCAGCGCCTGGACGCGCACGAGGTGCCCCAGCACCTCGAACGTGACCAGCCCGTGCCGCGACGACAAGGCGACCAGCTCGGCCCCGATCCCGTCCCGGTAGGAGGCCAGCCCCGCCCGCTCGAACGCCTGCATGAACACCCCGTTGAGCGCGAAAGCCAGCAGCGCCGGATCGTCGAGGCGGCGGGCGATGCGCTCGGCCTCGGCGGCGGCCAGCGGGCCGCGGGCCGACCGGGCACCGCGCGACTCGACGGCGATCGTGGCCAGCAGCCGCGCCCGCGCCGCCTCGGGCGCGCCGGGCGGAAGCCCGGCCAGGGCCCGTTCCGCCGCGGCGACGACCTGGGCCGCCTGCTCGGGGTCGTCCGACCGGGTCCAGATCGCCGGGACGTCGTACGCGCCGATCACCCGGGCGGTCAGCTCCGGATCGCCCAGCTCCTCGGCCGCCGCGATGGCCGCCGTACGGTGCCCGCGTGCCGCCTCCAGGCCGCCGCCCCCGGTCACCGCGAGGTTGCGCAGCAGGCCGACCGTCGACTCCAGCCGCGCCCGGGCCCCGGCCCCCACCGTGCGGTCGTACGCCTCGGCCGCCTGCGCCCACACCCGGGCCGTGGCGTCGGCGGGGGCGGCCAGGCCGCGGTCCTGGTGCAGGATGTCCGACTCCAGGCGGCGCAGCCGGGGCCCGGGGTCCACGCCGAGGTGCTCGGCCAGGAGCGTCCGCGCCCGGCGCAGCACCGCCAGGGCGTCCCCCTGGCGTCCGGTGCGGTAGAGGGCGAGGGCGAGCAGCCGCCAGGCGTCCTCCCGCCAGGGGTGCTCGGCGACGTGCGAGTCCAGGTCGGCGACGGCTTCGGCGGCCCGGCCGAGCGCCAGTTGCGCCTCGGCCCGAAGTTCGACGGCGTGCAGCCGCAGCTCGGTCAGGCGGGCACGTTCGGCGCGCGCCCAGTGCTCGTCGGCGAACTCGGCGTAGGCCGGGCCGCGCCACCAGCCGAGCGCCTCCGCCAGCCGGGCCGGTTCCGGCGGGCCGGCGGTCACGGCACGTTCGAAGCGCCAGGCGTCGACGGCGTCGGGATCGGCGCGCAGGGCGTACCCGGGGCCCTCGGTGACCAGCAGCCGGGCGGGGGCGCGCGGCGGGCGTGCGGGCTCCAGCGCCCGGCGCAGGGCGGCCACGAACGTGCGCACCGCCCCCACCGCGTCCGGCGGCGGATCGTCCCACAGGTCCGCCACCAGGCGCGTCACCGGGACGACGCGGCGCCGGGCGACGATCAGACGGGCCAGCACGGCGCGATGCCGCGGCCCCTTCAGCGGGATCGGCTCGCCCTCGTCGTCCCAGGCCGCCACCGGCCCCAGCACCCCGAACACGCCCCCCATCCTTCCTGCTCACCGGATGCTCATCCGCCCCCGGCACGCTGGGAACCGACCCGGTCACCCATCGAAGGAGGGCACCTCATGACCATCCCCGGATTCGACCACCGCCGCGTCCCCGTCGCCGACGGCGTCACGCTGCACGCGGCCGTCGGGGGCTCGGGCAGCCCGATCGTGCTGCTGCACGGCTTCCCGCAGACCCACCTGATGTGGCGGCACGTCGCCGCCGACCTGGCCGCCGACCACACCGTCATCTGCCCCGACCTGCGCGGTTACGGCGCCAGCGACAAACCGGCCGAGACCGGCCCGGACGTCTACTCCAAGCGGACCATGGCCGCCGACGTGGTGGCCCTGGCCGGGGCTCTCGGCCACGAGCGCTTCGCCCTGGCCGGGCACGACCGCGGCGCGCTGGTCGCCTTCCGCGCCGGCCTCGACCACCCGGCGGCGGTCACCCACCTGGCCTGCCTGGACGTGCTGCCGACCCTCGACATGTGGGACGTCATGCGCGGCGTCACCGCCGCCGTCGGCTTCCACCTCTACCTCATGGCCCAGCCGCCCGGCCTGCCCGAGCAGCTCATCGGCGCGAGCCCGGACGCCTTCTTCGCCCACTTCCTCGACCTGTGGACCAACGACCCGGCGGCGATCCCGGCCGAGGTACGGGCCGCGTACCTGGACGCCTGCCGGGCCGCCGTGCCGTCGATCGTGGCGGACTACCGCGCCTCGGCCGGGATCGACGTCGAGCACGACCGCGCCGACCTGGCCGCGGGCAACCGGCTGGGCATGCCGGTGACCGTGCTGCAGCAGGACTGGGGCGCCGCCCTCGGCTACGACGCCGCGGAGGTGTGGCGGGCCTGGGCGCCCGACCTGCGGCACGACACGGTCACATGCGGACATTTCATGGCCGAGGAGTCTCCCGCCGAGATCGCCAGGGCGCTCCGCGAGCTCGTGTCCCGGTAGCCGGCCCTCCTGGTCAGAGGCGGTCTCGTAACTTAAAGTAATTGACATGTCACGGTAAGTTATTCGACAATGACAGCGCCAAATGAGGTCGTCCTTCCGGCGGGAAAAGTACGGGCCGGAAAGCCGAGTACGCGACGGAGTAGAGGCGCTCGCCAGCATGTTGCACGCATTCATCGTCGGGATGGGCAGATCCGGCGCAGGGCTGCATCTGCCGTCCCTGGCCAAGGTGCGCGAGGCGGCCCCCGGGCTGCTGGCGCCCGACCCGGTCGTCGTCCTCGACCCCCTCCTGCCGCCCGGGGGCGTGCGGGGAGCGGTGACGGCCGGGTCGCCCGAGGAGGCCGCCGCGCTGGCGCCGCCCGACCGGACCGTCGTACACCTGTGCACCCCGCCGCACGTCAGGGCCGGGATGCTGGCCCGGCTTGCGCCGCTCGGCTACCGCAAGTTCATCGTGGAGAAGCCGCTCGCGCTCGACCTGGTCGGGCTGGCCGCCGTGGCCCGGGTGCGCCGGCGCTGGGGCCTCGACCTCACGGTCGCCACCCACTGGCTCGACAGCACGCTCACCGGCCGGCTCCGGGCGGCGATGCGCGCCGAGGAGTTCGGCCCCCTGCGGCAGATCCGGGTCGTGCAGAACAAGCCCCGGTTCACCCGCAGCGCGGCGCGTCCCGACGCCACCACGGCCTTCGACATCGAGATGCCGCACGCGCTCGCCGTGGTGCTCAGCCTGGCCGGCGGCGCCCGGATCTCGGCGGCGTCCTGGGAGGACATGGTCACCGAACGCCTCCGGCTGCCCCGGCTCGGACGGGCCAGGCTGCGGCTCGACCACTACTCGGGCGTGCGCACGGAGATCGACTCCGACCTGACCTCGCCCGTCCGGGAGCGGCGCATCTCCCTGCACTTCGAGCACGGCACGCTCACCGGCCACTACCCGTGCAGCGACGCCGACCACACCGCCCAGCTCAGGGTGGCCACGGCCGAGGGCGAACGGCGTACGGTGTTCACCGACGACGCCCTGCCCGCCTTCCTGCTGGCCGCCTACCGCCGCTACGCCCGCGCCCGCCGCTCGCCCGGCGCGCTGCCCGTCCAGGTCGACGCCGTGCGACTGCTCACCGAGGCCAAGCACCTGTGCGCGGCGCACGAGCCGGGGCGTGAGGAGGCGCCGCGTGCAGGCACCACCTCCTGAGCTGGCCGGCATCGGCGACGAGGCCGCCCCCGACCTCGACGGCCAGCTCGCCGCCGTGGGGGAGCTGGGCTGGAACCGGCTGGAGCTGCGCACGGTCGACGGCGTGCCGGTCGCCGCGCTCGGCGAGCAGGCGTTCCGGCGCGCGGCGCGGCGGCTGCGCGAGGCGCGGGCCGAGGTCGTCGCGGTCGCCTCGAAGATCGGCGACTGGTCGCGGCCGGTGACCGGCGACTTCGCGCTCGACCTCGCCGAGCTCGACGTGCTGGCGCGCCGCTGCCCCGTGCTGGGGACGCGGCTGGTGCGGATCATGTCCTTCCCCTCGGGCGGCCTGCCCGAGCCCGAGTGGGGGCGAAGGGTCCGCGACCGGCTGCGCGAGCTGGCCCGCCGGGCCGAGGACGCCGGCCTGCTGCTGGTCCACGAGAACTGCGCCGGCTGGGCGGGCGACCGCGCCGACCGCATGCTGGACCTGGTCACCGGGATCGGCAGCCCGGCGCTGCGGCTGCTCTTCGACATCGGCAACGGCGTCGCCCACGGCTATCCGGCGGCCCCGATGCTGCGCGAGGTCGTCCCGTACGTCGCGCACGTCCACGTCAAGGACGCCGTCACCGGCCCCGGCGGCGAGGTCGTCTACGTGCTGCCCGGCGAGGGGCGGGCGGGCGTCGCCGAGTGCCTGCGCCTGCTGTCCGCCCACGGTTACGCCGGCGCCCTGTCCATCGAGCCGCACCTGCGGCTGCGCCCCCACCTCGACGACCCGGGCGCCGGCGACCGGGCCGCGTTCGTCCGGTACGGGCGGGCGCTGGAACGGCTGGTGGGGCAGGTCGATGGACGTTGACGCCGTGCCTCTCGACGCGGCGGAGCGCGACCTGCTGCTGAGGCTGCTGCGGCTGCCCACGGCGGGCCCGCTGGAGACCGGACCGGCCGGGCCGCCGCCGCGGCTGCGCGAGGCCCAGGAGCAGTACGCGCGGGCCGCCGCGCCGCTCGGCTTCCGCACCGTGCGGCACACCTCGGTGCGCCCGGCCGAGCTGGACCGCGCCGGCGTCCCCGCGCCCGTGCGCGAGGCCCTTGACCTGCCCGGCTTCCTGGACGGCCAGCCCAGCCTGGTGCTGCGGCTGGGCCCCGGCCTCCCGGCGTCCCGCACGGTGATGTTCAACGTGCATCTCGACACGGTCGCCGGCGGCGGACCGGCCGGCTTCGACGGCGAACGGTTCCACGGCCGCGGCGCGATCGACGCCAAGGGCCCGGCCGTCGCGCTGCTGGCCGGGCTGCGGGCGGCGCGCGTGTGCCGTCCGGCCATCGGGCGCGAGGTCGGGGTGCTGATCCAGGCCGTGGCGGGCGAGGAGGGCGGGGCCATGGGCGTGCTCGGCACCCGCCCGCTCGTCGAACGCGGTTACGTCGGGCGGCTCAACGTCTTCTGCGAGCCCACCGGCGTACGGTTCCTGCCGCGCAGCACGGCCGCCGCGACCGCGCGGATCGTGGTGGACGGCGACCACGCCGTGGACGACCGCCCGGCCGCCGGGCACAACGCCACGGTCCTGCTCGGCTTCCTGGCCCAGCACCTGGCCAGGGCGCTCGACCCGGACACCGTGTGCGTGGCGGGCCTGCACACCGGCACCCGCCACAACCAGGTGTACGGCCGCGGCTCCCTCCTGCTCAACCTGCCCTACGCCACCCCCGCCACCGGACGGCGCCTGGAACGGGACCTCGCACGGGCCCTGGACGACGGGCTCGCGGCCTTCGCGGCGGCCTTCGGCGGCACCGCCCTGTTCGCCAGGACCGCCCGCGACGCCAGGGCCGTCACCCGGCTGGAGTGGCGCAAGCGCGGCCTGCCCGTGCTCGACGACCGCGACGCGTGGGGGCACGCGCTCCTGCGCGACCGGGCCGGGATCCCGCCCTGGCCCGCCGGAGAGCCGGCGTTCACCTGCGACGCCATCTGGATGGCGGGCGTCGAGGGCGCCTGCACGGTCGTCCTGGGGCCGGGCGACCTGGCCGGCAACAACGCCCATGCCGAAGGGGAGTTCGCGCGGGCCGCCGAACTCGCCGGGTTCGCCGCCGCCGTGGCCCGGCTGATGATCGCCTTCACCGACGACAGGATTGGACGAGGAGCATGAACCCCACCGCCTCACCCGCGACGGACGCACCGCCCGCGCAGCCGTACCCGCCGGTCCCGAGGGTCGCCCGGCAGCCGGCGCGGGCCGCCGTACGGGTGCGCCACGACGACCTGCTGGACTTCGTCGCCGCTGTGTTCACCACCCGCGGCCTGGCCCCGGAACGAGCCCGCGAGGCCGCCGCCGCGCTGTGCTACGGCGACCTCGTCGGCATGACCTCGCACGGCCTGGCCAACCTGACCCGGCTCTACCTGCCGCTGTTCGACGAGGGGCGGGTCGATCCGCTGGCCGAGCCGTCCGTGCTGGCCGACCGGGGCGCGGCCGTGCTGCTCGACGCCGATCGCGCGCTGGGCCTGTGGGCCGCCGGCCTGGCCATGGAGATCGCCGCCGGCCGCGCCTCGACGTACGGCGTCGGCCTGGTCTCCGTACGCGGGGGCACCCATCTCGGCTGCGCCGGACACCACGCGCTGCGCGCGGTCGAGTACGGCATGGTCGGCGTCATCGCGAGCAACTGCGGCCGGCAGCGCATCGCCAGACCGCCCGGCGGCGCGGTGGCGATGCTGGGCACCAACCCGATCAGCGTCGCGGCCCCTGCGGGCGGGCATCCGCCGTTCGTGCTGGACATGAGCACGACGGCCATGCCCACCGGGCGGGTCAGGCAGGCCGCGCGGCACGGCGACGTGCTGCCCGAAGGGGTGCTGGCCGGCGACGACGGCGCTCCCGTGACCGACGCGGCGGCGTTCGACGAGGGGCGGGCGCACCTGCTCTGGCTGGGCGGCCAGGCGGGGCAGTACAAGGGCTTCGGGCTGGGGGTGGCGGTCGAGGTGCTGGCCGCGCTGGTGTCCGGCGCGGGTCTCGGCGCCCACCCCGACGCCCACGACGGCGACGGCGGCCCGAGCGGGCGCGACGACGACATCGGCTTCCTCGCCCTGGCCGTCGCGCCGGGCGCGTTGCGCGAGGGCATGGAGGGCGACGCGGCCACGATGTTCGGCGCGCTGCTCGGCTGCCCGCCCGCCGATCCCGGCTCGCCGGTGAGCTATCCCGGCTGGCACGAGCATCGCCGGGCCGAGCAGCACCGGCGCTCGGGCGTCCCGCTCGCCACGGACCTGTACGACGAGCTGGCCGCCCTCGCCGCCGCCACCGGACTCGACGCCCCCGCCCTGGTGGTGGAGCGGTGAGCGCCCGGCTGCGCGTCGCGGTCATCGGGCTCGGCGTGATCTCGCGGTTCTACCTGGCGGCCCTGCACAGCTCGTCCGGGCTGCGGCTGGCCGCGGTGTGCGACACCGATCCGCGCGTCCTGGAGGGGCACCGCGTCCCCGGCTACCGCGACCACGTCCGGCTGCTGGAGGAGGAACGGCCCGACGCCGTCGTGGTCACCGTCCCCAACGACCTGCACGCCCGGGTCTGCGCCGACGCGCTGGAGCGGCGCATCCCGGTCTGCGTGGAGAAGCCGCTGGCCCTCGACGCCGCGCAGGGCAGGCGGCTCACGGACCTGGCCGCGAGCTCGGGCGTGCCGCTGTTCACCGCCTTCCACCGGCGCTACAATTCCGCCGTCGGACGGCTGCGCGCGGCGTGCGCGGGCGCCCGCGTCGAGGAGCTGACCGTGCGCTACCTGGAACGCATCGAGGACCACGCGGGCGACGACTCCTGGTACCTGGACGTACGGCGCTGCGGCGGCGGCTGCGTCGCCGACAACGGGCCCAACGCCTACGACCTGGTGGAGCTGCTGCTCGGCCCGGCGCACGTCGTCTCCGCACACGTCGACCGGGACGCCGCGGGAGCCGACCGGCAGGCGGACGTCGAGCTGCGCGCCGGCGCGACCCGCGCGCGGATCCTGCTCGACTGGTCCTACCCGGGCGAACGCAAGGACCTGCAGGTACGCCTGGCCGACGGCCGCACCCTGTACGCCGACATGCTGGCCGGCCACTCCGGCTTCAAGAACTCCCTGTGGCACGAGTACGAGGGCGTGCTGGCCGCGTTCGAACGCTCGGTGCGCTACGGCACCCCCGACGGCGAGGGCGGCCTGCCCGCCCTGCGCTTCGTCGAGGACGTCTACCGCCTGGAGAAGGCCGGCGCGGGACGGGGGGCCGCGTGAACCCCGACGAGGACGGCCCCAAGACCGCGGTCACCGGGACGCTGCTCAAGGTGCTGGTGCACCGCAGGCAGGACCGCGGCATGCGGCTCGAACCGCACGCCAGCCGGTGCGTGCGCGCCGGCGAGGTGCACGAGCTGGTCGCCACCGACCACACCGAGACCGACGCGGGCGCCCGGATCGACCGGGTCGCCTTCCTGGGCTTCGCCGAGATCGTCGCGGCCGGCGTGCTGGACCGGGGCGACGAGGTGTGGATCGGCGGGCGCCGGGTCGGGGTGCTGCTCGGCTTCGACGCCTGCCACCTGCCCAACCACTACAACGTGCTGATCCACAGCGATCCCGCCGTCACCGGCCGGGAGCTGGGACTCATGCCGGGCGAGCCGCTGGTGTTCAGCCAGGCGCTCCCGGAGGACCCCGACGAGGGCGGCGCCCGCGTCCTCCGCTGGCCCCTGCTGTAGAGCCGTTCCAGAGACTTCCGATTACTTTCCGTGACCTCTGGTTTACCTTCAGTCACTCAGGGTAATCTGTTGATTGCGCACAGTAGTGGGAACCACTCGTTTTCGAGCCCCACTAGAGGTCGCGTCCCTCCCCCCGATGATCCCCACGACGGCGGGCGGGCGCGTGTCACGAAAGGACAGACAATGGCTGCGGGCACCAAGACGACCAGCCGGCTGGAAGAGCGCTTCCGCCTCTGGGACAACGACGGCTCCGGCGCGATCGAGCGCTCCGACTTCGAGAACGAGGCCGACGGCATCATCGAGGGCCTGGGCGTGCAGGGGACGCCGCAGGCGCAGCAGCTGAAGCAGGCGTACCTGGCGATGTTCGACCACCTCGCGGGAGCGGTGGGCGCGTCGCGGCTCGACCAGGCGCAGTTCCTCCAGGCCGCCGAGCGCGAGATCATCAGCAGGGGCGACGACGGGTTCGCCCAGGTCGTGGGCCCGACCATCCAGGCCATCGTCAACGTCCTCGACCGTGACAACGACGGCGAGGTCGACTCCTCCGAGATGGCCAAGTGGTTCGCGGCCATCGGGCTCGACGGCGCGGTCGCCGCCGAGGCCTTCCGGCAGATGGACACCGACGGCACCGGCAGACTCTCCGTCTCCGAGCTGGTCGCCGCCGTCCGCGACTACCACCTCGGCAAGAACGACATCCCTCTGCTCGGCAGGTGACCTAGGCCCGAGCAGGCCGAAGGGTCGCCCAGAGCCGCTGTCTCCGGGGCGGCTCCGCCGAGGGAGCCGTCCGGGGGCCTTGTCCCCGGGCGGCTCCGCCCGAAGAAGGGGCCGTCCGGGCCGCATCCCCGGGCGGCCCCGCCGCCACCATCGCACCCAGGACGGGAACCTTGGAGAAAACACTCTCTCCGCCCGGAGGATCGCCGCCCCGCGCCGCCGCTCCCATCCCCTTCTTCTCCCAGGCGGCGACGTTCGACCGGCTGTGGAAGGAGATCCGCGCCGGGTGCGTCGACGTGCTGGACCGCGGCAAGTTCTCCCACGGCGCGAAGGTCGCCGAGCTCGAACGCCGGCTCGCCCTGTGGACCGGCGCCGCGCACGTAGTCGGCGTCAACTCCGGCACCGACGCGCTGGTGCTGCTGCTGCGCGCGGCCGGCCTGCGACCCGGCGACCAGGTCGTGGTGCCCGCCTACAGCTTCATCGCGACGGCCAGCTCCGTCGTGCTGGCCGGCGGCGTGCCGGTCTTCGCCGACATCGAGGAGCACGGCCACGGCATCGACCCGGCCTCCGTCGACGCCGTGGCCGGGCCGCGCACCACGATGGTCATGCCGGCGCACCTGTTCGACCGCCTGGCCGACCTGCGGGGCGTGTGCGAGGTCGCCCGGCGGCGCGACCTGACCGTGCTGGAGGACAGCGCCGAGGCCATCGGCATGCGCCTCGACGGCACCCACGCCGGGCTCGTCGGCGCGGGCGGCGTGTTGTCGTTCTTCCCGTCCAAGACCCTCGGGGCCATCGGCGACGCCGGCGCGCTGCTCACCGACGACGACGGCATCGCCGAGACCGCGCGGGCGCTGCGCCACCACGGCCGCGGCGGCCGCACCCTCGACCACTTCCCCGGCATCGCCAACCCCACGATCCTGCCCGGCTGCAACAGCAAGATGGACGACCTCCAGGCCGCCGTCCTGCTGGCCAAGCTCGCCCGGCTCGACGCCGACATCGCCCGCAGGTCCGAGCTGGCCACCCGTTACGACGCGCGGCTGCGCGACGTGCCCGGCGTGCTGGCCGTGCCGGGCGCGGCGCCGCCGCACCCGGGCGGCAACCGGGTCAGCTACGTCTACCTCGTCGAGGTCGAGTCCCGCGACGCGCTGGCGGCGCACCTGGCCGCGGCGGGCATCGGCACCGAGGTCTACTACCCGGTCCCGCTGCACCTCCAGCCCTGCTTCGCCCACCTCGGCCACGTCCGGGGCGACTTCCCGAGGGCGGAGGCGGCCTGCGAGCGGGCGCTCGCCCTGCCGCTCTACCCCGACCTGTCCGACGCCGCGGCCGATCGGGTGTGCGACGAGATCGAGGGCTTCTACCGAGGGCGGCGCGGATGAGCCGGGTGCCGTTCTTCGCCGCCGACCTGTTCGAGGCCGACCGGGCGACGCTGCTGCGCACGGTCTACGCCGTCGGCACCGGCGAGGCCCAGAAGTTCATCCTGGGCGAGCACACCGCCCGGTTCGAACGCGAGCTGCGCCACCGGCTCGGCGCGGCCGACGTCGTGGCCTGCTCCAGCGGCACGTCCGCGCTCACCCTGGTGCTGGCCGCCATGGACGTGGGGCCCGGCGACGAGGTCGTGGTGCCCGCCTTCGGCTGCGCCCCGCTGGCCGCCACCGTCGTCGGCGCCGGGGCGCGGCCGGTCTTCGCCGACGTCGACCCCGTGCGGCTCACCGCCGACCCCGCCGCCGCCGAGTCGCTGGTCACCGGGCGGACCAAGGCGGTGATGCCCGCCCACATGTTCTCCGTGATGGCTGACATGCCGCGCTTCCGCGAGCTGGCCGACCGGCACGGCCTGCGGCTGGTCGAGGACTCCGCGCTGGCCCAGGGCGGCACGCTGGGCGGACGGCCCGCCGGTCGGTGGGGTGACGCGGGCGTCTACTCGTTCGTGCAGGTCAAGACGTTCGGCATGCCGGGGGAGGGCGGTGTGGTGATCACCGACGACCCGGCACTGGGGGCGCGCGTACGGATGCTGCGCAACCACGGCCAGGACGGCGCCCGGCGCTTCCACCACCACCGCGTCGGCCACAACAGCCGCTTCGACGAGGTGATGGCGGCCTTCCAGCTCCACCGGCTGGCCGGCCTCGACGACCGCCTGTCGCGCCGGGCCGAGATCGCCTCCTACTACTCCCGGCGGTTCGAGCCCCTCGCGGAACGCGGGCTCGTGGCACCGCCCGTCGGCGGGGACGGGCGGTTCCCCTACGTCTACACCGTGCTCACCGAGCACCGGGACGCGCTGGCGGCCCACCTGGCCGCCCGCGACATCGCCACCCACGTCTACTACCCGCGCACGCTGCCCGCCCAGCCGGCCTTCGCCTCCTTCGCGCCGCCCGGCGCGTCCTGGCCGGTGGCCGAGTCGGCCGCCCGGCGCAATCTGTCGCTGCCGCTGCACCCGCGGCTCGCCGACGCCGAGGTCGAACGCATCGCCGACGCGGTCTGCGCGTTCGCCCACGGCTCCCCGCAGGAGAACCCATGACCGACCAGGTGGTCACCCGCGGCCTCGGCCCCTACGCGCGGCTGGCCAAGCTCGACATCTACGACTACTACCTGGGCCTGCCGCTGGTGTGGTCGCTGCTGCCGCCGGCCGGGCGCTGGCAGCCGTACGCCGTCGGCCTGCTGCTGTCCGTGCTGCTCGCCGAGGCGGCCGTGGTGGCCGCGATGGTCGGGTTCGACGACATCACCGGCCACCGCGACGGCAGCGACGCGGCCAACTACTCCTCCGACGCCGCCCGGCGCAGACTGGCCCGCAAACCGCTGGTCGCCGGCACGCTCACCGAACGGCAGGCGCTGCGCTTCGCCTGGACGGCCACCGCGATCAGCGCCGTGCTCTGGGCCGCGGTCGTGGCCGCCGCCCCCCACCGGCCCGCGTGGGTGGTCGTGACGGCGGCGGCGTGCGTGGTCGCGGCCGTGCAGTACTCGTGGGGGCTCAAGCTCAGCTACCGGGGGTTCCAGGAGCTGTTCCTCGTCGGGCTCGGCGTGGGGTGGGTGCTGGTGCCGTACGGGCTGCTGACCGGGCAGGCGGGCGGGTTCGTGGCGGTGCAGGCGGTGCTCTTCGGGCTCGGGCCGATGATCTTCGGTCTGTACTCCAACACCAACGACGCGCGCGGTGACCGGGCGGCCGGGCGGTTCACCGTCGCGGCGCGGACGTCCCCTCGGGTCAACGCCGCCTTCGTCACCGCGGTGAGCGCGGCCGAGAGCCTGGTCGTCGCGTGGGCCGTGGCCGCCGGGGTCGCGCCCTGGTGGTTCCTGGGCGTGCTCGTGCCGCTGCTCTCCCTCCGCGTCACCCAGCTCGTGATCGGGTTCGTACGGGGAGACGTGCTGCGGGCCCGGCGGGTGGCGATCCGCACCCACCGCGTCACCGTCGGCGTGCTGATCCTGGCCAACCTGGTCCTGGCATGAACGTGGACGTCGCGGTGGTGGGGGCCGGGCCGGCGGGCCTGGCGGCCGCGTACGCGCTGGACCGGGCCGGGCTCGCGGTCCGCGTCCTGGAGGCGGCCGAGGCGGTGGGCGGGCGGATGCGCACCCTGCGGGCGCGGGGCTGCCTGATCGACACCGGCGCCGAGATGTTGCCCTCCGCGGACGGCTACCCGGCCACCTGGCGGCTGATCAGGGCGGTCGGCCTCGACGCGGCGGCCGTGCCGAGGGTGCCCGACGCCGTCGGCGTGTGGCGCGACGGGCGGGTCCATCCGCACGTCGGCCGCCCGCTCGGGCTGCTCACCGGCGCGGGCCTGCCGCCGCGCGCCCGGCTCGACCTGGTACGCCTCCGGCTCCGCCTGGCCCGCAGCCGTCCTGGCCCGGAGGCCACCGTCGCCGACCTGGTCGGGAAGTACCATCCCGACCTGCGCGCGTTCCTCGTCGAGCCGCTGGTCGCCGGGTTCTTCGGCTGGGACGCCGGGCGTTCGTCCGCCGCGGTGTTCGCCGAGCACCTGACGAGCACCGGGAGCACGAACACCTGGCACACCTACCGAGACGGCATGGACACCCTGGCCAGGGTGCTCGCCGCCGGGCTCGACGTGGTCACCGGGCACGAAGTGACAGGGGTGGTCCCGTGCCCGGGAGGGGTGCGGCTGGAGTCGCCGCGGGGGAGCGTGAGCGCGCGGGCGGCGGTCCTGGCCGTGCCCGCGCCCGTGGCGGCCCGGCTGCACCCCGGCGCCCCGCCGGCGGAGCGGGCGTACCTGGAGGCGTGCACGTACGCGCCCATGCTGCGGCTCAGCCTCGTCCTCTCCCGGCCGGCGGCGCCAGGCTGGCGCGGGTTCGCCACGCTCGTGCCCGCGGCCGAGGACCCCGTGCTCAACGTGATCACCGTCGACCACCACAAGCACCCGGGCCGGGCCCCCGCCGGTACCGGGCTCATCTCGCTCATCACCTCGCCGCAGGGCACGGCCGCGCTCATCGGGGAGAGCGACGACAAGGTCGCCGACCAGCTCGTCGGACGCGCCGAGCGGTTCGTGCCCGGCCTGGCCGGCCGGGTGGCCCGCTTCCACGTGCACCGGTTCCCGCACGGGCTGCCGGAGGCGACGCCGCGGGCGCTGGCGCTGCGGGCGGCGTTCGAGGGGCGTCCCGGGGCGGCGGTCGACTACGCGGGCGACTGGGTCGCCCTGCGGCCGTGCAGCGAAGGCGCGGTCGCGGCGGGGGAGCAGGCCGCCGCGCGGGTGCTCGCCCGCCTGTCGTAGCCGCCCGCCCGCCTGTCAACGACGTACGCGCATGGAGAGAAAGCAGATGGCCTTCTTCACCCGGCCCATGGAGTTGGGCACCCTTTTCGACGACCTCGCCGAACGCGGCCGCAGGACCGGCGTGCACGTGAGCCGCCCTCTGGACATCGCCCCCCACCTCGGCACCGACCTCGACCTGCCGGACCTGGCAGAGCTGGTCAGGGAGGCGGCCGGCTGGCTGGCAGCCGCCGGCGCGCGCCGCGGTGACCGGGTCGCCGTCGTCAAGCGCAACCACTGGGACTACGTGCTGCTGTCCTGCGCGGCCGCGCGCATCGGTGCGGTGCCCGCCACACTGTCCGCCGACCTGCCGCCCGACGTGCTGGAGATCCTGCTCAAACGGCTGGAGCCCGCGCTCCTCGTCACCGACTCCGCCCTCGCCGCCCGGCCCGGCCTGGCCTTCCACGCGCCGCGCACCCTGGTCGTCGACGGCACGGCCGACGGGCTGCTGTCGCTGGACGACGTGCGCGGCTGGGCCGTGCCGCCGGTGCACCGGCCCGCGCTGGACGATCCGCTGGCCGTCATGCACACCTCGGGGACGACCGGGGTGCCCAAACTCGTCGTGCACTCCACCCGTACGCTGCTGCGCCGCCTGGCCGGGTTCGAGGCCCATCGGTGGCCGGTGCTGGGCAGCCGTCCGGACGACGTCGTGGCGAGCGCCATCTCCTTCGCCCACGGGCGGGCCCTGGCCTGGACCGCGAGCGTGTTGTGGCTCGGCCCCGCCAAGGTGCTGGCCGTCTCCGCACCCGGCTGGGAGGAGGCCGGCCCGTTCCTGGCCCGGCACCGGCCCACGACGCTGGAGGCGCTGCCGGCCACGTACGTGCGGTGGCAGCGGCGCACGCTGGGCGAGGCCGGCCCGTTCGCGCGGGTACGCCTGTACATCAGCACGTTCGACGCCGTGCACCCGCCCACCGTGCGCGCCTTCTTGAACGCCACCCGGCGCCGGCGGCCGGTGTGGATGCAGGGCTGGGGGCAGAGCGAGACCGGGCCGCTGACCTTCCGCCTGCTCACCCGCAGGTCCATGGCGGACGGCGACGGCCGGCACCCGACCACGCGCGACCTCGGGCGTCCGGTGCCCACGCGGACCCGGCTGCGGGTGGTGGACCGCGAGACGTTGCGTCCGCTGCCGCGCGGCGCGAGCGGGCTCGTGGTCTGCCGCACCAAGGCCCTGTGCCTCGGGTACGTCGGCGAGCAGGACCGGTGGCTGGGCAAACGGCTCGGAGGGTGGTGGCACACCGGGGACGTCGGGGCGCTCAGCCGTACCGGCCGGGTGCGGTTCGTGGACCGGGAGACCGACACGATCCCGGGCGCGAGCTGCGTGGAGCTGGAGGACGTGATCGACGACCGGCTGCCCGGGGTGCTGGAGTGCGTGATCCTGGGCGTTCCCGGACGGCCCTCCGTGCCGGTCGTGGTCACCGAGGACGGCGGCCTCGACCGCGACGCGTGGCGGCGGGCCGTCGCGGACCTGCCCGAGCTGGCCGACCCCGTGGTGATCACCTGGGACCAGGTCCCCCGCACCGGCACGGGCAAGGTCCGCAGAACGGCGCTGCGCGAGCTGCTGGGCGAGACCCCGGACACCTACGGCACCGGGCGGTGGACGTGAGGCCGGGATCGCGGGCCGCCGGCCGGTCCGTCGCCGAGCGGGAGATTGTCGCCTGGCCGCTGGCGGGCGTGGTGGTGCGGGCGCGCGGCGAGTCGGTCGCGTTGCGGGTGGCCGTCCAGCGGTTGTGCGCGCTGGGCTGCGAGGTCCGGTTCGACGGCGCGCCGCCGCCGGACGGGGCGCCCGCCGGGTGGCTGGGGGTCGCGTCCGCGCCGTTCGGCAGGCCGGGGGAGGCGCTGCCGGAGTGCGGGATCGGCTGGTCGGGGCCGGTCGGGGTGCCGATGGCGGACGAGCGCGACGTGCAGGCGGCCTGCGGGATCGCCCACGTGCACGGGCGGGCCACCGGCGGGCCGAGGACGCTGCGCCTGGACTACGCGTCGGTGTGCGCGGGGGTGCTCACCGCCCAGGCGCTCACGGCGGTGCTGCTCGCGCTGCTGCGGGGCGGGCCCGCCCTGGCGGCGCGCACGTCCGTCGCGCAGGCGGCGCTGCTCGCGCTCACCCAGTACATCGCGGTCGCCACCTGTGAACGCTCCGACCCGCCCCTCTCCGCGGGCGGCATGCCGTCCCGGGGAGAGGGGCGGGTGCCGCCGTTCCGGTCGGCGGACGGCGTGCGGTTCGAGATAGAGACGTTCGACGCCGAGTGCTGGCGGCGGTTCTGGGACCTGCTCGGCGCCGAGCCGCGGGCCGCGGCGGCGGGCTGGCCGCCGTTCCAGCAGCGGTTCGCGACGGCGACCTGCACGCTGCCGTCCGGCCTGGGCAGGACGGCCGCCGTCGCCGGTTACCGGGACGTCGTGGCGGCCGCCGCGGACGCCGGTGTCAGCGTGCTCCCCGTGCGGGACGCGGACGCGCCGCTGGCGCCCCCGCCCACCTCGCCGTGGCGGCTGCGCGCGCTGACCGAGGCCGCCGCCGGGGAGCCGGCCGGCCTGCCGCCGCTCGCCCGGGACGCCCTGAGCCCGCTGTTCGGGCTGCTCGTCGTGGAGTCCACCAACCGGGTGCAGGGGCCGCTGGCCGGGCACGTGCTCGGCCTGCTCGGCGCGGACGTCATACGGCTGGAGCCGCCCGGCGGGGACCCGCTGCGCGGCGTGCCGCCGATGGCGGGGCCCACCTCGGCCCGGTTCCTCGCGCTCAACCGGGGCAAACGCGCCCTCGAAGCCGACCTCAAGTCCGGCGCCGGACGCCGGGCCGCCCTGCGCCTGATCGCCTGCGCCCACGTTTTCCTGCACAACTGGCCGCCCGGCCGGGCCTGCTCGTACGGGCTGGACCACGACGACCTCGCGCCCATGCGGCCGTCCCTGGTGTACGCGCAGGCCGGGGGATGGGCCGAGGCGCTGCCCCCGCCGCAGCCCATGGGCACCGACTACCTGGTGCAGGCCTACAGCGGGGTGGCGGCGCGGCTGGCCGGACCCGGCGAGCAGCCCGCGCCGTCCCTGATGACGCTCACCGACGTGCTGGGCGCGCTGATCAGCGCCGAAGCCGTCGTCGCGGCCCTGGTGGCCCGCGCCCGCACCGGCGCCGGCGTACGTGCCGGGACGGCGCTCATGGACGCGGCCCGCCTGCTGCGCGCCGGCCCGCCCGGAATGGCCCCGGCGAGCCGGGAGACCGCCCCCGTGACGGATCTGGCCGCCATGGCCGACGACCCCGCCTTCGACCGGGTGCTCGACCGTACCCCGCAAGCCGCCTACAGCCGTGCCCCCTGGACGTTCGTGCCAGCCCCCCGCCACGAGGAGGCCCTCTGAATGCGTACCGACCCCCTGCCCTGGACGTCGGCCAACGGGATCGTCCTGGCCGACCGCGTGCCCGCAGGCGTGCGCGCGGCATGGACCGCCCGCGGCCTGTGCCCCGACCTGGACCTGTACAGCCTGTTCAGCCGGCACGTGCGGCGCACGCCGGAGCGTGAGGCGGTCGCCGACGAGACCGGCTCGCACGACTTCGCCGCGCTGGACGCCCGCGTGCGCCGGGCCGCCGCCGCACTGGCCGCCGCCGGGCGCGGACCGGCCGACATCGTCGCCGTCCTGCTGCCCAACGGGCGCGACGCGGTGGTGGCCGAGCTGGCGGTGGCCGCCGTCGGCGCGGTGGTCCTGCCCATCCCGCACACGCGGGGGCGGCGCGACATCGCGGGCCTGCTGAACCGGTCGCGGGCGGCCGCGCTCATCACCGTGCCCGAGCTGGCCGTGGGGCTGCGGGCCGGGCTGCCGTACCTGGCGCAGACGTGGACGTTCGGCCCGCCCATGCCGGGCACCCGATCGCTCGACGAGGTGGCCGAGCGGGACGTCCGCGGGTGGCGGCCCGCGTGCCCGGCCGCCGAGTGGCCCGCCCGCATCCTGCTCTCCTCCGGCACCGAGTCCGAGCCGAAGATGGTCGCCTACTCCCACAACGCCATGGCCGGCGGCCGGGGCGCCTACCTGCGGGCCGTGCTGGGCGAGGACGGGCCCACGCGCAACCTGCTGCTGGTCTCGCTGGCCTCCTCGTACGGCTCCTGCGGCACCTCCGTCCTGCTGGCCCGGCACGGCGGCACGCTGATCCTGCGCGCCCGCTTCGACGCCGCCGACGCGTTGCGCGCCGTCGAGCGGCACCGCCCCACCCACCTGTACGGCGTCCCGACGATGTTGCGCCGCATGGCCGACTCGGCGGCCGAGGCCGACCTGTCGTCGCTGCGCCGCGTCGTCACCAGCGCCCAGCCCCTGCACGGCGAGGCCAGGCAGGCGTGCGCCCGCCGCTTCGGCGTGCCGCTCGTCAACGTGTACGGCTCCACCGACGGCGTCAACTGCCACACCGGCCGCACCCCGGACCGGTGGGCCCCCGGCCTGGCCGGAACCCCGGACCCGGCCGTCGCCGAGATCACGATCCGGGACGCCGAGGGCGAGCCGGTGCCGCCGGGCGAGCCGGGCGAGATCTGGGCACTCGGCCCGATGACCCCCCTGTGCTACGTCGCCGCCCCCGACCTGGACGACCGCTACCGCGCCCCCGGCGGCTGGGTCCGCACCGGCGACCTGGGCCGCCTCGACCCCGACGGCACGCTGTGGGTCCTCGACCGGATCAAGCGCGTCGTGATGCGCGGCGGCCTCAGCATCTCCCCGGCCGAGGTCGAACGCGAGCTCAGCGCCCATCCCGACGTCGCCGACGCCTTCTGCGTCCCGGTGCCGGACGACGACCTGGGGGAGCGCATGTGCGCCTGCGTGTCGCCGCGGCCCGGCGCGAGACCGCCGTCCCCGGCCGAGCTGATCGTCTACCTGCGTGAGGAACGCGGCCTGGACCGGCGCAAACTCCCCGAACGGTTCCTCTGGCTGCCCGAACTGCCGCTCGGCCCGACCGGCAAGGTCTGCGCCGCCACCCTCACCCGGCTGGCCGCGCGGTCGGCGGTGCCCGTCCCGCGCAGCCCGATGAGGAGCGGCCGATGAGCCGGGCCGCCTACGTGTTCGGCGAGCGCCGCGACCACGTCGCCGAGCAGCACCGCTGCCTGGAGCTGGCCTACGACCCGATGACCATCGAACGCCTGGCCGAGGCGGGCGTCGGTCCCGGCATGCGGTGCCTGGAGGTGGGCGCGGGCGGCGGCAGCGTGGCGGAGTGGCTGGCCCGCCGGGTCGGATCGGCCGGGAGCGTGCTGGCCACCGACATCGAGCCCGCCTTCGAGCCCGTGGCCCCCCGGCTGGAGGTGGTCAGGCACGACATCGTCCGCGACCCGCTGCCGGAGGCCGCGTTCGACGTGGTGCACGCGCGGCTGGTGCTGCTGCTCCTGCCGGAGCGGCTGGCCGTGCTGGACCGGCTCGTCCGGGCGCTGCGGCCGGGCGGCGTGCTGCAGCTCGACGAGTTCGACATCACCTACGGCCCCGGGCTGCTGATGCCCGACCCGGCTTCGGCCGAGCTCTACGAGACGTTCATGCGTGCCAAGATCCGCGTGATGACGCGCGCCGGGGTGGACGTGGCCTGGGGACGTCACGCGGCGGCGGCGATGCGGCGGGCCGGGCTGACCGGCGTCGACCCCAGGCCCCGGGTGGAGTTGTGGGACGCGCGCTCGCCGGGGGCGCGGCTGGTCGCCCACCACACCAGGCACCTGCGCGACCGGTTCGCCGAGGAGGGCCTGACCGACCGGCAGCTCGCCGGCGTGCGCGCGCTGCTGGCCCATCCGGACTTCCGCGCCACCTCGTGCGTGACCTACTCCGTGCAGGGCCGCCGTCCCCTGGAGGTGGCGTGATGCGCATCGACCTGCACGGCGCCGCGCCCGGCGTGCACTCCGCGATGGCCCGCTTCGACGCCGCCGCGAGCCGGGAGCTCGATCCCGCGCTCGCCGAGCTCGTCCGGGTGCGGGCCTCGCAGCTCAACGGCTGCGCGGTCTGCCTCGGCATGCACACCCGCGCCGCCCTGGAGGCGGGCGAGGACGAGGAACGCCTGCGCACCCTCGCCCTCTGGCGCGACAGCACCCTGTTCACCGGGCCCGAACGCGCGGCGCTGGCGCTCACCGAGTCGATGACCAGGATCGCCGAGGCCGGGGTGCCGGAGGAGGTGTTCGACGCGGCCCGCGAGCACTTCGACGAGACCGGCCTGGCCCACCTGCTGTGGACGATCGCCGCCATCAACGTCTGGAACCGGATGGCGATCGCCGCCGGTCCGCCCGCCGGGTAGGCGGTCGCTGTGGCACGATCGAGGCATGCGATCCCGTACGGAGGTGGCTTTAGCGGGCCTGATCGTGCTCACGCTGACCGGCGGTTGCGCCGACCCGGCGACCCAGCGGGTGTCCCTGATGAACGACCCGTCCGCGCCGCCGTCGTCCAGCCTGGCGCCGGCCATGCCCCACGTCGCCACGGACGCCCCGGCGGTCGGGCCGACGCCGGTCCCGGCCCGGCCCACTCCGAGCGCGACCGGGCCGGTCACGCCGACGGGGGTTCCGGTCGCCGCGCTGACCGAGCCCATGGCGACGGGCGCGCCCCTGAAGGCGGCCGGCCCGCCGCGCTTCTTCGTCACCGTGGGGGCGCCTGGTGTTTCGTCCGGCCCTTCCCCGAGCGGGGAGCCCGCGCAGGTGCCGCCCGTCGTCAACGACGCCGCCACCGGTTCGTTCGTGGCAGCCGTGCCGCGGCCCAAGGCGGGCCCCTCCGGCTGGGAACTGGTTGCCGCCGCGCCGGACAACCGTACGTTCGCGCTGGCCGGGGGGGCCATCGGCAAGCCGTTCCGGTTTTTCCTCGTCCGGCTGGACGAGAACGGGCGGCCGAGTGAGCCGCGGCTCGTGCCAGAGGCCGAGCCCGAGCTCGATCGGGTCGTGGCGCTGGCGCTGAGCCACGATGGCACCAGACTTGCCTACGCCTGTGACCTCGCCGGAGGCGGCACCAAAGTGGCCGTCCTCGACGTCGCCACCGGCCGGCGCCACGAATGGACCACCTACGGCAAACTCATGGGCCTGGCCTGGGCGCCGGATGGGCGCCACGTGGCAACAGTGGGGCTCGGATGGGGGATCGGCCTGCTCGACCTGGCCGCTGGCGGGTCCGACCTGCGGAAGGCGTCGCGGCTGCTCCGGTCGTCCATGGAGGTGCCGCTGCCGCAGTCGATCGCCTTCACGCCCGACGGCGGCGCGCTGCTCTACACGGCCGGGCACAACGTCGACCGGCTGTCTCTGGACGGTGGGGAGCCGCAGCTCGTGGCACGGCTGGCGGTGCCCCAGGGCGCGCCGCCGGGTCTGCGGCTCAGCATCGACGGCAGCGGTCGGCACCTGATCTACACGCACGACTGGCGCGCCTACCGGGTCACTCTCGCTGACGGATCGGCGTCTTCGATGCCGATCGATCCGGGCAGCACGCAGCCGAGAGAGGGGCGATCGGCGGTCGCCGCCTGGTGAGGGGTCAGGTGCCGAGGTGCTGGGCCTCGTGTTCCCACTGGTCGCGGGGCTGGGTGTGCAGGCGCCAGTAGTGCTCGGCGATGTCGTCGGGGTCGAAGGCGGTGCCGGGGGCGACCACGCCGGCCACCGTGACGCTGGCCACGTGCACGCCGTCCGCGCCGTACTCCTGGTCGAGCAGCGTCACCAGGGTCCGGACGCCGGCCTTGCCCAGTGACAGGCTCACGTAGTCCGGCTTGGGGTACGGCATGCCGCCCGTGACGATGAACGTGCCGCCGCCGCGCCCGGCCATCCCCGGCGCCACGTGGGCGGCGGCGGTGAGCGCCCCGACGACGTTGACCGCGTACGCGTCGAGCAGGGCCCGTGCCGGCAGCTCCCCGGGCCGGTCGGCCTGGACGATCGCGGCGTTGTAGACCACGACGTCGGGCGGGCCCAGCTCGGCGGCCGTCTTGTCGAGCGCGGCGCGCAACGCGTCCTCGTCGGTGCTGTCGGCGACCGCCGTGGCGACCGGCACCCCGTACGCGGTGAGGGACGCCGCCGCCGACTCCACCGTCCGCGCGCTGCGCGCGATCAGGCCGACCGGCAGCCCCTCGGCGGCGAACCGGCGCGCCACCGCCTGCCCGATCCCCGGCCCCGCTGCGATGATCACTGCTCCGGACACCTTCATCTCCCATCTGTATTGGCGACAATGGGCACGATAAAGGGTCACATCCATGTGAAGGTCAACCCGGAGGTTCCATGCGAATCGGCGATCTCGCCCGGCAGACCGGAGTGAGCCGCAGGCTGCTGCGCTACTACGAGGACCAGGGCCTGCTCAAACCGCTGCGCCTGCCGAACGGCTACCGCGAGTACGCCGAGACCGACGTCGCGGAGGTGCGCCACATCCGCGCGCTGCTCGACGCCGGCCTGCCCACGTCGGTCATCACCAGGGTGCTGCACTGCGTCCATGACGACGGCGCCGACATGGTGCCCTCCTCCTGCCCCGAGATGATGGACAACCTCAACCGCGAGCGCGCCCGCATCAGCGGCGAGATCAGCCGCCTGGCGGCCTCGCGGGAGGCGCTCGACTCCATGCTCGCCACCGCCCGCGAGCCTGCCGCGAGGAAGCGTCCGCCCAGGTGAGAGGATGGACGGCATGGATCTGGGGGGCATCCGGACGATGAGTCGCGAGGAGTGCCTGACGCTGCTGTCCACGGTCCCCGTGGGCCGGGTGGCGTGGGCGCGGCCGGGCGGCACGATCATCGTGCTGCCGGTGAACTTCACGCTCGACGCCGACACCGTCGTGTTCCGGATCCCGCCCGGCCGCATCCTGGAGGCGATCGAGCACCGTGTGCCGATGGCGTTCGAGATCGACGACATGGAGCCGGCCATGCGCACCGGGTGGAGCGTGCTGGTGACCGGCGTCGCGGAGGTCGTCCGGGATCGGGAGGAGGCCGGGCGGCTGGAACGGCTGACCGGCGCGCCCTGGCCGGAGCTGACCGATCCGGTGCTCGTCCGGCTGCCGTTGCACCGCATGTCCGGGCGCCGCCTGCCGCTGCATCCGGGTGGGGTGGTGGTCGAGCGCCTCGGCGGGGAGGCGTGAGGCCGAGAGCAGGCTCACACGGGTGGGACGAGCGTGAAGTAGCGGTCGAGCAGGGCCCGGTCGCCGCGTACGTCGAGCCGGTCGGCGGGCAGCCGGTGCCACAGGTGCAGTAGCAGGTCGGAGGCCGTTCCGGCGAGCTCGACCGCGCCCTTTGAGTCGCCGGTGAGCCGGACGTCGTCGCCGTCGAAGCACACCGCCCACCTCCCTGGCCCGTCGCTCTGGCGGAACAGGTAGCGCTCGCCCTCGCCGGGCGGGGCCTGCGTCCAGGAGCGGCGGGCCGGGGCCATCACCTCGAAGACCTGGGTGACGGCGTCGGCGGCGAACGCGGCGTCGATCGGGGCGGCCGGGCCGAGCGCGTTCTCGGCGTCCCAGCGGTGGACGGCCGCCTCGATGGCCTGCATACGCTGCCAGAACCCGACGGTCTGCGCCGCGGACCACGTCCAGGCGGGGTCGTCGGGGGAGGCGGCGGAGAAGCGCGCTCCGAGACGCGCGGCGCCCTCGGCGAACCAGTCGAGCACGGCCGGGGGCACCGGCCCGGTGTTGGGCGCGCGGTCGGGGTGGGGCCAGTCGCCGAAGTCCGCCGGCAGGCCGAGCACGGCGACGTCGGCGGGGTCGGGCAGTCCGGGAAGACGGTCGTCGATGACCGCGTGCACGTGCCGGTGCACCGCGCCCAGGTGGATGACCAGGTCGGCGACCGACCACCCGGGACAGGACGGCACGAGGGGCGCGCCGCCCGCCGAGGTCGCCCGCCGCGCGGCCGCCTCGAACGCCCGCACCTCCCGGTGGAAGTGCGCGACATGATCCATGAGCTCGCTCCGATCGGCCGGGTGCGGATGTCGGATCTCGGGGTCGGACGAGGTTATGCGCGGGACGGATCGGCTCGAAACTATACCGGTCAGCCGGTACAGTAACGGCCATGCCACGACCCAGTTCCAAGGACCGGCTGCTCGACGCCGCCGCCGACGTGCTGCTGACGGAAGGCGCGGAGTCGCTGACGCTGGAGGCGGTCGCCCGGCGGGCGGGCGTCTCCAAGGGCGGCCTGTTCTACCACTTCCCGACCAAGCAGGCCCTGGTCGCCGCCATGGTCGCGCGGCTGACCGACGCCTTCGACCAGGCGCTGGCGGCGGCCGGCGGCCGGCCGGGCGACTTCCTGCGGGCGTACGTGCGGGCCACGATCCCCGAGCGGCACAGCGCCTGCGTCCCGGCCGACCGGGTCACCGTCGCGCTCCTGGCGGGCGTGCTGGTCGACCCGGCCGGGCTGGAGCCGCTGCGCGAGCGGTTCGCGGCCTGGCAGGCCCGGCTGGCCGACGACGGCATCGACCCGGCCGCCGCGACAGCCGTCCGGCTGGCGGTGGACGGCTGGTGGGCCGCCCGCCTGCTCGGCCTCGGCGAACCCGGCCCCGGCCTGCACGAACCCGCCCGCCGCTACCTGATGGAGGCCATCGACCGTGCTGCGCGCGACTAAGGCGTTGATGGTGCTGACGGATCTCGGCTTCGTGGCCTACTTCACGGTCACCGGCCTCGGCCTGATCCCGCCCGAATGGGCCTTCGCCGACTATGCCGATCCGCTGATGGCCGACTGGAACTGGTCGTTCCTCTGGATCGACCTCCTGGCCAGCGCCACCGGCCTGACCAGCCTGTGGCTGCTGCGCCGGCGCTCGCCCGCGGGCGAGACGCTGATGCTGGTCTCGCTGGTGCTGACGGCGGCCTCGGGGCTGATGGCGATCGCGTTCTGGACGCTGCGCGGCGACTTCTCGCCCGCCTGGTGGATCCCCAACCTCTACCTGCTGCTCTTCCCGCTGCCGGCGATCGCCGCGCTCACCGCCCGGGGAAGAATTCCGCGCTCTGGACGTATTCCATCGCCCTGACGAACCCGGGGTCGGCCAGCCGGCGCTCCGCCTCCTCGGCGGAGACGTCCTCGACGTGGGTCTGGATCCACCACAGGTTGCCCCAGAGGTCGCGCACCCGGCCGACGAGGTCGCCGAAGAACAGGTGCGTGACGTCGGTGACGGACGTGCCGCCCGCCTCGACCGCGCGGCGGTGGACGGCCTCGGCGTCGGGCACGTACAGGCGGAGCAGGCCGGGTGTCGAGGGCCATTCGGGCCGGGCGTCGAACAGCATCACCACGGCGTTCCCGATCCGCACCTCGGCGTGCTGGACCTCGCCGTCCGGGCCGGTCATCCGGCCCAGCTCGACGGCGTCGAAGGCGGCTTCGAGCCAGTCGATCAGCCCGGCGGTGTCCCGCGAGACGATCCACGGCGTCACGCTGGTGTAGCCCTCGGGGATGGGGTTGACGGTCATGATGTGCCTCCTCGATCGGTGCGTCGAGACGACGTTATGAGGCCAGTAGGTCAATTCCTGTCCTACATGGGCGGCATTCTTGGGCGCATGACGTCCTTGCGGTTGCTGAGCCTGCTGTCCCTGCTCCAGACCCCGCGCGAATGGCCGGGCGGCGAGCTGGCCGAACGGCTCGGGGTCAGCCGCCGCACGGTCCGGCGCGACGTCGAGCGGCTGCGCGACCTCGGCTACCCGGTGGTGGCCGCCATGGGCGCGGACGGCGGCTACCGGCTGGTCGCGGGCGCGGCCATGCCGCCGCTGCTGCTGGACGACGAGGAGGCCGTCGCCATCGCCGTGGGCCTGGTCACCGCGGCCCGGCATCCCGTGCAGGGCATCGAGGAGGCGTCGGTGCGCGCGCTGGCCAAGCTGGAGCAGGTGCTGCCGTCCCGGCTGCGCCACCGGGTGGCCTCGCTCGGCGCCGCGACCGTCCCGCTGCCCGGCGCCGAGGGGTTCGACGTCGATCCGGGCCGGCTCACGACGCTGGCCATGGCCGTCGCCAACCGTGAACGGGTGCGGTTCCGGTACCTGGCGGCCGACGGCGCGCGGAGTGCCCGGCTGGTGGACCCGTACCGGCTGGTGGCCGCCGGGCGGCGGTGGTACCTGCTGGCCCACGACCACGACCGGGACGACCGGCGGCTCTTCCGCGTCGACCGCATCGACGACGTACGGGCCACGGGCGCCCGGATCACCACGATCGAGCCGGCGGACCCCGCCGCGTACGTCGCCGCCAAGCTCTACTCGGGCGCGCCCACGTACGAGGCGGTCGTGACCCTGCACGCGCCCGCCGAGGCCGTGGCCCGCGTGATCCCCGGCGAGGTCACCCCGCTGGACGCGGACACCTGCCTCCTGCGCGCCTCCGCCGACACCCTGGACTGGCTGGCCTTCCGGCTGATCACGCTCGGCTGCGAGTTCGAGGCGCACGAGCCGCCCGAGCTCGTCGCACACCTGCAAGGGCTGGCCGCCCGCCTCACCCGCGCGAGCGCGCCAGGAACTCCAGCACCAGCGGGCTCGCCACCTCCCGGAACTCCTCGAAGTAGGCGTGCCGCGCCCCCTCGATGAGCCGCAGCTCCGCCCCCGGGATCCGCCCGGCCAGCAGCGGGGCGTTGGCGGCCGGGTTGAACACGTCGTCGGTGCCGTGCACGACCAGCGTCGGCGCGGTGATGCCGGGCAGCACGGCCCAGGCGTCGTGCCCGGCGCTGGCGGCCAGGTGGCGGCGGCGGGCGTGGGCGGGCATGCCCGGATCGCCCACCGTCCGGTACGGCCCCGGATGCGTGGCCAGCCAGCCCGGCGTGTACATCAGCTCCAGCAGCGCCCGCCCGGCGGCGGCCCGGTCGGGTTGCGCGAGCGCCCTGCGCACGTCGGCGCCGCGTTCGAGGCCGTGGACGCCGCCGGGTGAGGTGCAGCCGAGCACCAGCGCCCCCACCCGGCCGGGATGGTCGGCGGCCAGCCACTGGGCCACCCGGCCGCCCATCGACGTGCCGTAGACGTCGGCGCGGGCGACACCCAGCTCGTCGAGCACGGTCAGCACGTCTTCGGCGAACCCGCGGGTGGTGCAGGGCTCGTCGGGCTTGTCGCTGTCGCCGGTGCCGCGGTAGTCGAAGGTGATCGTGCGGTGGGCGCGGTCGAAGTCGTCGCGGACCGGGTCCCACCAGCGGTGGTCGTTGGCCTGGCCCTGGAGCAGCACGAGCGCGGGGCCGCTGCCGCGGACCTGGTAGGACAGCTTGACGCCGCCCGTCGTCATGGCGAAAGGCACGCCTTCGATGGTGCCACGGCGACACTCGTGCCCTTGACGGAGTGAGTACTCACTCCGTACTGTGAAGGCATGACGAACGAGACGAGCCGGCGGAGAGCGCCGGCGATGAGCCCGGAACGACGCCGCGAGATGATCGTGAAGGCCGCCCTCCCCCTGGTGGTGGAGTACGGCACCTCCGTGACCACCGCCCAGGTCGCCCGCGCGGCCGGCATCGGCGAGGGCACGATCTTCCGCGCCTTCGGCGACAAGGAGGCGCTGCTCGCCGCCTGCATGGCCGAGGCGCTGCGCCCCGACGACACCCTCGCCCACGTGTCCGCGATCTCCCTCGACCTGCCGCTGGGCGACCGGCTGGTGGAGGCCGCCGAGGCGCTGCGCGGCTACCTGGCCAGGATGGGCGCGGTCGCGGGCGCCCTGGCCACCACCGGCGGCCTGCACCGCCCCGACCCCGGAGGCGAGGCCCGAGCCGCCGAGGGCGGCGGGCGGCCCGTGTCCGGGCGGGAGCAGTCGATGGCGGCCTCCCGCGAGGCCCTGGCCGGGCTGTTCGAGCCCGAGCGCGACCGGCTCAGGCTGGCCCCCGAGCGCCTGGCCGAGGCGTTCCAGTTCATGGTGATGGCGGCCGGCCGCGGCCCGTCCCCGCTGAGCTCGGAAGAGCTGGTGGACCTGTTCCTGAACGGCGCGCTCGGGGCGGGCGAACGCCCTTGACCGACCTCTACGAGGACCTCGCGCCCCGCCGCCGCACGGCGGTCACCTTCGCCTTACTCGGCTGCGCCTTCCTGGGCATGCTCGACGGCACCGTCGTCGGCACCGCGCTCCCGCGCATCGTCGCGCAGGTCGGCGGCACCACCTCCTGGTACGTCTGGCTGATCACCGCCTACCTGCTCACCTCGTCGGTGAGCGTCCCCATCTACGGCCGCTTCTCCGACCTGTACGGCCGCCGCCGCCTCCTCCTCTCCGGCATCGCGATCTTCCTGACCGGCTCCCTGGCCTGCGGGCTCGCCGGCTCGATGGAGGTCCTGATCGTCAGCAGGGCCGTCCAGGGGGTCGGCGCGGGCGCGCTGCTCACCCTGGGCATGGCCCTGATCCGCGACCTGCATCCGCCGCACCGGACGGAGGGCCTGATCCGCATGCAGACCCTGCTGGCCGCCATGATGATCGTCGGCATGGTCGGCGGGCCGCTGCTCGGGGGCCTGCTCGCCGACCACGCGGGCTGGCGCTGGGCGTTCCTGGTCAACCTGCCCGCCGGGGCGCTCGCGGCCACGCTGATCGCGCTGCTCCTGCCCGACCGGCGCCCGCCGCGCAGCTCGGGCAGGCTCGACGCGGCCGGGATCGCGCTGCTCACCGCGGGCCTGTCGCTGGTGCTGGTCGGCCTGAGCCTCAAGGGCAACACCGGCCGCGGCTGGAGCGACCCGGCCGTGCTCGGCTCGCTGCTCGGCGGGGTGGCGCTGCTGGTCGCGCTCGTCCCCGTCGAGCGGCGGGCGGACACGCCGGTGCTGCCGCCGCGGCTGATGCGCCGCCGCACGTACGCGGCGCTGCTCGCGGGCGGGTTCTTCTTCCAGGTGGCGGGGCTGCCCGCGGGCGTGCTGCTGCCGCTGTACCTCCAGCACGTACGCGCCTACTCGGCCACGGTCTCCGGCCTGCTGCTGCTCCCGATGCTGGTGGGCATGATCGCGGGGAACCGGCTGACGGCCGTCCTCGTGCTGCGTTCCGGCCGGACCAGGCCGGTGTTGCTGACCGGGGCCGCGCTGGTCACCGCCGGCACCATCGCCTTCGCCGCGCTCGGCCCGCGCACCTCGCCGTACCTGGTCGGGGTCTGGCTGCTGCTCGTGGGTCTCGGCACGGGCCCGGCCATGGGCGGGCTCACCATCGCCACGCAGAGCAGCGTCCCGCACGCCGACATGGGCACGGCCACCGCGGGCTCGGCGTTGTCGAAGCAGCTCGGCGGCTCCTTCGGCCTGGCCTGCGCCCAGTCGCTCATCGGCGCGCAGGTCGGTGCGGCGGCCGTGGGCTCCACCGTCGCCTGGACCGGCGGTGTCGCGGGCCTGCTGGCCTTCGCCGTCCTGTTGCTGGTCCGCGAGAACGGGCTCCCGTCCCGGCAGCCGGCCGCCGTCCGGGCCTGAGCGGAATCGGGGGAAACGCGGGGAATGTTCCTGGGGGAGCCCCCGTTACATAGACCGTGGCCGGTGTGTCCAGTGTCCCCGGGCCTCACCTATTGCCTTCGCGGACTACCGTTCGGCTGGAGCCGCGTTGTGCCTTTCGCCGAGAGGCGACCTGCACACCGGTACACGCACACGTGGAAGCCCGCCCTCTCCGGAGGGCGGGCTTTCGCGTCGTTCACGCCGGGCGGTTCTTCACGTAGTACGGGTCGGTGATGCCGCCGGGGCAGGCCAGCTCCTCGGCGTCCAGGTGGGTCAGCTTGGCCCCGGCCTGGTAGGCGCTCTGCAGGAACTCCAGCACGCCGGCCACGGGATCACCCATGGCCCGCACGTCGTCGTAGCGCAGCACGGCCAGATGGCTGCCGCGCGCGGGCAGCCACTCGGCCTGCTCGGGCAGCAGCGGCTCCAGCTCCAGCCCCTTCGGCTCCGGCGCGGTGTAGGAGTAGAACGCCGGCCAGGGCCGCTCCTTGTCGCCGAACCAGAACCCCGCGCTGATCACCTCCCGGCTGTACGCCTCGCGCGTGACCGGGTCGGCCTCCTCCGGCACCTCGGCCGGGCGTCCGGTGAAGCGGGTGACCGCGATGTCGAAGGTGTGCCAGAAGTGGTGCACCGGGCTGACCTTGCCGCCGAAGTCCGCGGCGAACCGGTCGAGCAGCTGCGCCACCTGCGACAGGATCCGCCAGTAGCGGTTGATCAGGATCGGGTCGTAGTGCGCGTGGCGGGTGTCCTCGGCGAACGGCGTCTCGTCGTCCAGGTCGTACGGCACCGCCCAGATCTCCGGCCGGATCCCCAGGTCGGCCAGCGTCTGGAAGAGCCGGGACTGGAAGGCGGCCACCGACAGCCCGATCATGCTGAACTCCGCGCTGCGGCCGTCCAGCACGTCGATCACCAGGCGGTGGCGGACGAGGTCGAAGTCCACGCAGAACAGCGGCTGCTCGGCGAGACCGCCCATGGGACGTGTCGTCAGGCCGCGCCCGGTCAGATGGAACGGCACCTGCCACCAATGGTTACGCCGGTTACTCACCGTCAGCCGGATTTTCCCGACGATCTGCGCGAAGCGGTGAAAGGTCTCCTTGGTGTCGGCCCACTCTTCGAATGGCATGGCCGGAAAGAGCTCCATGTGTCCATCGTAACTACGCTGCGTAACCATTCTTCGGGGGGTCTCCGCTAATATCCGGCTTGAAGGGTGGTTCAAGTCGAGGAGCCGGGGCATGCGGGACACGTTGATCGACATTGGCGAGGTGGCCAGGCGTACCGGGCTGGCCGCGTCCGCGCTGCGCTTCTACGAGCGCAAGGGGCTCATCGAGGCCGAGGGCCGCAACGGCCTGCGCCGCGTCTACCTGCCCGAGACGCTCGACCGGCTGGCGCTGATCACCTGCGCCCGCGACGCCGGGTTCACGCTGTCGGAGATCGCCGAGTTCCTGCGCGCCCGGCCGGCGGACACGCGGTTGCGCGAGCGCATGGCCGCCAAGGAACGCGAGGTCGACCAGCGGGTGCGGCAGCTCACCCGGCTGCGCGACAGCCTGCGCCACGCGGCCGTGTGCGAGCACGACCCGCTGGTCGAGTGCCCCGAGTTCAAGCGCGCCGTGAAGGCCGTCAGCCAGAGCTGACGTACTTGCGCGGGCGCAGGGCGTGGGCGCGCAGCGCGGCCAGGGCCGCGTACTGGCCGGGCCGGTCCATCCGGACGACCAGGTCGTCGCTGTAGGCCAGGCCCAGCGCGGTGAGCTGGGAGACCAGGTCGGCGACCGGCGCGGTGACGTCTTCGAGGCTCGTGGCCGGGTGCCAGCCCTCGCCGCCCACCACCTCGGCCACCCGTTCGCGCAGCTCGGCGGGGGACATCAGGACGCCGTCGGCCAGCAGCATGAGCGTGGCCTCGCGGGCCGAGACCTCGAACTCGTGCTCACCCCTGGCCAGCAGCAGCCGGGTGACCGCCTCCCACATGGCCTCCGGCGAGCCCAGCAGGTGCCGGCCGTAGTCGGTGATGGCCAGCCGGGCGCCGTCGCGGCTGATCGCGCCGAGCTCGCGCTCGGCCAGCTCGCGCAGCCGCAGCGCCGCGGGCGAGGGGGCCAGCCGGAGCGGCAGGCTGCCCTCGGAGGCGGCCAGGGACAACAGCTTGCGCAGGGCGGGCAGGGGCTGCGGGGTGACCGGCGCGTACAGGCGCACCTCGAACGGCTGCGCCAGCTCCCGCCTGGCCGGGCCGCGACCGAGCACCCAGCGGTTGAGCCGTTCGCCGTGCACGCGGTTGAGCCAGCTGTCGCCGCCCAGCTCGGCGCGGGGCTCGGTGAGCCAGCGGCGGGTGAGCGCGGTGCGGTCGATGTCGTCGCCGGCGACGATCGCCAGTTCGAGCGCCGCCGAGCAGGCCACGTGCGCGCCCAGCTCCTCCGGGCCCATGATCATGCTCCACTGCAGCTCGGGCACGTCGGGCGGGAGCACGCCCGTGGCCTCCAGGGCCTTCTGGTAGGCGCTGGTGCCGGCGTCCTCGCCCTCCTGGGCGTAGGTGCGCAGGATCTGCGCGGTGGTGGGGGACACGCACAGGGCGGCGTAACGTTCCATGCCGCCCAGTTGCAGCAGCCGTGCGAGCGAGCGGGACAGGCGTTCGTGGTCGCCTCCGGGCCGGAGCGGGCCGACCTTGATCGGAAGCGTGTACCAGAGGAACTCGCAGACGTCGAGCTGGGTCACCGTCTCCAGCGGTTCCCCACCCGTCAACCATTCGACGGCGGTCCTGGCCTCCTCGGCCAGGTCCGGCTGAGATCGCTCCAACTCGGCGAGAAGGGCGGTGACATCCGGTGCACTCATGCCTCGAAGTTTGCCGTATCGAACCCAGCTATGACGATGACCGAATGCGGTGCGTATTGGGTCTTGCACAGCGACTACCCTACGAAACCGATGTTTACCTACAGTGAGCGGGTCAGATCCATCGTTTGTCGAACAGCATCCGGGCCTTCCACTCGGTGTACGGGATCACCTCGGCGGACAGGATCGGGTGCAACCACCAGAAATTGATCAGAGCCAGCAGCGCGTACGCGCCGACCACCGCGGCCCCCAGCGTGCGGCGCATCGGCATGGCCCCGGTCTCCGTCGGCGTGGCGGGCCCGATGAGCAACCCGGCGCACAACGTCAGCGCCAGGATCATGAACGGCACCATGGGGATCGCGTAGAACAGGAACATCGTGCGGTTCTCGGAGATGGCGAAGTAGAACCAGGGCAGCCACCCCATCGCGTACGCCAGCAGCACCGCCCCCGCCCGCCAGTCGCGCGAGGAGACGTACCAGGCGATCAGGGCCACCAGCGCGGCCAGCGCGCCGAACCAGATCACCGGCGTGCCCACGCCGAGCACCGCCTCCGAGCAGTCCTTGGCCCCGCACACGTTCTGCTTGCCCTCGTAGAAGAAGGCCACCGGACGCAGCAGCAGCGGCCACTGCCACGGCTCCGACATGTACGGATGGGACGTCTCCAGCCCGTTGTGGAAGGTGAAGACCTGCCACTGGTACTGGACCCAGGAGCGCATGGAGTCGAACAGGAAGAAGAAGGGGCCGGAGGAGGTGGCCTGGTCCCAGTTGCGGCCGTAGCCGCCCGCGGAGGCGAACCAGCCGGT
>NZ_JBEXYU010000039.1:0-86841 GCF_040631115.1 Nonomuraea sp. NPDC005692 | reverse complement strand
CGTGCACGGCCAGGCCGGCGCGGGCAAGTCGGCCCTGGCCGTGCACGCCGCCTGGCGGGCCCGCGAGTCCTTCCCCGACGGCATCCTGTACGCCGACCTGCGCGAGACCACGGCCCCCTCGGCCGTCCTGGAGGACTTCCTGCGCTGGCTCGGCTGCCCGGCCCAGGCCATCCCGGCCGGGCTGGAGCAGCGCGAGCGCCTGTTCCGCACCTACACGGCCAACCGCCGCCTGCTGGTCCTGCTGGACAACGCCGCCGGCGAGGCCCAGGTGCGCCCGCTGCTGACGTCCTGCCCGACGGTCGTGACCAGCCGCTCGTCGCTGGGCGGCCTGACCGGCGCGACCCGGCTGTCGGTCGGCGTGCTCGACCGGCAGGACGCGCTGGCCCTGCTCGTGGCCGGCTCCGGACGGCCCGCGGACGAGGCCCTGCACCGGCTGGCCCGCTTCTGCGGCGGCCTGCCGATCGCGCTGCGCATCGCCGCGTCCAGGCTGGCGGCCCGCCCGAACTGGACGGTGGACTACCTGGTGGGCCTCCTTGAGGACGAGCACAAGCGGCTCGACCGGCTGCACGCGGGCGACCAGACGGTCCGCAGCGTGTTCGCCATCGGCTACGAGGGCCTGCCAGAACCGGCCAGGCGGACGTTACGCGGCCTCGGCGCCCTGTCGGCCCCCGACTTCGCCGACTGGCTCACCGACCGGCTCGGCGGCGGCGCCGAGGCTCTGGTGGACGCCGGCCTGCTGGAGACGCACGGCGTGGACGCGGCCGGCCAGATCCGCTACCGCATGCACGACCTGACCCGGCTGTTCGCGCGCGAGCAGCCGCTGCCGGGCGTGCTGGCCGAGGTGTCGGAGCTCGTTCTGGCCCGGGTGCGGGCCTCGCGCTTCTCGCTGGTGTCGGGCGACCCCGGCACGGCCGTGGCGACCAGGGACATCAGGGAGTCGGTCGAGTGGCTGGACGCCGAGCGGCCGTTCCTGGTGAGCCTGGTGGCCGACCTGCACGCCGCCGGGCTCGACGAGCCGTGCTGGCGGCTGGCGCACCTGCTGGGGCCGTACCTGGAGCGGCACCGGTTCCTCGACGACTGGCGGGCGGTCTCGCAGCGGGCGCTGGAGTCCGCGCGGCGGGCCGGCGACGACCGGGGCGAGGCGCTCGTCCTGCTCGGCCAGGGCGACCTGCACCTGGCCGAGCGCGAATGGGACCTGGCGCACGAGAAGCTGCGGCTGGCGCTCGGCATGTTCCTGCGGCAGGGCCGCACCCGCGACGTCAACCACACCCGGCGCCGCCTGGGCCGGGTGCACCTGGAGCGGGACCGGCTGGAGGAGGCCGAGCGGGCGCTGCTGGCCTGCCTGGAGGCGGCCGACCACCAGCGGGACGCCGCCGACGCCGAGCGCGTGCTCGGCGCGGTGCTGCGCCGCGCGGGCCGGCTGGAGGAGGCCGCCGTGCACCTCCTGGCGGCCGTCGGGCACCTGACGGAGCTGGGCGACCGCCACCGGCAGGCCGACACCCTGCTCGACCTGGCCGCCGTACGGCTGGCGCAGGGCGCCAAAGCCGACGCGAGGTCGGCCGCCGAGCGTGCCAGGGGCATCGCCGTACGGCTCGGCGACCGCCTGCTGGACGCGTACGCGCTGCTGGCCCTGGCCGGGGTCAACCGGGCCGAGGGGGCCGCCGGGCGCGCCCGCGAGCTGGCCACGGCCGCCCTTGAGGTCTTCGACGAGACCGGCGACCGCCGTGCCGCCGCCAACGCCCGCGCCTTCCTGTCCACCCCCTGACCCCGCACCCCGCCCCCGCCGCTCCGCACCCCGCCACCCCGCCGGCTCCGCACCCCGCCGGCCATCGCTCGGGCCCCACCGGCCACCACCGGTCCCCGTCGCCCCCCTTTTCAACCCCCGCTCGCCGCGGTGGGTGGCCGGCTTGGTGACGAGTCCGTCGCGTCGGGTGGTGACGGCCGGTGGCCCGGCTTACAGTGATCGTGTGGCCGATGACCTCAAGCCCGCCCGGACGACGTCCGCCCGCCGCGGCGCCGCGCTGGCCGTCGCCGTCGCGGCCGCCCTCCTGGTGCTCACCGCGATCATGCCCTGGGCCGGCATCGAGGCCCGCAGCGACCTGCTCGGCGGCGGCGTCTCCGACGACGTGCGCGGCATCGACGTCAGCACGGGCCTCTACACGCTGCTCGCCGGGCTGGCCGCGCTGGCGCTCGGCGTCACGGGCCTGCTGGGCGGCCGGCCACGCGTGGCGGCGCTGGCGGTGGTGCCGGGCGCGGTGGCCACGCTGCTGCTGGTGATGTTCGTCGCCGACCCGCAGCGCGTCGGCGACCGGCTCTCCATCGACCTGGGCCGGCTGCTGTCGATCGAGCCGGTCATCAGGTTCGGCTGGTTCGCCGCGCTGGCCTGCTCGGTCGCGATCGTCGTGCTGTCCGTGCTGGCCCTGGTGCGCCGCGCGCGCTGACCGCCCGGCCCGACGCGGTCACCGGCGGAGTCACCGGCGGGGTCAGTCGAAGAAGCCGAGGCGGCGCAGCTGCTTGGGGTCGCGCTGCCAGTCTTTGGCCACGCTGATCCGCAGGTCGAGGTAGACCCGCGTGCCGAGCAGCGCCTCGATCTGCTTGCGGGCCTTGGTGCCCACGTCGCGCAGCCGCTCGCCCTTGTGCCCGATGACGATGGCCTTCTGGGAGGGCCGCTCGACGAACATGTGGGCGTAGATGTCGAGCAGGTCGTCGCGCCCCTCTCGGGGCATCATCTCGTCGACGACCACGGCGATCGAGTGCGGCAGCTCGTCGCGCACGCCCTCCAGGGCCGCCTCCCTGATGAGCTCGCCCACCATCACCTGCTCGGGCTCGTCGGTGAGCTGCCCGCCCTCGTACAGCGGCGGCGACTCGGGCAGGTGCTCGATCAGCACGTCGCCCAGCACGTCGAGCTGCTCGCCCGACCGCGCCGACACCGGCACGACCGCCGCGAACTCGGCCACCTGCGACACCGCGAGCAGCTGCTGGGCGACCTGCTCCCGGCTCGCCAGGTCGCACTTGGTCACCACGGCGACCACGGGCGTCTTCTTCACCGCCGCGAGCTTGTCGGCGATGAAGCGGTCGCCCTTGCCGATCGGCTCGTTGGCCGGCACGCAGAAGCCGATCACGTCGACCTCGGTGAGCGTGGACAGGACCAGGCTGTCCAGCCGCTCGCCGAGGAGGGTGCGCGGCCGGTGCAGGCCCGGCGTGTCCACGATGACGATCTGGGCGTCGGGGCGGTGCACGATGCCCCTGATGACCCGCCTGGTCGTCTGCGGCTTGGACGAGGTGATCGCCACCTTGGCGCCGACCAGGGCGTTCATCAATGTGGACTTGCCGACGTTCGGCCTTCCCACGAAGCAGGCGAATCCGGCGCGATGATTGTCTGGCGAAGTCACATTGTGCATTGTCGCTTATCAGCTGCCATGTTCACGCCACCAGGCGAACGCGTCGGGCAGCGCCAGGGGTGTCCAGGCCGGCGTCGTCAGGCCGCCGGCCTCGTGCTCGGTCACCCACCGGTAGTCGTTGATCTCCTCGCCGTCGGGGGTCGGCGTGCCGGAGGCGAGGGTGCAGGCGTACATGGCGATGACGTACGCCACCTCGTGGCCGTTGGGGTAGACCGTGCGGTACTCGGGGCCGCCGTAGACGCCGACCAGCCCGCGTACCTCGACCTCGATGGCCAGCTCTTCGCGCAGCTCCCTGGCCACCGCCTCCTCGGGCCGCTCGCCGGGGTCGACGCCGCCGCCGGGCGTGGCCCACAGGCCGTCGTCGCCGTGGCGGGCCATCAGCACCCGCCCGGCGCGGTCGAAGACGCAGCCGTTGACCGACGGCAGCATGAGCAGGTCGTTGCCGATCTTGGCGCGCAACCGGGCCAGGAACGGCGACATGCCCACGTCAGGACCTCAGCGTGCCGTCGGGACCGGCCACGAGCAGGGCCTTGACGCCCAGCTCGGCCGCGACCGCCTCGTCCGCCGGGGCCGGCTCGCCCGCCGTCACCAGCGCGACCGCCTCCAGCGAGCGCGCGCCGCCGGAGACCGCCATGGCCACCGCGACCTGCACCGCCGACAGCGTCAGCGACGACAACGCGACGCCGGTCGCCGAGTACGTGCGCCCGGTCTCGTCGCGCACGGCGGCGCCCTCGGCGGCCTCGTTGCGCGCCCTGACCGCCCGCGCCAAGGTGATGATCTTGCTGTCTTCAGGATCGAGAGTCACGGGAACCAGGTTAGGCGGTGGACATCGACAGCAGGGCGGCGACCAGCTTCCTCGTCCGGTCCCGGTTCACGTCGCTCATGCCCGCGTGCACGACCGACACCAGCGTGTCGCCGTCCCGCGACAGCACGACGTCGAGGGCGTACGGGTAGCCGTTCAGCCGTCCGCGCAACCGCGCCGCGGCGGCCTCGTCCCCGGAGCGGGCGGCGTCGCCGACGTCCAGCCTGCGGGCCCGCAGGGCGGTGCCGCCCGCCGTGCGGATCTCCCGGCACGACTCCAGGGCCTCGCTCAGGTCGTCGAAGCGCGCCTCGGCCTCGTCGCCGGCGTACCGGGCCAGGCCGACGGCCGCCCGCTCCCCCAGGCCGTCCCCCTGGTAGCTGACCGCCGCCTGGCCGGTGAGCCCCTCCTGGGGCGCGTGCCCGGCCGCCACGTCGAGCGCGGACCTGCACGCCTGGTCCACCCGGCCGAACGGCACCCGCCAGGCCTGCTCAGGCCGTTGCGCGAAGCCGTCCGGCAGGCTCGGCCGCCGGTTGAGCACCTCACGGAGCTGGGCCATGGCCTGGGCGTCGACGACGGCCGCCACGCCCGCGCCGCTGCCGCTGCCGCTGCCCGCGCAGCCCGCCAGGGTCGCGGCCAGCAGCCCGTACACGATGATCCGCGCTTTCATGATTCCCCCTGGACCGCAGCCTCCCCCGGCGACGAATGCGGCAATCTCCGCAGAGTCTCCACCAAACGCAAAAAGGGTGCCCTCGCCCGGTTTCCAGACGAGAACACCCTTTACGCCGATCGACGTCCTGACCGGCTAGCTGGCCGGAACGTCGTCGTCCCCCCAGGAGCGCCCTCCGGCCGCGAACCCCACCCGGCGTTCGGACGCTTCCTCGTGACACCCACCGCACCGGGTGTCAGGTATGAGACTGCCGGACCCCACTTGCAGACGACTTGTAGAACGCTTGCGACATCTGCCCGCAAAGTGGGTCAGTCGCGTTCGGCGGCGGCCTGGGCGTCGTCCTCCTCGGACGGCGCGACCCGGCGGACGACGACCGTGCTGATGCGGTTGCGCCGCCCGGCCAGGCTCTCGGCCGTCAGCTCCAGCCCCGCCACCTCCGCCTGCGACCCGGCGATCGGCACCCGGCCGAGCGCGTGGGCCAGCAGGCCGCCGACGGTCTCGACGTCGTCGACCTCGATCTCGGTGTCGAACAGCTCGCCCAGCTCGTCGACCGGCATGCGGGCGGTCACCCGCAGCGCGCCCTCGGACATGGTCTCCACGCGCGGGGCCTCCTGGTCGTACTCGTCGGTGATCTCGCCGACGATCTCCTCCAGGACGTCTTCGATGGTGACCAGGCCGGCGGTGCCGCCGTACTCGTCGATGACGATCGCCATGTGGATCTGCCGGGCCTGCATCTCGCGCATGAGCTGGTCGATGGGCTTGCTCTCCGGCACGTACGCGGCCGGCCGCATGATCGACTCGACCGTCTCCTTGCCGCCGCCCTCGCCCGACTCGTGGATCTTGCGGGCGATGTCCTTGAGGTAGGCGATGCCGATGACGTCGTCCTCGTTCTCGCCCACGACCGGGATGCGGGAGAAGCCGCTGCGCAGCGCGAGCGACAGCGCCTGGCTGATCGTCTTGCCGCGCTCGATGTAGACCATGTCGGTGCGGGGCACCATGACCTCGCGGACCAGCGTGTCACCCAGCTCGAAGACCGAGTGGATCATCTCGCGCTCGTCCGGCTCGATCACCCGGCGCTCCTCGGCCAGGTCGACCAGGTCGCGCAGCTCGGCCTCGGAGGTGAACGGGCCGTCGCGGAAGCCCTTGCCGGGGGTCAGGGCGTTGCCGAGCAGGATGAGCAGCTTGGGCAGCGGGCCGAAGATGCGGGTCAGGCCGTAGACGATGGGCGCCCCGGCCAGCGCGACCGGCTCGGCGTGCTGGCGCCCCAGCGTACGCGGCATGACCCCGACGACGACGTAGCTGACCACGATCATGACGGCCGCGGCGGCCACGTAGGCCCAGCCCTGGTCGTGCATGAGGTCGATGAACAGCAACGTGGCGATGACCGTGGCGACCAGCTCGCAGCTCAGGCGCAGCAGCAGGAGCAGGTTGAGGTAGCGGGGCGGGTCGGTGACGATGGCCTGGAGCCGTTCGGCCCCGCGCCGGCCCTCGCGCGCGAACTCCTCCGCGCGCACCCTGGAGATGCGCGTCAGTGCCGTTTCCGCACTGGCGATCAGGCCACCGATGATCACAAGGGCGATGGCCCACAGCAACCAGGCGTTCACCGCGAGTCGCGCACCTCCTGCCAGGACTCGAGCATCTGGGCCTGCAGCCCGAACATCTCCTTGTGCTCCTCGGGCTCGGCGTGGTCGTAGCCGAGCAGGTGCAGGATGCCGTGGGTGCACAGCAGCTCAAGCTCGGCCTGGGCGCTGTGCCCGGCCTCCTTGGCCTGCCTGGCCGCGACCTGCGGGCAGAGCACCACGTCGCCGAGCAGCGCCGGGTCGGCCGGGCTCTCGCCGTCGCCGCGCGCGCCGCCGCCGGGACGCAGCTCGTCCATCGGGAAGGCCAGCACGTCGGTCGGGCCGGGCTCGCCCATCCACTTCTCGTGCAGCTCGGACATGGCGTCTTCGTCGACCACCACGATGGACAGCTCGGCGAGCGGGTTGATGCCCATCTCGCCGAGCACGTGGGTGGCCAGCGCGACGAGGTTCTCCTCGTCGACGCCGACGCCGGACTCGTTGTTGATCTCGATGCTCACGGGCGTCGTTTCCCCCGGTGGATGGCCTTGGGCTCCTGGGCGGCCTGGGTGGCGTCGTAGCGCCCGTAGGCGTCGACGATGTCGCTCACCAGCTTGTGGCGCACGACGTCGGCGCTGGACAGGCGGGCGAAGTGGATGTCGGGGATGCCCTCCAGGATGTCCTGGACGACCCGCAGCCCGCTCACCGTGCCCGAGGGCAGGTCGACCTGGGTCACGTCGCCGGTGACCACGATCTTGGAGTTGAACCCCAGCCGGGTCAGGAACATCTTCATCTGCTCGGCCGAGGAGTTCTGGGCCTCGTCGAGGATGATGAAGGCGTCGTTGAGGGTACGGCCGCGCATGTAGGCCAGCGGCGCGACCTCGATCGTGCCCGCGGCCATCAGCTTCGGGATCGAGTCGGGGTCGACCATGTCGTGCAGCGCGTCGTAGAGCGGCCGCAGGTAGGGGTCGATCTTCTCGTAGAGGGTGCCGGGCAGGAAGCCGAGCCGCTCGCCCGCCTCGACCGCCGGCCTGGTCAGGATGATGCGGTTGACCCGCTTCTCCTGCAGCGCGCGCACGGCCTTGGCCATCGCCAGGTACGTCTTGCCGGTGCCCGCGGGCCCGATGCCGAACACGATCGTGTGCTGGTCGATCGCGTCGACGTACCGCTTCTGGTTGACGGTCTTCGGCCTGATCGTGCGGCCGCGGGAGGACAGGATGTCGAGCGAGAGCACCTCGGCCGGACGGTCGGAGGTCATGCGCAGCATGGCGATGCTCCGCTCGACCGCGTCGGGCGTGAGCTCGCCCCCGCTGCGCAGCACCTCGACCAGCTCCTCGAACAGGCGCACGACCGCGCCGCTCTCGTCGGGGCTGCCGGTGACGGTGATCTCGTTGCCCCGCACGTGGATGTCGGCCCTGAAGGCGCCCTCGATGACGCGAAGCAGCTCGTCACGGGAGCCGAGGAGGCTGACCATCGGGTATTCGTCCGGAATCAGCACCTTGGCTTGAGTGCGCGAGGGAGGTGCCGTGCGTCGGGATTCATGTAGTTCGGACATGGGCAGGCCAGCGGCCTGATGCCTCCCGGTCTGTTCGGTGTTCTTCTCCGCCCATCGTATCCGGCACCAGGCTGATTGCTCGCGTCAATATCAGCCGGGCGGCCACGTGAGGTCACGCCCTCCGAGAACATGGGCGTGCACGTGGAAGACGGTCTGGCCGGCGCCGGGGCCGGTGTTGAAGACGACCCGGTAGCCCCCCTCGGCCACGCCGTCCTGGACGGCGACGGCGTGCGCGGCCTTGAGCACGTCGTCGGCGAGCCCGTCGTCGGCGGCGGCCAGTGACGCCGCGTCGGGGTAGTGCGCGCGCGGGATGACCAGCACGTGGGTCGGGGCCTGCGGATTGATGTCGCGGAACGCCAGCGCCCTGGCGTTCTCGTAGACGACGTCGGCCGGAATTTCCTTGGCCACGATTTTGCAGAAGAGGCAGTCGCTCACGGCAGTACCCTATCGAGAGCGACCGTTCGGCTGGCCGTTGCGAATCGGTAATCCGTGGTGTCGTGCGCCCGAAGATCCGCGCGGTTAGGGTGAGTGTGCGACACTTCAGAGCAAAAAAGATGATTCAGGGTCGGGCGAGCGCCACCTGGCGAGGAACACGACTGGGTAATGCACCCTAAGGAACCGGGGAAACCTTCAGAACCGGAAGAGAGTAAACCCTCTGGGAAGGCCGCGCGTCCCACTGATGTGACCACCGAAACCCTTCTGGCCGACAGGTCGATGGGGGCGGTGCCGGTCGGGTGGGATGCCGACATGGCCGTGACCGCGCTCTACAGCGCGCACTTCCGGTCATTGGTGCGTCTCGCGGTGTTGCTGGTGCGTGACATGGCAACCGCCGAGGAAGTCGTGCAGGACGCGTTCGTCGCCATTCACGGCGCCTGGCGCAGACTGCGTGATCCCGACAAGGCACTCGCTTACCTACGTCAGTCTGTCGTCAACCGGTCCCGTTCCGTGCTGCGTCACCGCGCGGTCGTCGAGAAGTACGCCCCCAAGGGCCTGCCGGACGCCCCGAGCGCCGAGAACGGCGCGATCGGCGAGCTGGAACGCTCCGCCGTCATCGAGGCGTTACGCGCCCTGCCGACCCGACAGAGAGAAGCACTGGTTCTGCGTTATTACGGAGATCTGTCCGAAGCTGAGATCGCCCACGCCATGGGCATCAGCAAGGGCGCGGTCAAGAGCCACACCGCCCGTGGAATGGCCGCGTTGCGGTCCGTCCTGGAGAAGATGTCATGACCCAGCCCCCCGACGAGTACGGCGACGTCCTGCGCCGTGCGCTCCGCGCGGAGGCGGACGCGGTCGTGCCCTCGCCGGAGGGACTGCAGATCATCCGCGCCCGCATCGAGCGGCGCGGCGTCCGTAACCTGTTCTGGTGGCGTGCGGGCGCGGCGGCGGTCAGCGCCGTGCTGGTGGCGGGGACGATCGTGATGGTCGTTCCCGGGCTGCGCTCCCAGATCTTCGAGACGCCCGTCAAGGTGGTGGACAACTCGACCACCACCCCCGGCAACTCCTCGACCAGGCTGTCCACGCCGCCCAGGCCCGACAGTCACAGCGCCGAGCCGCCGCCCGTGGTGGTCGTGCCGCCGAGCCACAGCGAGACCCACCGGCCCGCGGAGACGGCCAGGTCGACCAGGCAGCCCACGCCGTCGCCGACGCCGTCCTCGACGCCCTGCCCGAGCGGCGAGCCCGCCGGCGACCAGGAGTGCCCGGAGATCACGCCGACCCCCACGCCGACCCCGACGGAGACGACCGACGCGCCGACGTCGTGCCCCTCCGAGGAGTGCCCGCCGGACGACATGCCCACCGGCCCGAGCGACCTGAGCAGCCCGCTGGTGGACGTGCCGCACACGACGCCGTGAGAGCGCCCTGAGCCGGGCCTACCAGCGCCCGGTACGCGCGAGCAGCACGGCCGCCGCCGCCACCCCCGCCGTGGAGGTGCGCAGCACGGTGGGCCCGAGCAGCACGGGCACCGCCTCGGCCGCGGCGAACCTGCGCAGCTCCTCCTCCGACACGCCCCCCTCGGGCCCCACGACGACGACGATGTCGCCGCCGGGCGGCAGCGCCACCTTCGACAGCGGCTCGGCGGCCTCCTCGTGCAGCACGAGCCCCAGCGCCGCGCCGGCCAGCAGCCCCTCGACCTGGGCGGTGGAGGCGAGCTCGGCCACCTCGGGCAGGTGGAACCGGCGCGCCTGCTTGCCGGCCTCGCGGGCCGTGGAACGCCACCGGCCCAGCGCCTTGGCGATCTTGTCGCCCTTCCACTGCGTGATGCTGCGCGAGGCGGCCCAGGGGACGATCACGTCGACCCCCACCTCGGTCATCATCTCGACGGCCAGCTCGCCCCTGTCGCCCTTGGGCAGCCCCTGGACGACCACCAGCCGCCGCGCGGGCGGCTCGACGGTGTAGCGGGCGAGCACGTCGAGCGCGAGGCCCTCCTTGAACACCTCGCGCACCACGCACTCGGCGACGTCGCCCGCGCCGTTGGTCAGGTCGACCCGCTCGCCGGCGCGCAGGCGCCGCACGGAGGCCGCGTGCCGCCCCTCAGGCCCGTCGAGCGTCAGCTCGGCGCCGTCGAGGTCCTCGGCGAGGAACACGGGGACGGTCACGGGTGATCGTCACCTGCCGTTGAAGGCGTCACGCAGGCGGGAGAAAAAACCCTGCTGGCCCGGGGCGAACTTGCCCGGCGGCCGCTCCTCTCCACGCAACCTCGACAGCTCGCGCAGCAGGTCCTCCTGCGTCTGGTCGAGCCGCATCGGTGTCTCGACGTTGACGTGGATGAGCAGGTCGCCCCTGCCGGACTCGTTGAGCCGCTGCACGCCGCGCCCGTACATGGTGATGACCTGGCCGGACTGGGTGCCGGGGCGCACGTCGATCTCCTCGGAGCCGTCGAGCGTCTCGACGGCGAGGATCGTGCCGAGCGCGGCGGCCGTCATCGGGATCTGGACCGTGCAGTGGAGGTCGTCGCCGCGCCGCTCGAAGATCTCGTGCGCGCGCTCGACGATCTCCAGGAAGAGGTCTCCGGGCGGGCCGCCGCCGGGGCCGACCTCGCCCTCGCCGGCGAGCTGGATGTGGGTGCCGTCCTCGACGCCCGCGGGGATGCGGACCTTGATCGTACGGCGGGTGCGCACCCGGCCGTCGCCCGAGCACTCCTGGCAGGGGTGGCGGATGATGCTGCCGAAGCCGCCGCACTGGGGGCACGGCCGCGAGGTCATGACCTGGCCCAGGAACGAGCGGGTGACCTGGGAGATCTCGCCGCGCCCGCTGCACATGTCACAGGTGTCGGGGTGGGTGCCGGGGGCCGCGCCGGCGCCGTGGCACACCTCGCACAGCACGGCGGTGTCCACGACCAGCTCGCGGGTGGTGCCGAACGCCGTCTCGCGCAGGTCGAGCTCGACCCTGATGGTGGCGTTGCGGCCCCTCCTGGCGCGCGAGCGCGGCCCGCGGGTGCCGCCCGCGGTGCCGAAGAAGGCGTCCATGATGTCGCTGAAGGGGAAACCCGCGCCGAAGCCACCGGCGCCCGCGCCCGCACCCGCGCCGCCGCCGAAGGGGTCGCCGCCCAGGTCGTACATCTGGCGCTTGTTCGGGTCGGACAGCACCTCGTAGGCCTGCGTGATCTCCTTGAACCGCTCCTGGGTCTCAGGATCGGGGTTCACGTCGGGGTGCAGCTCGCGGGCGAGGCGGCGGTAGGCCTTCTTGATCTCGTCCTGACTGGCGTCACGGCGCACCCCGAGGGTGGCGTAGTAGTCGCTGTTTGCCACTTATCGACCTCTTAAGATGCAGCCAGGATCTGGCTGACGTAGCGTGCCACCGCGCGTACGGCGCCCATCGTCACGGGGTAGTCCATCCTCGTGGGACCCAGCACGCCGAGCCGGGCCAGTTGGTTGTCGCCAGAACCGTATCCGGTTGCGACGATGGACGTGCCGCGAAGGTAGGGGTTTTCCGAGCCGATGCGCACGGTGAGCGCGGACGGGGTGTCTGTGGAAGTCTCGCCGAGCAACCGCATGAGCACGACCTGCTCCTCCAGCGCCTCCAGCACGTCGCGCAGGCCGGTGGCGAAGTCGGCGCCCGCGAGATTGGCCGCGCCGGCGAACACGATCTTCTCGTCATGGCGTTCGACGAGGGTTTCGAGCAGCACCGACAGGATCGTGGCCACGGCGGGCCGATCCTCGGCGGGCAGCCGCTCGGGCAGGTCGGCGACCAGCTCGGGGACGTTGCCCAGCCCGCAGCCGTCGAGGCAGGAGTTGAGCACCGCGCGCAGATGGGCGATGCGGTCGTCCTCCACCACCTCGGGCAGCTCGATCACGCGCTGCTCGACGCGCCCGGTGTTGGTGATCAGCACGAGCATGACCCGCCGGTCGTTGAGCGGGACCAGCTCGACGTGCCTGACCGTGGAACGGGTCAGCGTCGGGTACTGCACGACCGCGACCTGCCTGGTGAGCTGCGCGAGCAGCCGCACGGTGCGGAAGACCACGTCGTCGAGGTCGACCGCGCCGGCGAGGAAGGTCTCGATCGCCCGCCGCTCGGCCCCCGACAGGGGCTTGACCTGCGAGAGCCGGTCGACGAACAGGCGGTAGCCCTTGTCCGTCGGCACGCGGCCCGCGCTGGTGTGCGGCTGGGTGATGTAGCCCTCCTCCTCCAGAGCGGCCATGTCGTTCCTGACCGTTGCCGGGGAGACCTTGAGGTTGTGGCGCTCCGCCAGCGCCTTGGAGCCCACCGGTTCGTTGGTGGACACGTAGTCTTCGACAATGGCGCGGAGCACCGCAAGCTTCCGATCGTCGAGCACGTGCTCACCTCCTGCCTCTGCCTAACAGGGAAACGACAGGTCTAGCACTCCGTGTTCCCGAGTGCCAAGTGTACGGCTCTCGCCCACAAGGTGCGATAACACCAGGTCCCATCCTGTTGCTAGCGACTTACAAGCGACAGGCCTCACACTTGCCGCATGACCGACAATTCCCAGCCCCCGCAGTACGGACCGCCCCAGGGGCAGGGTCCCTACTACGGTCAGCCGAACCAGTACGGTCAGCAGCCGTACCAGCCCCAGCAGTACGGCCAGCCGCCCTACCAGCAACAACAGCCGCCCGCCCAGTACGGCCCCCCGCCCGGGTACGGCCAGCAGAACCAGTACGCCCAGCCCGACCAGTACGCCCAGCCCGACCAGTACGCCCAGCCCGACCAGTACGCCCAGCCCGACCAGTACGGCGCCCACAACCAGTACGGCCGGCAGCCGCAGTTCCCGGCCAGGATCGACGGCAAGGCGATCAAGCCGCGCCTGTGGTGGATCGCCGTCGTGTGGGCCGTCGCCGTCGTGCTGGGCGTCGTGGGCGTGGTCGTGTTCGCCGGCGGCGTGCTGAGCAGCGTCACGGACACGGCCCCGACGACCACGTTCGCGGCGGGCGAAAGCGTGAAGGTCGCGATCGACCCCGCCAAGCGCCCGGCCGTCTACATCGCCACCGACACGCGGGTCAACTACCAGTGCGAGATCTCCGGCGGCCCGGCCCAGGCCAGGCTGGTCAAGGTCTCCGGCACCCAGACGCTCAGCGCCGGCGGGACCACCTGGCAGCAGATCCTCGCCGTCAACGCCCCCGCCAAGGGCGACTACCAGCTGACCTGCGCCACGCAGGAGGAGTCGTCGGCCCGCTTCGGCGTAGGCCGTGACCTGCTCTCCGCGGCGGGCGGCATGTTCGGCGGGGTCGCGGCCCTGTTCCTGTTCCCCGGCGCCGGCCTGCTCATCGGCATCATCGGCACCGTCGTCATCCTCGTACGGCGCAGCGGCGCGCGTAAGCGCCTTGCGGTCAGCGGGTGATTTGCTACGGTCCCCGTGTGTACGAGGGTGATGTGCTGGCGGGCAATTGGCGGCGGCCGGGCAAGGGCAAGATCCCGAAGGTGCCCGCCGAACTCGACCTGGTCGTGGAGGACGCCGACAGCGGCTTCTGCGGCGCCGTGGTGGCCTGTGACAAGGAGGCCGTCACCCTTGAGGACCGGTTCGGCAAACGCCGCCTGTTCCCGCTGGCGCCGGCCGCGTTCCTGCTGGAGGGCAGGGCCGTGACGCTGGTGCGCCCGGCGGCCGCGGCCCCGGCGGGGCCCAGGCGCAGCGCGTCCGGGTCCATCGCCGTGGAGGGGCTGCGGGCCCGGGTCGCCAAGGAGAGCCGGATCTACGTCGAGGGCGTGCACGACGCCGCGCTCGTGGAGAAGATCTGGGGCCACGACCTGCGCGTCGAGGGGGTCGTGGTCGAGTACCTGGAGGGCGTCGACGACCTGCCCGCCATCGTGGCCGAGTTCGCCCCCGAGCCGGGCCGCAGGCTGGGCGTGCTGGTCGACCACCTGGTGCCGGGGTCGAAGGAGAGCCGGATCGCGGCCCGGATCACCTCGCCGCACGTGCTCGTCGTGGGTCATCCGTACATCGACATCTGGCAGGCGGTCAAACCGTCCGTGCTGCGCATCCCGGGGTGGCCCGACGTGCCGCGCGGGGTGCCGTGGAAGGAGGGCGTGCTCGCCGCACTGGGCTGGCGCATGGAGCCAGCGGACGCCTGGCGGCGCATTCTGGGCGCCGTCTCGTCCTACACCGACCTGGAGCCGGAGCTGCTCGGCCGGGTCGAGGAACTGATCGACTTCGTTACGGAGGCATCATGAGCCAGGACCCGCCGCCGCCCGCCGACGACTCCACCCCTTACGTCCCGCCTTCCGACGTACCCCGCGACCAGGGCTCGGGCCCACAGCTCGGCTACGGCCAGCAGCCGGGCTCCCAGCCCGACTACGGGCGGCAGCCGCCAAGCGGCCCCGGTCCGCAGCCCGGTCCCATGCCCTCGCCGCCCCGTTACGTGCCCCCGCCGCCGGGCTACGGCCAGCCCCCCGGCCATGGCCAGGCCCCGGGCTACGGGCAGCAGCCGGGCTACGGCTACCCCGCCGGGCCGTACGTGCCCGGCCGGTTCGGCCCGCGCCGCGGCAGCGACGACACCACGATGGCCATGCTCTCCCACCTGCTGGGCCTGCTGGTCTCCTGGATCGGCCCGCTGATCATCTACCTGATGAAGAAGGACGAGTCCCCCTACGTCAGGGACCAGGCCGCCGAGGCCCTGAACTTCCAGATCACCATGTTCATCGGCTACCTGGTGGCGACCGTGCTGACGATCGTGCTGGTCGGCCTGCTGCTGTTCCCGATCGTGTGGATCGTGTCGCTGATCTTCCACGTGCAGGCGGCCATCGCCACCAACCGGGGCGAGAACTACCGCTATCCGTTCGCCATCCGCCTGATCACATGAGCTCGGTGATCAGGGCGTCGGCCAGCAGCCGCCCCTTGAGGGTGAGCACCATCCGGCCCGCCCTGAACGGCTCGGGCTCCAGCAGCCCGCGCGCCAGCGCGCTGGCCACGGACGTGCGCGCGCCGGGGGCGACCTCGGCGAGCGGGTAGCCGGAGACCAGCCGCAGCTCCAGCATCAGCCGCTCGGCGGCCCGGTCGTCGTCGGTGAGCACCTCGCGCGCGTGCGCGGGCGAGGTGCCCGCCGCCAGGCGCTGGGCGTAGGCGGCCGGGTGCTTGACGTTCCACCAGCGGGTGCCGCCGACGTGACTGTGGGCGCCGGGGCCGGCGGCCCACCAGTCGCCGCCGGTCCAGTAGAGCAGGTTGTGCCGGCAGCGGGCCTGCTCGGAGGTCGCCCAGTTGGACACCTCGTACCAGCCGAAACCGGCCTCGGTCAGCATCTTCTCGGCGATCAGGTAGCGGTCGGCGGCGACGTCGTCGTCGGGCATCGGCAGCTCGCCGCGCCGGATCCGGGCCGCGAGCCTGGTGCCCTCCTCCACGATCAGCGAGTACGCCGACACGTGGTCGGGCCCGGCCTCGATCGCGGCGGCCAGCGAGGCCCGCCAGTCGTCGTCGGACTCCCCCGGCGTGCTGTAGATCAGGTCGAGGTTGACGTGCTCGAACCCGGCCGCCCGCGCCTCCTTGACGGCCCGTGCCGGACGGCCCGGCGTGTGCCTGCGGTCGAGCACCTGCAGCACGTGCTCACGCGCGCTCTGCATGCCGAAGCTGACCCGGTTGAAGCCGCCCTGGCGGAGTTTGTCGAGGTAGGCGGGGTCGACGGACTCGGGGTTGGCCTCGGTGGTGACCTCCGCCCCCGGCCGCAGCCCGAACTCGGCGTCGATGGCGGCCAGGACGCGCGCCAGGTCCTCGGGAGGCAGCAGCGTGGGCGTCCCGCCGCCGAAGAACACCGTCTCCACGGGCAGGTCGGCGTCGCCGAGCACGCGCCGGGCCAGGCGCACCTCCGCCACGACCGTGTCGGCGTAGTCGCGATGGGAGGCGCCGGGCCCTAGCTCGGCGGCGGTGTAGGTGTTGAAATCGCAGTAGCCGCAGCGGGTGACGCAGAAGGGCACGTGCACGTAGAAGCCGAACGGGCGCTCGCCGAGCCCGCGCAGCGCGCTGTCGGGCAGCTCGCCGGAGGCGGGCGCCGGATCGCCGTCGGGCAGGGTGGATGGCACGTCATCCAGTGTGCCTGCTCACGGGTGTGCTCCGAGCCATCGAAGGAGGCGGCACATGACGGGCGTCGGAATCGTGGGCGCGGGGATCTCCGGGCTGACGCTGGCCCTGCGACTCCAGCAGCTCGGCGTCGCGACCACGCTCTACAGCGAGGGCGACGCGGCCGACCTGGGCCGTGGGCGGCTGCCGAACACGGTCGGCAGGATGGGCCGCGCGCAGGACCGCGAGCGGGAGCTGGGCAGCCTGCACTTCCTCGACCCGGGCTGCCTGCTGGTCAGCGGCAGCCTCTCGATCAAGGGCGATCCGCCGCTGGAGTTCACCGGCCGCGTGACGGAGCCGTTCCACGGGGTCGACTTCCGGGTGCTGCTGCCTGCGCTCATGGACGACTACACGAGCAGGGGCGGCCACCTGGTCGTCGATCCCCTCCCGCCGGACGCCGGCCAGGTCGCCCGCTGGTCCCGAGGGCACGAGCTGATGGTGGTGGCCACCGGGCGGCGCTCGGTGCGCGAGCTGTTCCCGCGCGTTCCGGCGTGGTCTCCGTACGAGGCGCCGCAGCGGATCCTGGCCGCCGGGCTGTTCCACGGGTTCGATCCGGGGCCGGCCTTCGGCTTCAACATCTCGCCCGACTGCGGCGAGATCCTGTGCATGGCGATGATGACGCGGTCGGGCGTGCGGGGCGGCGTCCTGGTCGAGGCGATCCCCGGCGGGCCGCTCGACGTGCTGGCCCGGGTGCCCGCCGACGAGTTCTGCAAGACGCTGCTCGCCCTGCTGCCCGAGCACGCGCCGCGCCTGGCCGAGCAGCTCGATCCGGCCGCGTTCGAGCTGCTCGGGCCGGAGGACCTGCTGCAGGGCGCGATCACGCCGGTGGTGCGCGAGGCGGTGGCCGAGTTGCCGGGCGGCGGCGTGGCGCTGGCGCTCGGCGACGCCTGGGTCACCAACGACCCGATCACCGGGCAGGGCGCGAACCTGGGCTCGGCCTGCGCCTGGATCGCGGCCGACGCCGTCGCGGCGGGCGGGCCGTACGACGCGGCGTTCGCGCGGGAGACGGCCCGGCGCATGTGGGTGGCGGCCGAGCCGGTCGTCGCGTGGACGAACGCCTTCCTGCGGCCTCCGGCGGAGCACGTCCTGACGCTGCTCGCCGCCGCCGCGACCAGGCAGGAGGTGGCCGATCTGGTGCTGTCGCTGTTCGGCGACCCGGCGCGCGCGTGGCGGCTGTTCTCCAGCGCCGAGGAGGTGGCGCGCGTCGTTGACGGCACGGGGTGACGGTTCTACGATCGCGTCAACTTATAGGAAAGTTTCTTATAAGTTCACCCCCCAGGAGCGCCCGTGAAGAAGATCCTCCTCGCACTCTCGCTCTTACTCGGGCTCACGGCGGTGTCCGCGCCCGCCGAGGCCCATCCCGGATTCAAGCGGGTCGCCTACTTCATCCAGTGGGGCGTGTACGGGCGCAACTACCACGTCAAGGACGTGGACACCAGCGGCGCCGCCGCCAAGCTCACCCACCTCAACTACGCCTTCGGCTTCGTCAACGCCGAGGGCTCCTGCTACTCGGCCGACCCCTGGGCCGACTGGCAGCGCCCGGTGCCGGCCGAGCAGAGCGTGGACGGCGTCGCCGACCAGCCGGGCCAGACGCTCAACGGCAACCTCAACCAGCTGCGCAAGCTCAAGGCCAAGCACCCCGGCCTCAAGGTGCTGATCTCGCTCGGCGGCTGGACCGGGTCCAAGTACTTCTCCGACGCGGTGCTCACCGCCGAGTCGCGGTCCGCGCTGGCCCGGTCGTGCGTCGACCTGTGGCTGCGCGGCAACCTGCCGGGCCTTGAGCCGGGCGCGGGCGCCGGCGTGTTCGACGGCGTCGACCTGGACTGGGAGTGGCCGGGCTCGGCGGGCAACGACGGGAACGTGATCAGGCCCGAGGACCGGCGGAACTTCACCCTCTTCGTCGAGGAACTGCGCGCCCAGCTCCGGGCCTTCTCGGCGAGCTCCCAGCTCACGGCCTTCCTCCCGGCCGCCGCCGCGAAGATCGACGCCGGGTTCGAGGTGCGCCGCGTGTTCCGGTCGCTCGACTTCGCCACCGTCCAGGGGTACGACCTGCACGGCACGTGGGAATCGCGGACCGGGCACAACGGGAACCTGTTCAACGACCGCCGCGACCCCAACCCCGTCAGGTACAGCGTGGACCAGACCGTCCGCGACTACCTGTCGCGCGGCGCGCCCGGCCGCAAGATCGTCGTGGGCGTGCCCGCGTACGGGCAGGGCTGGACCGGCGTGACCGGCGGCGGCGACGGCCTCTGGCAGCCCGCGACCGGACCGGCCGCCGGCAAGTGGGGGCCGGGCAGCGAGGACTACAAGGACCTGGCGGCCAAGCCCGGCAAGCGCTACCGGGACCTGCGCACCGGCGCGATGTGGCTGTACGACGGCAACGAGTTCTGGTCCTACGACGACCCGGCGTCGCTGCTGCAGAAGGCGGCCTACATCCGGCTCAAGGGGCTGGGCGGCTCGATGATGTGGTCGATCGACCAGGACGACGCCCGCGCCTCCCTCACCTCGGCCCTGTACTCCGTCCTGCGCTAGACGGGCGCCCGGCCGGGTGGACGGTCTCTAGCCGCCCGCCCGGCCGGCCCGCGCGGCCATCTCGTCCCACTCCGGGTCGTGGCCGGGGACCGCGAGCACCCGGGCCAGCGCGTCGGTGTCGCCGTGGCGGGCGCGGAAGGCGTCCGCCACGGTCATGCCGGTCTCCGGGCGCGAGACGATCTCCACCTCGTCGCCCGCGCCCAGCTCGCCCAGCTCCACCACGGCCAGGTAGGCGCCCGGCCGCGCGGCGCGGGTGAAGCGCTTGAGCCAGCCCGGCTCGTCCATCCAGTTGCGGAACACCACGCAGGGGATGCGCGGGCCGGTCACCTCCAGCAGGGCGCTGCCGACGCGCCACCGCTCGCCCACCAGGGCATCGTTGACGTCGAGGCCGGCGGTGGTCAGGTTCTCCCCGAAACGGCCGTCGCGCAGGTCGCGGCCGAGCTCGCCCTGCCACCAGTCGTAGTCTTCGCGGGCGTAGGCGTAGACGGCGTGGGTGGGGGCGCCGTGGTTGGGCGTGTCGGCCCGCTCGTCGCCGGCCAGGCCGTTGCGCAGCACCGCCACCCGGTGGGGCACGGCCCGCTTGTCGATCGCCGTACGGCCGAGCTTGCCGGCCCATTCCGCATCGGACGACAGCCCGACGTTGACGGAGAGGATGCGCATGCCGCGACGGTAGCGGACGGACAGGCACGTGACGCACCGATTTTTCCGCTTTTCTCAGCCCATCGACGCTGAAGAACGAATATGTGCCCATTCGGCCTGTTCGCCGAGCCGTCACCCGCGCCTGTCGCCCGGCTCCGGCGCCACCCGGGCGAGCTGGGAGTCGGCGTCGAACCCGGCCAGTTGTAACAGGGTCTCCAGGGCCGCCTGCCTGGTCTCCTCGACCGAGCCGCCGCGTTCGCCGAAGCACTCGGCCGCGACGTCGAGCAGCGCCGCCACCACCGCCGCGTCGGGATAGGGCACGTCGACCACCACCCTGCCGTCGCCGCCCACCTCGGCGGGTCTCAGGTGAAGCCGCAGCAGCCGCCGGGTCTCCTCCGCCACGGCCACCCCCAGCACAGCGGCACGCTCGAATCGCTCAGAAGCAATCACGTCACCCTCCAGTAGCACTGGTGTTCGGGAACAGCAAAGGTAGCGACCGGCACCGACAGAATCGGCTCTCCCGCCCTCGGCGAGGCCGCGGAAAGGCCCCGCAGGCCGGTCACGCGGACGGCCGGCGGGGTGGCTACGCTCGAACGGTGAGCGGTTTGATCATCGAAGTCACGGACCTGTCCGTCGAGCTCGGGGGCAATCCGGTGCTCCGGGGGCTCGACCTGGCCGTCGAGCCGGGTGAGGTCGTGGCGGTCGTCGGGCCCAACGGCTCGGGCAAGTCCACGTTGCTGCGCTGCCTGGCCGGCCTCCAGCCCGCCACCTCCGGAGGGGTCCGCGTGTTCGGCGCCGAGCCCGCCGACGACGCGCCCTTCTGGCGCGCGGTGGCGCTGCTCGGCGACGAGCCCGCCTGGTACCCGGGGCTCACGGCACGCGAGCACCTGGAGCTCATGGGAGCCGTGTACGCCGAGGCGCGCATGACGGTGGATTCGGCGCTGGCGGAGTTCGCGCTGACCGAACGGGCCGACGCGCCGCCGCTCAACCTGTCCACCGGCCAGCGCCAGCGCCTCTGCCTGGCCGCCACGCTGCTCAGGCCGAGCACGCTGCTGCTGCTCGACGAGCCCGAACGCGGCCTCGACGCGGCCTTCCGCGTCCGGCTCGGCGAACTCCTGGAGGAGTACGCCGACGAGGGCGGCACCGTGGTGATGGCCACCCACGACCAGACCCTCGCGGGCGCCGCCCGCCGGGTCTCCCCCGCGGGGGTGCCCGCATGAGCGGCCACGACGCCGTCGTTCAGGAGACCGGCCTGGCCGGGAAGGCGGCCGGGCGGTGAGCGCGGGCGAGGTGAGCGTGCGGTCGGTGCGGGCGTTCGTCCGGGCGCGCGGGCGGGCCCCCGCCGGGCTGGTCGATCGTTACGTCAGCCTGTTCGGCCTGTGCATGCTGCTCGCCGTCGTCGGGCAGCCGCTGTCGTCGGTGGTGTCCGGCCTGGGCGGGACGGTCGAGCCGGGGCGGATGGGCGCGGGCGTCGCCCTGGTGCTGCTGGGGTTCGCGGGCTGCCTGGCGCTGGCTCGGGTGGCCGGGCCGGTGATGGTGCCCGCGGCCGAGGCGTCCTGGTTGCTGACCTCGCCGCTGGACCGGCGGCGGCTGCTCGGGCGTACCGGGCGGGTGCTCATGTTCGTCGCGCTGGTGGCGGGGCTGCTGCTCGGGCTCGGGCTGCTGGCCGCGCTCGGCGCGCCCGGCGCGCTGGTGTGGCGGCTGCTGGCCGCGCTGGCGCTGGCGACGGCGGCGAGCGTGGCGGGCATGGCGCTGGCGATGCTCGCCCAGTCCTCCCCGGCCTGGAACCTCTGGCTGACCGGCGTGCTGGTCGCGCTCCTGGTGCTGGCCGTGGTCGCCGTCAGCGGCCAGGCCCGTACGGCGCTCGCGGCCGCCGCGAGCGCCCCCCTGCCCGCGCTCACCGCCACGGCGTCGGCCATGGCCGCGCTCGCCGCCGTCCTGGCCCGCCGGGCGTGGGGCTCGCTGGCCGCCATCCCCACCCGCCTGCTGCTGACCGCCTCCACCCGCGCCGGGCACGTCACCAGCGCCGCCGTCACCCTCGATCCCGGCGCGCTGAGCTGGATCGCCGAGGACAACCATTGGCGGGCCAGGAAGCTCGCCTCACGGCCGTGGCCGGGGCTGCCCGCGCCGCTCGCGCTGGCCTGGCAGGACTGGGTGCGGCTCGGCCGCCGGCCCTGGCGGCTGGCGGCCACGGCCGCGAGCGCGGCGTTGCCCGCCGTGTTCGCCCAGGCGGGCGCCGCTCCGGCGGCTCTCGGGCTGGTCGTGCTCGGCGGGGCGCTGGCGGTGGCGGCGTCCGGCACGTCCGGCGCGCGCCGGGACGCCGACAACCCCGCCCTGGCCCGGCTGACCGGCGTGGGCCGGCGTCCGGCGCTGGCGGCGCGGGCGCTGCTGCCCGGCCTGCTGGGCGGCGTGTGGGCGGCCCTGGCCCTGGCCGGTGTCGTGGCGGTGGGCGGCCTGCCGTCCGGTACGTGGTTGTTCGGGCTGCTCACCGGGCCCGCGCTCGCGGCCGGTGCGCTGCGGATGGCCAGGAGGGGGCCGGTCGACCATTCGATGCCGGTCATCGACACCCCCGGCGGCGCGGTTCCGACCGGCCCGGTGTTGTGGGCGGCCACGGGCGCCGACCTGGCGCTGCTCGGCTGCCTGCCCGCCGTGGTCGCGCTGGCCAGCGGGCCTGCCGCGCCGGGCGCGTTCCTGGCGGCCCAGGCGGTGGCGGGCCTGGTGGCGCTGGCGGGCGTCCTGGTGATGCCCCGTCCGGGGCGGCGTTCCCGTCTCTGAGGGGTCACGCGACGTAGAGGTCGCTCGGCACGCCGCCGTACGGGATCGTGCGCTCCCTGCGCAGGCCCGCCTTCTCCGCCACCCGGCGGGATGGCTCGTTGTCGTCCCCGATCACGGCCACCACGGTGCCCAGGTCGCGCCCGACGCGCAGGGCCGCCCTGGCGAGCTCGACCGCGTACCCGTGGCCCCAGGCCGTGGGGCGGAAACGGTAGTACAGGTGGAGCACGTCCTCGCCGTCCAGGGCCGCGTGCCGCAGGCCGCCGATGCCCAGCACCTGCGACCCCTCGGTCAGCCGGGCGGCCCAGTAGCCGATCCCCCGTTCGGCCCAGTCGGCCAGCCACAGGTCGAGCATGGCCCGGCTGGCCTCCAGGTCGACAGTGGGCCCGGCGGAGCTGTAGACGTTCGTCCGCGGGTCGGAGTGGATCTCGTGCACGGCTTCGAGGTCCTCCGGGCGGATCCGGGAGAGGACCATTCGTTCCGTACGCACCACTTCCACCCTTTCAGGGTAGCCGCTTCCATCGCTAAGCTATCGGTAGCAATCGAACAGCGATTGAGGAGCGCCGATGGACATCGCCCGCGTGCAGGCCTCGCTGCGCCTGATGGCGCGCGGCCTGGAGGAGCTGGCCGCCGCGCTCGGCGAGGAGGAGCTGGGCGAGGCCGAGCGCACGGCCCGGGTCATCGCCGAGTGGGGCCGCCGCGGCCTCACCCAGAAGGAGGCGTCGGCGCTGTTCCAGCGGCACGGCTTCGCCCCCCAGACCACCGGCGGCTGGGCCCGCGGCGACTGGGTGGAGCTCGGCGACGACGGCCTGCGCTACCTCACCGCCAAATCGCACTCCTGGCTGGAGGAACGATCATGACCTTCTCGGTACGCATCGCCGTACGCGGCTACGAGCTCGACACCCAGGGCCACCTCAACAACGTGGTCTACCACCAGTACGGCGACCACGCCCGCTGGGAGTGCCTGCGCGCGGCCGGCATCTCGATCGACGACCTGCGGGAGGCCGGCGTCGGCCCGGTGACGCTGGAGAACACCATCCGCTTCCACCGCGAGCTGCGCGCCGGCGACGAGGTGGAGGTGACCTGCGCGTTCGAGTGGGGCGAGGGCAAGACGTTCAGGATCAGGCAGGAGTTCAGGGGCGCGGACGGCGAGCTGGCCGCCGAGCTGACCGGCGTCGGCGGGCTGATGGACCTGCGGGCCCGCCGCCTGCTCCCCGACCCGGGCCGGCACTGGCGGGCGCTCGCGCGAACGCCCGCCGTGCTGGGTCTGTAGCGGCTACTTCTTGGTCTTGTCGGCGGCGCTGGAGTCGGTGGACAGCGCGGCGACGAAGGCCTCCTGGGGCACCTCGACGCGGCCGACCATCTTCATCCGCTTCTTGCCTTCCTTCTGCTTCTCCAGCAGCTTGCGCTTACGGGAGATGTCACCGCCGTAGCACTTGGCCAGGACGTCCTTGCGGATGGCCCGGATGTTCTCGCGGGCGATGACCCGGGCGCCGATGGCGGCCTGGATCGGCACCTCGAACTGCTGCCGCGGGATCAGCTCGCGCAGCTTCTTGGCCATGTCGACGCCGTAGGAGTAGGCCTTGTCCTTGTGGACGATGGCGCTGAAGGCGTCGACGGCCTCGCCCTGCAGCAGGATGTCGACCTTGACCAGCTCGGCCTCCTGCTCGCCGGCGGGCTCGTAGTCGAGCGAGGCGTAGCCGCGGGTGCGCGACTTGAGCTGGTCGAAGAAGTCGAAGATGATCTCGCCGAGCGGCAGCGTGTAGCGGATCTCGACGCGGTCCTCGGACAGGTAGTCCATGCCGAGGAGCTGGCCGCGCCGCCCCTGGCAGATCTCCATGATCGCGCCGATGAACTCGGCCGGCGCCAGGATCGTGGACTTGGTGACCGGCTCGAAGACCTGCGCGATCTTGCCGCCCGTCGGGAACTCGGACGGGTTGGTGACCGTGAGCTCCTTGCCGTCCTCCATGACCACGCGGTAGACCACGTTGGGCGCGGTGGAGATCAGCGACAGGCCGAACTCGCGCTCCAGGCGCTCACGCACGATCTCCATGTGCAGCAGGCCGAGGAAGCCGACGCGGAAGCCGAAGCCGAGCGCCGCCGAGGTCTCCGGCTCGTAGATCAGCGCGGCGTCGTTGAGCTGCAGCTTGTCGAGCGCCTCGCGCAGCTCGGGGTACTCGTCGCCGTCGATCGGGTAGAGCCCGGAGAACACCATCGGCTTGGGGTGCTCGTAGCCGGCCAGCATCTCCTTGGCGGGCTTGACCGAGGAGGTGACGGTGTCACCCACGCGCGACTGGCGCACGTCCTTCACGCCGGTGATCAGGTAGCCCACCTCGCCGACGCCGAGGCCGCGCTCGGCGGGCTTGGGCTCGGGCGAGATGACGCCGATCTCCAGCGTCTCGTGGGTGGCGTTGGTGGACATCATGAGGATGCGCTCGCGCTTGCTCAGATGGCCGTCGATGACCCTGACGTACGTCACGACGCCGCGGTAGGTGTCGTAGACGGAGTCGAAGATGAGCGCCCGCGCGGCGGCGTCGGCCTGGCCCACGGGCGCCGGGACGGTCGCCACCACGTGGTCGAGCAGCTCGCGCACGCCCACGCCGGTCTTGCCCGACACCTTGAGCACGTCGGAGGGGTCGCAGCCGATCAGGCCGGCCAGCTCCTCGGCGAACTTCTCCGGCTGGGCCGCGGGCAGGTCGATCTTGTTGAGCACCGGGATGATGTGCAGGTCGGCGTTCATGGCCAGGTAGAGGTTGGCCAGGGTCTGCGCCTCGATGCCCTGCGCGGCGTCGACCAGCAGGATCGCGCCCTCGCACGCCTGCAGCGACCGGGACACCTCGTAGGTGAAGTCGACGTGCCCGGGGGTGTCGATCATGTTGAGGACGTGGCCGTCCCAGGGCAGCCGCACGGCCTGCGACTTGATCGTGATGCCGCGCTCGCGCTCGATGTCCATCCGGTCGAGGTACTGGGCGCGCATGGAGCGTTCGTCGACCACGCCGGTGATCTGCAGCATCCGGTCGGCAAGGGTCGACTTGCCGTGGTCGATGTGCGCGATGATGCAGAAGTTGCGGATCAACGCGGGGTCGGTCTGGCCAGGCTGAGTGCGCACCGAAGTCCGTTTCGACAGGGTTGAGGTCAAGCGTCTTTCATGGTGACATGCCCAGATGATGATCCGGACCGTCGTCCGCCGCGGCCTGCGCCTGGTCGCGCTGGCCGTGGCCGTCGTGGTGGCGCTGGCCGGCCTGCTCGCCGTCGCGCTCCGTCTCCAGTTTACCGGTGCCCCGGCGGCCTGGGCGAAGAGCACCGGCAACGACGCCCTCTGGCTCGGCCACGCCTGGGTCGACGGTCGCCGTACGGAGCGGGATGTGGAGCAATTGGCCGTACGTCTTCGCACCACCGGCATCAAGGACGTGTACGTCCATTCCGGCCCGTTCGAGTGGGACGGCCGCCTTGACCCCGCCAAGCACCCCAAGGCCGCAGATTTCGTGACATGGATGCATCGGCACCTGCCCGGCGTCCGCGTCTCCGCCTGGCTGGGCCAGTCCGTCAAGAACGGCCTCGACCTCGACGACGCCCGGTCCCGCGCGAACGTCCTGGCCGGCGTGGCCGCCGTCATGAAGGCGGGCTACGACGGCATCCACTACAACTTCGAGCCGATCGGCGACGGCGACGACGAGTTCCTCGACCTGCTGGACCGGACGAGGACGTACACGAGGCTGCTGTCCACCTCGACCCCGCAGATCGAGCCCTATCCCCTCATGCGCCCGGCGGGCAGGCTCGTCCTGGGCCACGACAAGTACTGGTCGCAGGGCTACTTCCAGGAGGTCGTGAACCGGGTGGACCAGGTCGCGATCATGACGTACGACTCGGGCGCCCCCGCGCAGTCCCTCTACGGCGGCTACGTGGCCAGACAGGCCGCGCTCGCCCTCGACCTCGTCCCGGACGGCAAGTCCCTGTTCGTCGGCGCCCCCGCCTACCACGACCACGGCCTGCCCTGGCTGGACGCCGCCGAGAGCGTGGCGATGGCCGCCGAGGGCGCCCGGCTGGCGCTGTCCGACCACGGCCGCCGCGAACGCTTCGGCCTGGCCCTGTACGTCGATTTCGCCGCCACCGAAGAGGACTGGAAGGAGTACATGACCCGCTGGCTGGCCTAAACTGAGAACACCCGGGGCGTTGATTTGAGCAGCCACCTGGGTTATTGGTACCCTGTTCACTTGCGTGTGGCGCGCCCTCTCATCGAGCCCGCGCGCCCCATCCATCCTTAGACTTTCACCGAGGCTTCTTCGTGGCGAACATCAAGTCCCAGATCAAGCGCAACAAGCAGAACGAGAAGGCGCGTCTGCGCAACAAGGCGGTCAAGTCCTCTCTGAAGACGGCCGTCCGCAAGTTCCGCGAGGCCGCCGAGCAGGGCGACGTCGAGCAGGCCGCGGCGCTGCAGCGCGTCGCCGCCCGCCAGCTCGACAAGGCCGTCAGCAAGGGCGTCATCCACAAGAACCAGGCCGCCAACCGCAAGTCGGCGATCGCCAAGCAGGCCGCCGCTCTGGCCGCCAAGTAAGCTCTGGCCACCCGGCGGCAGCCGGGTGAGCGCTGGCGCCGCACTCCTTCATGGGGTGCGGCGTTCTTGGTTTTGTGCGCTTCTTGTCACAGTTTCGATATCACATCGGCATCGCCGCCGGGTATCGGCTGAGCATCCCTTAACAAGATCACCTTGCCTCTCGTCCGCCCTCTCCGTGAGGGTTCACTAAACGGACGAAGGGGGACACATGCGGGGGCCGTTGGTCGTCAAACGGGCGTTCAGCGAGCCGTTGCTCCTCCTGGCCGCGTTCGGCTCGATCCTGCTGGCCACCACCACGCTGGTGGCGCTCACCATGTACGCCTCCTCGATCGCCGACGCCGGTGTGCGCAGGACGATGGAGACCGCGTCCCTGCGCCAGACGTCCGCGACGATCAGCGCGCCGGTCACCGACAAGACGTTCCCCGTCTACGACCGCGCGGTACGCGCCGAGCTGGCCAGGGCCTACACCAAGGCGCCGGCGCTCACCACGAGCTTCCGCTCCGACTCCTACGCCATGCCCGGCCAGGAGAAGCAGGAGCGGCCCGAGCTGCTCAGGTTCGGCAGCTACGACGGCCTCGACCAGCACGCCAAGCTCGTCTCCGGCGCCTGGCCCAAGCCCGCCGACGGCCGGGTGGAGGCGGCGGTCTCGCTGTCGGCGGCCTCGGCGGCCGGGTTCAAGGTCGGCCAGGAGCTGACCACCGTGGGACGGTTGTCGCCGGAGCCCGTCCAGGTGCGCATCACCGGCGTGTTCCAGCTGGACGACCCCTTCGGCGAGCGCTGGACCGGCGAGCAGCTGCTCAGCAGAGGCGTCGAACGCGGCGACTTCACCACGTACGGGCCGCTGATGGTCTCGCGCGAGACGTTCATCGCCCGCTTCGCCACCAACGTGAACGCCACCTGGACCGCCGAGCCCGACCTGCGCTCGCTGACGCCGGCCCAGCTGCGCCCGCTGGCCGTGGCGGTCGGCGAGGTGGGCACGCACCTGAAGGCCGGCGACTGCCCGAGATGCGTGACCACCAGCCGCCTGCCCGAGATGCTCACCCAGCTCGACACCGCCTCGCTGGTGGCCCGTTCGACCATGCTGATCCCGGTTCTGCAGCTGCTGCTGCTGGCGGCGTACGCGCTGATGCTCACCGCGCGGCTGCTGGCCGACCACCGGCGCATGGAGGTGGCGCTGCTGCGCTCGCGCGGCGCGGGCACGATGCGGCTGGCCGCGCTGGCCGGGGGCGAGGCGATGCTGGTCGCGGTCCCGTGCGCGGTCGTCGCGCCGCTGCTCGGGCCGCCGCTGCTCGGGCTGGTGAGCCGGATTCCCTGGATCAGGGCGTCCGGCGTGCGGCTCGACCCCTCGGTCGGCCTGGGCACGTTCCTGGTGTCGGTGGCCGTGGCCCTGGCCTCGGCGGTGCTGCTGGTGCTGCCCGCGCTGGCGGGCGCGCGGCGCACGTACGTGGAGGAGCAGTCGGCGCGCGGGCGCGGCGGCGGGCGCGGGCTGATCGAGCGCGCGGGCGCCGACGTCGCGCTGCTGGTCGTGGCCGGCCTCGCGATCTGGCAGCTCCAGCACTATGGCGCGCCGGTCACCACGACCGCGGGCGGCGGGCTCGGCATCGACCCGCTGATCATCTCCGGTCCCGCGCTGGCCCTGCTCACCGGCGGCATGCTCGGCCTGCGGCTGGTCCCGCGCATCTCCGCGGTGGCCGAGCGGATCACCTCCAGGCGCCCGTCCCTCGCCCCGGCGCTCGGCGCGTGGCAGGTCAGCAGGCGCCCGCTCAAGTACGCCGGCCCCGCGCTGCTGCTCACCATGGCCATCGCCATCGGCATCGTGTCCATGGCCACCGCCGCCACCTGGCGCGCCTCCCAGCTCGACCAGGCCCGCCACCAGGCCGGGGCCGACCTGCGCCTGTCCGGCCCGCCGGACGCCCCGGAGCTCGGCCCGCTGGGCCGCGGCACGGCGTTCACCGCCCTGCCCGGCGTGACCGCCGCCTCGCCCGTCTTCCGCGGCCAGACCGAGGTCAGCAGCGAGAACGCCATCCTCGTCGGGATCGACGCGGCCAAGCTCGGCACACTGTTCCAGCTCCGCCCCGACCTGGCCGACCGGCCCATCGCCGAGATCTCCCGGGCGCTGACCGGCCCGCAGGCCGGCAAGCTGGACCTGCCGGGACAGCCGGCCGCGCTCACCCTGCGCGCCACGGCCGACGACGACCTGCCGGTGCGGCTGGTCCTGTCCGACGCGCTCGGGGTGTGGCGCGACGTGTCGCTGGGCGTGCTGAAGGCGGGCGAGAACACCGTCGACGTGGACCTCGCGGCGCTGGCGGGGCGGAGCGGGAGGATCACGTACCCGCTGTCGCTGCGCGGGCTGGTGGCGAGCGCGCCGCGCTCCGGCAGCGGCAGCCTGACGGTGACCGGGATCAGCGCCGACGGGCGGCCGGTGACCGCGCCCGCCGTGTCGGTGAAGGCGACCGGACGGCAGCCCGCGACGGCCGCCTTCGGGGCGCCGCCCGTCCGGGGACCGCTGCCCGTGGTGCTCACCGCCGGCCTGGCGGAGTCGCTCAAGCTGGGCGTCGGCCAGGTGGGACGGGCCAGCATCGACCGCAGGGTGATGGACGTCAAGGTCGTGGCCGTCGTGGAGACGATGCCGACGACGACCGCCGGGCAACACGCCGTACTGGCCGACTGGGGGACGATGCAGGCGCAGGATCTGGCGGCGGGACAACTGCCCAGGCCCGCCACCGAGTGGTGGCTCGCCACCCCGGACGGCCGGGCGGCGGCCGCGCTCACCAGCCGTCCCGCATGGGACGTCACCGCGATCGACCAGCGCGCCCTGGCCGCCAAGATGCAGGACGACCCGCTGGCCAGCGGCCTCCAGGGCGCGCTGATGCTGGGCTTCCTCGCGGCGCTGGTGTTCGCGGCGCTCGGCTTCCTGGTCAACGCGGCGGTCGCGGCCCGCGAGCGGATGAACGAGTTCGCGATCCTGCGGGCGCTCGGCGTGAACTCCCGGCAGATGTTCGGGATGCTGGCGATCGAGCAGACGTTCGTGATCGCGCTGTCACTGGCGGCCGGGACCGGGCTCGCCGTGGTCGTGGGCATGCTCGTGGTGCCGCACATCGTGCTGACCGGGCAGGCGTCGGCGGTCACCCCCGGCGTGGTGCTCGACATCCCGTGGGGCGCCACGGGCGCCATGCTCGCCGGGGTGGCCGCCGTGCTGCTCGCCATCGTCGCCGGACTGGCGCGCAACCTGCGCAGGCAGGGTCTCGGCATTCGGGAGGAACAGTGAGGATCCCGCTGCTGGCCCGCACGCACCTGGGCGCGGTGGCCGTGCTCTTCGTGCTGACGCTGAGCGCCTGCCTGCTCGTCGCGGGGCTGCCCAGGGCGATGCAGTCGTCGTTCGACCAGGCGCTGCGCGAGGCGCTCAGGACCGCGCCCGCCGAGCAGGCCGACCTGACCGTGACGGTCGCGTCGATGTCGAAGGAAGAGGACCTGCACGAGCGCGACCAGTTCGAGTCCAGGGACCGGCGCTGGCGCCAGCTCGTGCCCCCGGCGCTGCGGTCGCTGGTGGTGCCCGCCGGCACGGGCGACAGCCACATGAGCGCCAAGACCGTGGTCACCCCGATCAACGGCTCGGGCGGCACCATGTTCATGAACCTCGGCTGGCTGTCCGACGCCGACCGGCGGGTGGACTGGGTGCAGGGGCAGGCGCCGGGCAAGCCCTCGACCATGCGCTTCGAGGGCGAGACGATCCCGCTCATCGAGGTGGGCCTGGTCGAGTCCGCGCTGACCGCGATGGACCTGAAGATCGGCCAGGTCAAGGTGCTCGGCGAGAGCCACTACGTGGCGGTGAAGCTGGTCGGCGCGTTCAGGGCCAAGAAGGCCGACGACCGTTACTGGAGCCACAACAGCGACATCCTGACCGTCACCAGGATGTTGCCGCCGGGCAAGATGGAGTTCGAGAAGCACATCACGACGATCATGTCCGACGACGGGCTGACCGCGCTCAGCGGCGACGGGCGCAACCTGTCCTACAACTGGGTGCTCCCCATCGCCCCGGACAAGGCCGACGCGCTGGCCACGACCGACCTCCAGGCGGCCGTCAGCGAGTTCGAGCGGGTGATCGGGTTGCAGGCGTCGGGCTCGTACAGCCCGTACCGGGTGCTGACCGCGCTGTCCAAGCTGCTGACGGACTTCCTGGCCGCCCAGTCCACCGCGCAGACCGTGATGTACCTGATGCTCGGCGGGCTGCTGCTGGTCGCGGTCGGCGTGATCGTGCTGGCCGTGCAGCTGCTCTCCGGCCGGCTCGACCACACGCTGGCGCTGACGCGGGCGCGTGGCGGGTCGCTGGGGCAGGTGGCGGGCACCGGCGCGGCGCTGACCGCGCTCGCCGTCGTGCCCGCCGGGCTCGCCGGGTACGGGCTGTCCTGGTTCGTCCCCGGGCCCGTGCTGCCGATCGTGCACGTCGGGCCGCTGCTGGTGATGCTGGCCGCCGTCGGGTACACCGCCGCGGGGCTGGCGGTCACGCACCGCGTGCCGCTGCACGAGCAGCGTGCGGACGTCAGCACCGCCCGTCCGTCCGCCCGCCGGCTCACGCTGGAGGTGCTGGTGGTGGTGCTCGCGCTGGCCGGGGCGTACCTGCTGCGCACCCGCGGGCTGGCGGCCTCGGCCGGGTTCGACCCGTTCCTGCTGGTGGTGCCGATCGCGCTGACGCTCGCCGCGGCGGTGATCATCCTGCGCTGCTACCCGTACCCGCTGCGGCTGCTCGTCCGGCTGGCCGCGCGACGGCCCGGGGCCGTGCCGTTCCTGGGGTTGACCAGGGCGGCGAGGGCGCGCTCCGCGTCCGTGCTGCCGGTGCTGATCCTGCTGCCCGCGCTCGGCGTGTCGGTGTTCGCCGCGGTGATCTCCGACGGGCTGGTGAGCACGCAGCGGCTGGCGTCCTGGCAGCAGGTGGGCGCGCCGGTCAAGATCACGTCCAGGGTCGAGATCCCGGCCGACGCGATCGAGCGGGTGCGCAAAGTCGCCGGCGTCGAGCAGGTCGTACTCGCGCAGACCGGCCGGGTCCAGGTCGGGTACGGCGCCGAGCGCGCCGAGGCCATCGCCGTGAACCTGCCCGAGTGGCGGGGGCTGCTGGCGGGAGCGCCGATCGGCGTGCCCACCGGGAGCGGCGCCTTCGTCTCGCCCGACCTGAAGGGGCGGGGGACGTACGAGATCGGCTGGCAGTCGCGGCTCAAGGTCCCCGAGGGCGGTGTGATCACCTCCGTGCCCGGCTTCTACAACCAGGGCAAGTTCATGATCCTTCCGATGGACTCGCTCGTGCGGCCCGCCGTGAACACCCTGCTCATCCGCGGCAACCCCGCGCTCGACGAGCTGCGCCCGCTGGTCCCGCTCAGCACCGTGGAGTCCCAGGCGCTGTCCCTGGCCGCCATCCAGGACGACCCGCTGACCAGCACCGTGCGGACCACGCTGGTCGTGGTCACGGTGGCGCTGGCCGCGTACGCGCTGGTCGCCGTCATCCTCTCGCTGGTGATCGGCGCGGCCGACCGGGCCAGGGCGCTGTCGTTCCTGCGCACGCTGGGGCTGTCGGACCGGCAGGCGCAGCGGCTCACCGTCCTGGAGATCATGCCGATGATCCTGCTGACCGCCCTGGCCGGCCTGCTGCTCGGCCTCGGGCTGCCCACGGCGCTCGGGCCGGGCGTCGACCTGTCCTCCTACGCCGGCGACCTGCCCGTCGGCGACTACTCCCTAGACCTGTTCACGCCGACCGCGCTGGCGGCCGGGCTGGCCGTCGTGGCCGTGCTCGGCGCGTACACGCACACCGCCATCAGCCGCCGTCGCAGCCTCGGCGCCGTCCTTCGAGTGGGGGACCTCACATGAACCCGACCCTGTCAGAGCTGGAAGCCAAGGCCACGCGGGAGAAGACCGCGTTCGGCGCCGACGCGCACATCGTCTGCGACAACCTGGTGCGCATCTACAAGACCGAGGGCGTCGAGGTCGTCGCCCTGCAGGGCCTCGACCTGGTGATCGACAAGGGCGAGCTGGTGGCCATCGTCGGCGCGTCCGGGTCGGGCAAGTCCACGCTGCTCAACGTGCTGTCGGGGCTCGACGTGCCGACCGCCGGGGTGGCCAGGGTCGCGGGCACCGACCTGCTGGCGATGACGGCCAAGGACCGGCTGCGCTACCGGCGTTCCGTGGTGGGCTTCATCTGGCAGCAGACCGCGCGCAACCTGCTGCCGTACCTGACCGCCAGGGAGAACGTCGAGCTGCCCATGAAGCTGGCCGGCGGCGGCCGGGCGCGCCGCGCCCGCGCCGGCGAGCTGCTGGAGCTCCTCGGCGTCGGCTACTGCGCCGACCGCCGCACGCCCGAGATGTCGGGCGGCGAGCAGCAGCGGGTCGCCATCGCCGTCGCCCTGGCCAACGAGCCGCAGCTCATCCTGGCCGACGAGCCCACCGGCGAGCTCGACAGCGAGACGTCCGAGCAGGTCTTCGACTCCCTGCGCAAGGCGAACCGGGAGCTCGGCGTGACCGTGGTCATCGTGACCCACGACCCGCTGGTGTCGGAGCAGGTGGACCGCACCGTGGGCATCCGCGACGGACGTACCAGCAGCGAGACGCTGCGGCGCGAGGGCGCCGAGGGGCAGATCGTCGCCGAGGAGTACGCCGTGCTGGACCGCGTGGGCCGCCTGCAGCTCCCCCGCGACTTCATGAACGCCCTGGACATGGAACGCCGGGTGCGCCTCGAACTCGAATCCGACCACATCGGCGTCTGGCCCGCCCGAGAGGAGCCCTCCCATGAGCAATGAGCCCCTGGTCGTGGTGGAGGGGGTCCGCAAGGTGTACCGGAGCGGGCCCAAGGAGGTCGTCGCGCTGCGCGAGGTGTCCTTCGAGGTGTTCCCCGGCGAGCTGGTGGCGGTCCGCGGACGCTCGGGGTCGGGCAAGACCACGCTGCTCAACCAGATCGGCGGCCTGGACCGCCCCGACGCCGGGCGGGTCGTCGTGGACGGGCGCGAGGTCACGTCCATGTCCGAGGACGCCCTGCTGGAGCTGCGCCGGGACGTGGTCGGCTTCGTCTTCCAGTCGTTCGGCCTGATCCCGGTGCTGTCGGCGGCCGAGAACGTGGGGGTCCCGATGCGGCTGGCCCGCGTGCCGTCCGCCGAGCGGGAGGAGCGGGTCCGGCTGCTGCTGGCGCTGGTGGGGCTGGGGCAGCACATGAACCAGCGGCCGTACGAGCTGTCGGGCGGGCAGCGGCAGCGGGTGGCGATCGCCCGGTCTCTGGCCAACCGGCCCAGGCTGCTGGTGGCCGACGAGCCGACGGGACAGCTCGACTCGCAGACCGGGCGGCAGATCATGGAGCTGTTGCGGGCGCTGGTGCGCAGCGAGGGGGTGACGGCGCTGGTCGCCACACACGACCCCAGCCTGATCACGCTGGCGGACCGGGTGCTGGAGATCAGCGACGGCATCGTCCGCGAACCCGCCCTCACCTGACCCTCCCCTCCCCCATCCGCGCCGGTGGTCCGCCCGGTCGCTCAGTCGCGGCGCCGGGCCGCCACCTGATCCCGGTCAGCGGCGGGCGGCGGGGGCGCGGGCCTGGGCGAGCGCGCCACGGCGGCGAAGTTGGCGACGGCGACCACCACCCCTCCGGTGACCATCAGCACCCCCATCCCGGTCACGGCCGCCAGCGGCGCGGCGACCGCCAGCCCCACCGGCCGCGCCGCGAACGAGATGAGCTGGTCGAACGACCGCACCCGCCCCAACGCCCCCTCCGGGATCTCCTCGGCCACCACCGTCTCCCACAACGGGCTGAGCACCCCGAGCCCCACCATGGCCACGAAGTACGCCACCGCGACCACCACGGCCGACAGCCCGAACCCCACCGCCACCGGCAACGCCACCATCGGCAGCAGATAGAGCGCGGCCCCCACCTGAACGACCACCAGCGGCCTGCGCACCGGCAAGCGCGGCGCGACCAGCACCCCCGCCAGCAGCCCGACCGTGCCGCTCTGCACGATGATCATCCAACCGGCCTCGCCCCCCAACCGCTGCACGGCCGCCACCGGGCCCAGGGTGAGGAACAACCCGGCCATGAAGTGCCACACGCCGTGCGCCAGCACACAGGCCAGGAACCACGGCCGTCCCTTGACCTCCCCGAACCCCTCGGCCAGCTCCCGCCCGAACCCGACCCCCCACCGCCGCCGCCCGGCCTCCCCGCCGGAGACCGCCTTCCGCTCCCCCACGACCTCCGCCCCGCCCACGGACCCGCCATCCGCACCGCCGACCCCACCGACGACCCCGCCGACGACCCCGCCGAGAGTCAGCGCCGAGCACGCGAACAACATCGCCGTGACCCCCGCGGCCCACCCGGGCCCGGCGGCCAGCGTGAGCGTCCCCGCGAGCGCCGGCCCCAGGACCGCCGACAGGCTGGTCACCACCCCGATCCGGGCGTTCACCCGCAACCTGTCCGGCCCCGGCACGACCGCCACCACCAGCCGCGGCACGGCAGGACTCCCGAACGCGATCGCCGCCCCCGAGACCGCCGACAACACGGCGAGGTCGGGAACCCGATTCACCCCGGCCAGCAGCTCGACCGCCATGAGCCCCTGCGCCAGGCATCGCGTGAGGTCGGCGAGCAGCACGACCCGTCCGGGCCTGACGCGGTCGGCCAGCACGCCACCGACCGGCAGCAGCAACAACAACGGCACCATCTCGCAGGCCAGCACCAGCCCCAGCGCCTCCCCCGACCCCGTGGCGCGCAGCACGGCCAGGGTCAGCGTGGTCGGGATCATGGCCGTGGCCAGCGCGGACATGCAGCGTCCGGCCAGCAGCCGGTTCCTGGGCCCGGCGAACAACGAAAACGACATGCCCAAGAAGGTATTTCGTCAGCGAATGTTTCGTCAACAAATTACTTGTTGGCGTATGATCCTGTGTCGTGGAGGACTCCGTCGATCGTCATCTGGCCCGCTGGCGCGGCAAGGCGCCCTTCGACGAGCGGGTGGAGGGCATCGTGACCCGCATGCAGGCGCTGGTGAAACACCTCGGCCACGCCAAGGCGGCCGCGCTGGCCCAGACCGGCGTCCAGGACTTCGAGTTCCAGACGCTCCACCGGCTCGCCGCTCACAACGGCACCGCCACCCCCACCGAGCTGGCCGCCGAGCTGCTGCTCTCCCCCGCCGGCATGACCGGCCGCCTCGACACGCTGGAGAAGGCAGGTCTGGTACGCCGCGTCCGCAGCACCGAAGACCGCCGTCGCGTGGACGTCGAGCTCACGCCCAAGGGTCACGACCTCTGGACGGACGCCATGGCCGTCCTGGCCGTGCTGGAGACGGCCATGGTGAACACCCTCTCCCCCGACGACCAGGACACCCTGGACAACCTGCTCAAACAGCTGATGCTCTACGTGGAGACGAACCCCAATCAATTGCATTGAGACCGGCGAGCGTCCGGTGATACCCATGCTGGGATGACACTTCCGACCTCGGAGACCACATGGCCGTGACGCCGTTCCGCATAGAGGTTCCCGACGACGTCCTCGACGACCTGCGCACCCGTCTCCGCAACGCCAGGTTCGCCCGCTCGCTGGACCACCGCCCCTGGGAGGGCGGAACCGACCCGGCCTACCTGCGGGAACTCGTGACGTACTGGGCCGACGGGTTCGACTTCCGCGCCCAGGAAGCCCGCCTGAACGAGCTGGACCACTACAAGGCCCCCGTCCAGGGGCGAGACCTCCACTTCATCCGGGTCCCCGGCACCGGCCGCGCCCCGCTGCCCGTCCTGCTCTGCCACGGCTGGCCGAGCAGCTTCCTGGAGATGCTTCCCCTGGCGGCACGCCTGGCCGACCCCGCCCGGTACGGCGGCGACCCCGACGACTCCTTCGACGTCGTGATCCCGTCGATGCCCGGCTTCCTCTACTCCGACCTGCCGGACGAGCCCCTCACCCGAGCCGCGATGGCCCGCATGCTGCATCTGCTCATGACCGAGGTCCTGGGCCACGAACGCTACGGGGCCTTCGGCGGCGACATCGGCGGCGCGGCCGTCGGCTGGCTCGGCGCCCTCTATCCGGAGCAGGTGACCGGGATCCATCTCATCCACCCGCCCGCCCCCGCGTCCCTGGACGTCCCGCCGCTGACGCCGGACGAACAGGCCTTCCTGGACGCCGAGGCGGCCTACGACCAGCGCGACGGCGGCTACAGCGAGATCATGCTCACCCGTCCCGACACGATCGCCGCCGCCCTGCTCGACTCACCGGCCGGCCTGGCCGCGTGGATCGTGGACAAGCTGCGCGACTGGAGCGACTGCCACGGTGACCTGGAATCCCGGTTCGACCGCGACACCCTGCTCACCATGCTGACCCTCTACTGGGCCACCGGCTCGATCGGCACCTCGTTCAAGTCGTACTACGACTGGCCGCGCAACCCGCCGCGACCGCCCATCACCGTGCCGTCCGCCGTCACCCTCAGCCACGAACCCTCCGTGGCGAACCTTCCCCGCAGCTTCGCCGAACGCGCCCTGACCGACCTGCGCCACTGGAACACCCCTGCCCGAGGCGGCCACTTCATGCCCCTGGAAGAACCGGCCCAGCTGGCGACCGACATCACCACGTTCTTCCGCCCCCTACGCCACCCCTGAGAAGCATCACCGGGGCGCCACAGGACCTGGCCTCCCAGGTGCCGCGCGGGTGTTCGCTACCGGCCCGTACGGCTGGCGACGATCACCTGCACGGCATGCTCCAGGGCGTACGCCGCGTCCGCCCCGCCGCCCTTGACCTGCTCGTCCGCGGTGGCCACCGCCTGGATCGCCCGGGACAGCCCCTCCGGCCCCCAGCCGTTCAGCTGACGCTTGACCCGGTCGACCTTCCAGGGCGGCATCCCCACATGGGCGGCCAGCTGCCCCCCGCGCAGGTTGCGAGGCGCACTCCCCACCTTGGCCAGCGACCTCAGCCCACCGGCCAGCGCACTCACCAGCAGCACAGGGGCCACACCGGTGCCCAGAGCCCAGCGCAGCTGCTCCAGGGCCTCGGCCAGGCGCCCCTCGATCGCCGAGTCGGCCACGTTGAAGCCGGTGACCTCGGCCCGCCCCTTGTGATAGCGCGCCACCGCCGCCGCGCCGATCGTCTTGTCCTCGGTGTCGAACGCGAGCTGGCTGCACGCCGCCGCCAGCTCGCGCAGATCGTTGCCCACCGCGTCGAGCAACGCCTGGGCCGCATCCCCCGCGATGTTCCGCCCGGCCCGCTTGATCTCCGCCTTGATGAACTCCAGCCGCTCGCCGGCCTTGGTGACCTTGTTGATCGTCACCACCTTGGCCCCGGCCTTCTTCACCCCGTCGACCAGCGCCTTCCCCTTCACCCCACCCGGGTGCGCCAGCACGAGAACCGTGTCGTCCGACGGCTGCTTCGCGTAGGACACCACCTCGGTGATGACGTCCTTCGGCAGGTCCTGCGCCGAGCGGATGACGACCACCGAACGATCGCCGAAGAGCGAGGGCGAGGTCAGCTGGGTCAGCTCGCCGGTGGCCACCTTTCCGCCGACGAGATCATGCACCTCGGCCCCCGGATCGCCGGCCCGCGCCGCCGCGACGACAACACCCACCGCCCGCTCGGCAAGCAGCTCCTCGTCGCCGAGGACCAGGGTGACAAGTGCTGGATCGGTTCCCGCCATGTCAGGCAGCATGCCATGCGGCACCGACAACCTGGTACTCGACGCCACACCCGCCGAAGGGGCGACCGAGGCCGGTTGCAGTTCGTGTTACGAACGATTATAGTTCGGAAGGCGAACTGAATTCTGTTGGAGTCATGATGACGAGTCGTACAGCCGTGGGCCTGGCGTCCACCAGGCGTCAGCCTCCGAGGCCGCGATGCGCAAAAGGTCCGGCCACAGGTGGTCCGAGATGAATCACGTCCAGCTCGGCCGAAGCGGCCTGTCGGTGTCCCGGCTGGCCCTGGGCACGATGAACTTCGGGACGGAGACGTCCGAACCAGACAGCCACGCGATCATGGATCGCGCACACGAGCACGGCGTCAACTTCTTCGACACCGCCGACGTCTATGCCGACGGCCGCACCGAGCAGATCATCGGCCGCTGGTTCGCCCAAGGGGACGGCAGGCGCGACAGGACCGTCCTGGCCACCAAGCTCTATCTCCCGACCGGGCGGTGGCCCAACGAGAGCCGCCTGTCCGCGCTGCACATCAGACGCGCGTGCGACGCCTCGCTCAGGCGGCTGGGCACCGACCACATCGACCTGTACCAGATGCACCACATCGACAGGAACACGCCGTGGGAGGAGATCTGGGAGGCCTTCGGCGTCCTGCGGCAACAGGGCAAGGTGCTCTACTTCGGCTCGTCCAACTTCGCCGGCTGGCACCTGGCGCAGGCCCAGGAGGCGGCACGGGCGCGACACGCGCTGGGGCTGGTCGCCGAGCAGTCCATCTACAACCTGATGAACCGCTGGGCGGAGCTGGAGGTGCTGCCCGCGGCGCGGCACTACGGGCTGGGCCTGATCCCGTGGTCGCCGCTGAACGGCGGCGTCCTCGGCGGTGTCCTGCGCAAGCGGGAGCAGGGCGGCGCCTCCCGCGGAGCCACGGGCCGGTCGGCCGCCGTCCTCGCCCGGCACCAGGAGACGATCGAGGCGTACGAGCGGCTCTGCGCCGACCTCGGCGAGGAGCCGGCGAACGTCGGGCTGGCCTGGCTGCTCGCCCAGGACGGCGTGACCGCGCCGATCATCGGGCCCCGTACGGCCGGGCAGCTCGACGGCTCGCTCCGCGCTGCCGCGATCACCCTCGACGGAAGCACCCTGGCCAGACTGGACGAGTTGTTCCCACCACCCGGCCCCAACGGCCCCAAACCCGCACCAGAAGCGTACGCCTGGTGACCCCTCCTTACATGAAAGGCAATACTGTGTCCGCATCTGACGTGGTGTTCGGTTTTGGCGCGCATTCCGGTTTCGAGGACCTGCCCGAGCTGCTGCGCATGGTCCAGCAGGCCGACCGGGACGGGCTTGATCTCTTCTCGCTGTCCGACCATCCCTACCTCGGCGAGCGGCTTGACGCCTACGCCACGATCGGTTTCCTTCTGGGCGGTACGCGGCACATCGCCGGTCTGGCCAATGTCACCAACCTGCCGACCAGGCCCGCCCCCATGCTGGCCAGGACGGTGACGTCGTTGTCGGCGCTGTCGAACGGCCGCGTCGTGCTCGGCATGGGCGCGGGCGGCCTGTGGGACCGCATCACCGACATGGGCGTGCCCCGGCAGACCCCCGGCGACGCCGTGGACGCCTTCGAGGATGCGATCGTCCTGATCCGGAAGCTGTCGGGCGGCGGTGCGCCGGTCACCCACGAGGGACACCACTACCGGGTGCGCCAGATCGAGCCCGCCCCCGTGGCCGCGCCCCCGGTGTGGACCGGGTCGAACGGGCCCAAATCCCTGGCCGCCACGGGCAGGGTGGCCGACGGCTGGATCCCCGGCCACGCCGCCGACTGGCGCAGCGAGCGGTATCGCACCTCGCGGCCCGTCATCGACGAGGCGGCGGCCGCGGTGGGCCGCGACCCGCGCGACATCCGTACGATCTACAACTTCCCTGGCCGCATCACCGACCGTCCGCTGACCGCCACCCGCGACCACGACGGGCGCTGGATCGGCGGCTCGGTCGGGCAGTGGGTCGAGGAGCTGACCGAAGCGGTGCTGGAGCACGACGCCTCTGGCTTCATCCTCTTCTCCTCCGGCCACGGCGCCACCGACCTCACCACGCTGGCCCGCTGGGCCCAGGAGATCGTGCCGTCCGTCCGCGAGGCGATCGCGAAGTAGCACGACGGGTTGCGCTCTGACGTCGGAAAGGGGTCACACACCCTCATGACCCCGAGACTCTGCGCAACCCGGTCGGACACGGCTGCAGCCACATCGCCCGCACCTGCGGAGAGGCCGTCTTCGTCGCCGGACAGTACGCCTCCGACCGCGATGACCACGTCATCTCCGATCAGGTCAGGCAGACGTCCGCGAACCAGGGCAGTGAGCCGGCCGCGGCCACGTCGTGCAGCTCCGCACCTACATCGTCAACCACGATCAGGACAAACTGGAGATCCTTCTCAGACATCTGGGGAACCTGCCACCCACTCAGACGCTCTTCGGCGTGGCCCCGCTCGCCCTGCCCAACATGCTGTTCGAAGTAGACGCCATCGCGATCACCGACAAGGCCGCCTGAACGCGATCCACCAGCGTTCACCGCCCGCCCGCCGAGCCACACGGCATCGATCACCCTCTCGACCGATACCGCCGCCGGAGGACAAGCTGGAAACCCTTCTCAAACATCCGGGGAAACCTGCCACCCACTCAGATACTCCTCGCCCTGCCCAACACGCTGTTCGAAGTAGACGCCGTCGCGATCACCGACGAGACTGTCTGAACGCGACCCGCCCGCGTTCACCGCCCGCTCGCCGAGCCACACGGCATCGGTCACCGTCTCGGCCGGTACCGCCGCCGGTCTCGAGGGACGTGGGCGCCGGGCTCATCCGCGGGTGCCGGCCGACGCCGCCCGGACCTCCTCCCCCACTCGGGCCGGTGACGTGCGCCAGGGGGCGCCGTGGCCGGGGAGCACCCAGGACGCCGGCAGCCGGGCGATCCGGTCGAGAGAGCCGAGAGCTTCGTCGGGATTGTCGGTGAAGGGCGCCGGCTGGGGGCCTTCGCGTCCGGTGAGGACGTGCCGGGTGGTCAGGGCGTCCCCGACGAAGACGGCGTCCGCGAGCGGGACGTGCACCGCCACGCTTCCCGGCGAGTGTCCCGGCATGCCCACGATCACCGGGCTTCCGGGCAGGTCCAGGACGGCGCCGTCGCCGATCTCGGTGAGCTCGCCGACATAGCGGGTGCGCAGGCCGTTCTTGCGGACGGAGTACCCGAGGAAGCCGAACGCCGGAGCGAGACGCACAGGCCCGACCGGGACCTTGGGCTTCTCTCCGGTACGGGCCCGGACGGCGTCGGCGGCATGCACGAACACCGGCACTCCGTGCTCGCTTCGCAGACGTTCGGCGAAGCCGATGTGGTCGGAGTCGCCATGGGTCAGGACGAGTCCGCGGATGTCTTCGACGGACTTGCCGAGGGAGCGGAGTTCACGCTGCAGATCCCGCCAGTGGCCGGGCAGTCCGGCGTCGATGAGCGTGATGCCTTCGGCGGTGTCGACGAGGTAGCAGGCCACGAGGTCGTTGCCGAGGCGGTGCAGATGGGGCGCGAGTTTCATGGAACTTCTTCCGGAGTTCTGGACGGGAGACGGGTCTGAGGGCGGGGCCGCGGCGATGATCGCTAGCCCCGCAGGCCGTGCAGCGCGGTGATGACGTCGCGGCCGACGGGGGTGGTGAAGTCGCGCACCATGCTGGTGACGAAGCTCGCCACCGACGTCACCGTGCCACCCGCCGCTTCGATCTGGCGGAAGGCCGCGTTCTCGGTGCGCTCCGACATGCCACCGCTCGCGTCAACCAGCACGATCACGTCATAGCCGTCGGCCAGGGCGTCGAGCGCGGTGTGCAGGACGACGATCTCCGAGGTCACGCCGCATACGGCCAGCGTTTTGCGGTCCTCGGCGGCGATCACTTCGCGCCATGCCCGGTCGTCCCAGCAGCATGGTCCCCCGCGCACGAAGGGGGACGAGTCGGGAAGTTCGGCGATGACGCCGGGCCCACCGGGTCTGGGGGCGACCGACACGGTGAAGGGGATTTCCAGCGCCTGCGCGACCGTGCCGAGCACCCCGGCCGACCGCCTGATGGCCTCGGGACTGTTCGTACCGCTCAGGGCCACGATGCTGTCCTGCAGGTCGGCGAAGACGATCTGCACGGTGCGGTGGTCAATCACTGTTCTCACCTAAAATCGTTCATAAGTTGAATGATATAAGGACAGTAGCATGCCGCACATGAACGATGCCAAGCGAATCTGACCCCCGACTTCCGGCCCGGCAGGCTGACCCGCGACGCCCTGACCGAACACCTCGACCCCACCCGGACGCCATCGAACGACTCCACGCCCCGACCGGCCGTCGCCGTCGACCTCGGCCTTCAGGGGCCTCAGCCTTCAGGGGCATGGCCTTCCGGAAAGTGGCCGCCGCAGGAAGCACACTTCCCTGCGGCGGCCGACGGTCACCCGCGATCCCGAGCTCCACAAGCAGCACAACACTGCCGAGAGGTGGCGAAACGGGTGCGGGCTGGGCCGCTGGACGGGGCCGCGGGGCGGGTCGCCGGGCAGGGTCGCCGGGCGGGGCCGCTGGACGGGGCCGCTGGACGGGGCCGCGGGGCGGGGCCGCGGGGCGGGTCGCCGGGCAGGGTCGCTGGACGGGTCGCTGGACGGTGGCCCTTACGCCCGGTGGCGAGCCGACCTCCCCGGCAGGAACGCCGCATCAACCAGCCGAAGGCGCTCCGGGACTGGCCTTTCGGTTCGACAGGACGCCCGACAGCCGACCGAGCGGCCCGCACCTGCGCGGCGCCCTTACCGCCCCTAGGCTCCCCCGCCTGGCCGGAGACCCGGACTCCGTACAGGCTCAGACTCCCCCTGGAGGGGGCCTGGGGAGTGGACGTGGCTCACGGCGTGTAGACGGTGAAGCTGGCCACCCGGCTGCCCCTGACGCCCATGTTGGGCGCCAGGACGATGAACCCACCCACCGGCCCCCAGTCCCCGCTTCCTTGCGCCCCGGTGGGCCCGGGTCCCGCTCGTCCGGCGTCGGACCGCTCACGGTCCACGGGGGACCACGGCCAGGCTGCCTTCGTGTTCGACAACTGCCAGGTCACCCGATCGATCGGTGCGGTAGATGGCGGCGCCGAGGCGGTGGAGGAGGGCGAGGGTCGATGTGGCCGGGTGGCCGTAGTCGTTGCCGGCGCCCACGCTGATCAGGGCGGCCCGTGCACCCAGCGAGCCAAGGAAGGCCGGGGACTGGCGATTCGAGCCGTGGTGCGGGGTCTTGAGGATGTCGGCACGCAGGGAGAGGTGGCGCGCGAGATCGTCCTGCGCCTCGGTCTCGAGGTCTCCGGCGAGCAGGACGGAACCGGCGCGCCAGCGTACGTGGATGACGACGCTGGAATTGTTGATCACGCTGCCTTCGCCCTGGCCGCTCCTGCCGCCTGACGTGGGGTCGGGGGCGACGACAGTCAGCTCGGACGGGCCGAACCGCCATCGCGTTCCAGGTTCCGCGTTCCCTTCAGGAATCCGGTGTCGAGCCAGTACGGCCGAGATCCGCGCGCTGGACTGCACCGCCGTCGGCCGAGGGCTGACGATCACGGCTCCCACGCGACGGTTCCTGAGCACGCCCGGAAGGCCGTCCACGTGGTCAGCGTGCGGATGGGTCAGGACGAGCAGGGGAACCTCCTCGACTCCGAGCCTGCGCAGGCATCGATCCATGACGACCGGGTCCGGGCCGGTGTCCACGACCACGCCTCGTCCAGGTCCGGCCGCCACCACCAGGCCGTCGCCCTGCCCCACGTCGCACATCACCATCAACCAGCCCTTGGGTGGCCAAGCCCCCGCCAGCGGACGGATCACCAGCACGGCGACCAGAGCGGCTCCTGCCGTCAGCAGCGCCATCGTCCGCCAACGGCGGTGCCTGAGCACCGGGATCGCGACGGCCACGGCGAGGGCGAGGAGCCCCAGACCAGGAAGGCCGCCCGGCCAGGGCAGGGTGGCCAGAGGCACGTTCACGGCCCAGTGAGCCACGGTGACGATCCAGCCCACCGCGTATCCGGCCGGGATTACCAGCATGCCGGCGGCGTCCGGCCAGATCGGGGCCACCAGGGCGGCGGCGAAACCGAGCAGGGTCGCGGGAGCCACGGCGGGGGCCACGAGCAGGTTGGCGGGCACCGCCACGAACGTCAACTGACCCGACATCAGCACCAGGACGGGCGTCACGGCCGCTTGCGCGGCAGCCGACACGGCCAGCGCCTCCGCCAGCCACCTCGGCAAGCGGCACATCCTTGCGACGGCATGCCCTCGACCAGCGGACGCATCTTCGGAGGGCGAAGTCGCGTGGCAGTCACCGGCACCGGCCTCTTCGGATGCACTCGCCGCACTCCCCTGTGCGCTGCCGCGCCCTCTTCCCTTCTCCGCTTTCCGACCTGTCGCCGTGGGCCTTGTGGTGGCGTCACGGTCGCAGGTCTCCGTCGGTGGTGGCATGGAGAGTTTGTCGCGCCAGCGTGGAGCGAGGAGGAGGATGCCGGCGGTCGCCGCGACCGAGAGGGCGAAGCCGTACGAACGCGCCAGTTCCGGTGCGAACAGCACCAGCAGGAGGACGGTTGCCGAGAGGGCGGCGAGGCCGTCCTTGGCCCGCCCGGTACCCAGGGCGAGGGCGGCGGCCAGGCCCATCAGCAGGGCACGCAGAACGCTCGGAGACGGCCTGGCCACCACGGTGAACGCAAGCATCGCGACAGCCGCGAAAACGGCTCTCAGCGGCAGGGAGAGGCCGACCAGGCGGGAGAGCGCCAGGGCGGCACCTGCGACGATGGCGAGGTTTGCACCGCTTACGGCATTCAGGTGGCTCAGGCCCGCTTCTTTGAGGTCGGCCGCCACCTGAGGGTCGATGCGGGAGACGTCCCCGACGACCAGGCCGGGCAGGAGGCCGCGCTGGTCGGGCGGTAGGGGGTCGGCGGCTGTCCGGAGGCCGGTTCTGAGGGTGCCCGCCATGGTCTGTATGGACGAAGGTGGTGTCAGGATGCGGGGCTCGCCTCGTACCAGGAGGATGGGCGCCACCAGGTCGCCGGGCGTTGGTTGCGCCAGGCGGCCGGTGACCTGCAGGCGTTGGCTCGGCAGCAGGGTGCTCCAGGCGTTGCCGCCGGCGAACACCGTGATGGGGACATTTACGGCTTGGCGTTCCGGTGATGGGGATGCCTGCGTCACACCTCCGTCGCTGCCTCCGAGGAGGCCGGGACGGTTCCCCTCCGGTTGACCGGTAGTGGATCTACCTCTCCGCCCCGCAGCGGACTCGATGATCTTGAGGGTGGCCGGGATCACGTAGCTGTCCCGGTTGAAGTGGCCGCTTCTGCGTGACCTGCGCTTCGGGTCGTCGGACAGGACGATCTGGGCGGTCACGGTCGCGTTCCTGGCGGCGAGCTCGGCCACCGGGCCGGTGGTCAGTGCCTGGACTCGGAAGGCGACAGACGCGGAGGCCGCCGCCGCGCAGATGAGCGTGGCGAGCACGACGTTCCGCCAGGCACCCCAGAAAGGCGAAGTCCGACCGGAGGGGATCCGTCCCGAGGGAGAGGACGACGGACGTGGCGACCGGTGGCGCCTGAACGGCAGAAGCAGTGGAGAGGCGGACAGGACAGACCCGAACGCCGCAGGCAGGAACCTGCTGATCAGCGAACAGATGAGGGACGAGCGGGCGAACGGCGAGCGGGTGTGCCAGGCCAGGACGCCGGCGGCCAGGGCGGTGACAGCGGCTGTCGTCATGCCCACGATGGGCGATTGGCCGAGCATGATCAGAGCGCCGGCCCAGGCGGACAGCGCCGGGAGGACGAGTGTCCAGGAGCGCTTGTGCTCGCCGTCGTCTGCGGCGGCGGGACGCAGAGGGGCGGTGGCGGCGGGACGCAGAGGGGCGGTGGCGGCGGGACGCACGGAGGTTGCAGCGGGGCCGGGGTGCGAGGGGTCGGCGAGGGGCGGCATGTCAGACGCGGACCTTCGGCTTGATCTCTTCGTACTTTCTCGGGCCGATGCCGCTCACCTCGCGAAGTTGGTCCACGCTGGTGAAGCCGCCGTGGGCAGTGCGGAACTCGGCGATCCTGGCGGCCAGCACCTCTCCCACTCCCGGGAGCTCTTCGAGTTGGTCGGGGGTGGCGGCGTTGAGGTCGAGGATGGCTGCGGCGGGGTCGGCGCCGGGATATCCGGGAGGTACGGCGGCCACGACCGCGGAGGGGGCGCCCACGATGATCTGCTCTCCGTCGATCAGGCGTCTGGCCAGGTTGAGGGGGCCCGTGGAGGCGCCGTGTTTGAGCCCGCCTGCCGCCGTCACCGCGTCCGTCACGCGGGAGCCCTGCGGGAGCAGGTAGACGCCGGGGTTGCGGACCTTGCCCGCCACCTGGACGGTCACTTTGGCGGCGGTGGGTGACGGAGATGGAGGGGTTGTCGCGGGTGACGGCGGGAGGGGCTCGGGGGTGGGCTGGGAACGCCAGACGAAGAAGGCGGCGACCGCGACGGCCAGAGCACCGACGGCGACGAGCACGCGCAGGCCGGGCTTGCTGAGGTCGATGGTGGTGGAGGGCTGAGCCGAGGTGATGGCGTCGCGGAACGCCTGGAAGGTCGGGGGCATGGGGGCAGGGCTGCCTGTGAGCCGCCGAGGGATGTGTGGGGGCGCCTCTGTGGCGGCCTGGGGCTCGATGCACGACTGACTTCGGCGCCCCGCCCGTCGCTCGGCTCGGGGCACGCTCTTCGCCGGCCCATCCTGTCGCTCTGCCTGGTACTCGGGCTGCGACATCGCCTGAGGCCCCGCCGAACGCCTGGCCCCCGATTCAGGCCGAGGCTCACCCCGCAGCTCGGCCGAAGGCTCACCCCCGTCGCCCCCCGACTCAACGGAAGGCACAACCCCACGATCGCCCCACAGCTCGGAAGATGGCTCAACCCCACGCTCATGCCACCGCTCGGAAGATGGCTCAACCCCATGCACATGCCACCGCTCAGAGGAGGGCTCAACCCCACCATCAGCCCACCGGCCGGAGGAGGGCTCAACCCCACGCTCAGCCCACGCCTCGGGAGACGCAACCCCGCGGTCGCCCAATGGCTCGAACGAGGACTCAACCCGACGCCTATCCCCCAGGTCGGGCCAAGGCTCATCCCGCTGGTCGGCCCCTGAGGCCCTCTGAGAGGCGGCCTGGCGGGCCGGCCGCCTTGCCTGCGAGTCACTCCAAGGAGCCGCCAGGAAGGGCTCCCACGGCCGCGCCGCCCCTACCGGGGAAGGGCCCACGAAAGAAGGGCCTGCAGGAGAAGCAGACGAAGGAGGAGCCAATGCGGGAGGCACGGAACCAGGAGAAGCGAGCGCAGGAGAAGCGGACGCAGCAGCACCCAGCACAGGAGCAGCCAGAGCAGGAAACGCGGATGCAGGACCACCCAGCACGGGAGACACAGACGCAGGACCACCCAGCGCGGGAGCAGCCAGCGCGGGAGACACGGGCGCAGGAAAAGCCGACACAGAAGGTGGTGAGGCTGTTCTGAGTCGGGACGTCGGGAGGTTCTGGGCCTCGTCACCGTAGGGATGTCTGTTGCGGCGTCCCGGACGCGGCCGTCGGGCAGGGCTGGTGATCGACCGGAGCCTGGATTCGGCTATGGTCCGCTCTGCCGTCGGGTCCTGAGATCGCACGCCGACGAACCTAGGGAAGGTCACCCCCGCCCCGAGCTACCGAACCGAGTTCTGGGGACGGCGGAGCCAAGAGACGAGAGAGCTGTGGAAAACACGGCACCGACCAGATGACGGCCCCTCAAACAAAAGGGCCAAACCGGTCACCCCTCGTACGCCGTGACCGTCACCCCCAGCATCCCCGGCCCCACATGAGCCCCGATCACCGCCCCCACCTCCACCACCCGCACCTCACGAACCCCCGCCACCCGCTTCGACAACCGCTCCCCCAACGCCTCGGCCCGCCCCCGAGCCCCCATGTGCTGCACGGCCACCCCGGACCCGTCCAGCTCCACGGCCGCCTCCACCGCCAGGTCCTCCAGCCGCGCGATCGCCCGCCCCGACGTCCGCACCTTCTCCAGCAGGGAGATGCGCCCGTCCATGATGTGCAGCAGCGGTTTGATCATGAGGGCCGACCCGAACAACGACGTGGCGGCGCCGATGCGGCCGCTTCGCCTCAGGTACTCCAGGGTGTCCACGTAGAAGAAGGTCCGGGTGACGGCGGCGGTACGGCGGGCGGCGGCGGCCACGTCGGCCAGAGAGGCGCCGGCGGCGGCCGACCGCGCCGCCGCCAGCACGGGATAGCCCAGGCCCATCGCGATGGACCGGCTGTCGATCACCTCCACCGGCACGGGCGCGTCCTTGGCCGCCGCGAGGGCGGACTCGACGGTGCCGGACAGTTCGCCGGACAGGTGGATCGAGACCACGCCCGTGGCGCCGGCGGCGGCCAGCGCGTCATAGCAGGCCGCGAAGCGCGCAGGCGACGGACGTGAGGTGGTGGCGGTGGCCAGGTCGCCGGTGAAGGCGTCCTCGTCGTGCGGGATGCCGCGGGCGACCACTTGTACCGGCACCACCGTCACACCGGGCACGGCGGGCAGGTAAGCGGTGGAATCGGTGACAACAGCGACAGAGGGCGGCATATCCCGAGATTAGCCACCCGATCCCGAGTCCGGGGTTACTGGACGGGCGTCCCGCCCCGCCAGACCCGGCGCGGCTTGAGCCCGAAGGACCAGGCGAAGGCGCCTTCGTGGTCGGCGTCCCACTGGACGATGTCGGCCAGCCGCCCGGGAGCCAGCACCCCGCGGTCGGGCGCCCCGAGGACGGTCGCGCCGCCCAGCGTGGCGGCGCGCAGCGCGTCGTTGACGCTCATGCCGAACGCCGACACCGCCATGGCGATGACCAGCGACATCGAGGTGATGCCGCAGTAGCCGGGGTTGTGGTCGCTGCCGAGGGCGATCTGTACGCCGTGCTTGATCATTTGGCGGACCGGCGGCACGTGGCCGCGCTGGAGCGCCGTGGCGGGGCAGACCACCGCGGGCACGCCGTAACGGGACATGATCGCGATGTCCTCGTCGGACATGTGGTGCAGGCCGTCGGCGGAGGCGCAGCCGAGCTCGGCGGCCAGCTGCACGGCGCCGCGACGGCTGAACAGGCCGGCGTGGATGCGCGGGAGCAGCCCCACGTTGCGGCCCGAGGCGAGGACCCAGCGGGATTCCTCGGTGGTGAAGTGGCCCTCGTCGCAGTAGACGTCGACGCTGTCGGCGCCGGCCGCCGCCGCGTCGGCGCACCAGGCGCCCACGGCCTCGACGTATTCGCGCTGGCGGCCGAAGTACTCGGGAGGAACGACGTGCGCCGCGAGGAAGGTGACGTGCACCCGCGGCATCATCGGCTCCTTCTCCAGCTCGCGCAGGAGCCGCACGTCGGCCAGCTCGCCGTCGCGGGTGAGGTGGTAGCCGGTCTTGGCCTCGACGGTGGTGGTGCCGCTGAGCAGCCAGCTCCGCAGCCGCTCGCGCACGCCGTTGCACAACGTCCAGGGGTCGGTGCCGCGCGTCACGGTGACGGTGGAGCCGACGCCGCCGCCCGCCGCGGTGATCGAGGCCGCGCTGGAGCCGCCGGTGCGGATGGCCAGCTCGGCGTAGCGGTTGCCCGCGTAGACCGGATGCGTGTGGGCGTCGATGAGGCCGGGCGTGACGAGCGCGCCGCCGAGGTTCTCCACGTGGTCGACGTCGACGATGTCGTCGACGACGCCGGGCACGCTCTGCGGGAGGTCGGGCGCCCGCCCGACCCAGGCGATGCGGTCGTTGTGCACGAGGATGGCCGCGTTGCTGAGGACCTCGTTACCTGTCCACAGGCGGCCGATGTTGGTCAAGAGCCGAACGGTCATCGCACCACCCCGTGCAGGCGCAGCACCCAGCGCACGGCATGTGCCGCGCCCACTGAGTCCGCTCCGGGTCCGGACGACATGGGGGTCTCCTGCTCTCATCCGCGTGATGTTGTGCGGTGACCGTATCGCCGGAGACGTGACCCGGCGATTTCAGTTCAGTTACGTTATTTCACAGCCGGGCTCGGTGTACAGGGTTATTCGGAAGAAAGACCACTCATCCCATCCGTCACCCAGCCACGCCTCGCCCCCATGGCCCCGCTGACGACTGTCGCACTTAACGTCATCATCCGAAACCCAGAACCGAAACCAAAAAACCAGACCAACGTTAGGTCTGGCCATCCTAGCAACCCCAGGGTTCGGGGACCACTGCCCTATTTGGGCAGCTCTGCGCTACTTTGAGCGAGAGCTGCCCAGCCGTCCCGCTAAGAGACGCGTTCGACCGGCTTGCCCACCCGCTCCAGCTCCTGGAACAGACTCGGCAGCACGCGGGCGTGCAGGACGGTGCCGTCCTGGACGTGTTCGACGGAGAGCACCTCGCCCTCCTTGTGGGCCCGCGAGATCAGGTCGCCCCGGTCGTAGGGCACCAGCAGGTTGACCTCGTGGTCGAGGCGCGGCAGCCGCTCCTCGATGAGCCGCATGAGCTCGGGGACGCCCTTGCCGGTGCGGGCGGAGACGACGATGCTGTCGCGCTCGCGCCTGGCGATGCGGTCGAGCACCTCCTGGTCGGCCGCGTCGGCCTTGTTGATCACCACGACCTCGGGCACCTCGGAGGCGCCCTCGATGTCGGCGAACACCTCGCGGACGGCCGCGAGCTGACCCTCGGGGTCGGGGTGCGAGCCGTCGACGACATGCAGGATCAGGTCGGCGTCGGCGACCTCCTCCAGCGTGGACCGGAACGCCTCGATGAGCTGGTGGGGCAGGTGGCGCACGAAGCCGACGGTGTCGGCGATCGTGAACAGCCGGCCCTCCGGCGTGCGGGCGCGGCGCACGGTCGGGTCGAGCGTGGCGAACAGCGCGTCCTCGACCAGCACGCCCGCACCGGTGATGCGGTTGAGCAGCGAGGACTTGCCCGCGTTGGTGTAGCCCGCGATGGCCACGGCCGGGACCTCGCGCCGCTGGCGCCGGTGGCGCATGGTGTCGCGCGAGGTGGACATGCCGCTGATCTGGCGGCGCAGCTTGGACATGCGCTCGCGGATGCGGCGCCGGTCGAGCTCGATCTTGGTCTCACCGGGGCCGCGGCCGCCGATGCCCACGCCGCCCGCGGCGCGACCGCCGACCTGGCGGGACAGGTTGCCACCCCAGCCTCGCAGGCGCGGCAGCAGGTACTGCAGCTGCGCCAGCTCGACCTGGGCCTTGCCCTCGCGGCTCTTGGCGTGCTGGGCGAAGATGTCGAGGATCAGCGCCGTACGGTCGATGACCTTGACCTTGACCGTCTCCTCCAGCTGGCGGAGCTGGCCGGGGGCCAGCTCGCCGTCGCAGATCACGGTGTCGGCGCCGGTCGACTCGACCACGTCGCGCAGCTCCAGGGCCTTGCCCGAGCCGATGTAGGTGGCCGGGTCGGGCTTCTGGCGCCGCTGGATGAGCCCTTCGAGCACCTCGGACCCGGCGGTCTCGGCCAGGAGCTTGAGCTCCAGCAGGGAGTTCTCGGCGTCTTCGGCGGTTCCGGAGGTCCAGACGCCGACGAGGACGACCCGCTCGAGCCGCAGCTGCCGGTACTCGACCTCGGAGACATCCTGGAGTTCGGTGGAGAGGCCCGCCACGCGGCGCAGCGCCTGGCGCTCCTCGAGGTCCATGTCGCCGGTCTCGAACTCGTCGAGCGCGGTGTATTCGTGCATTCGTGTCATCTCTATGAGGGAACGTCTGGACACCTCGGTGTCTTCCCACGATGGTGGCACGACATCCCCGGCGTCATCACCTGGTTATCCCGCAGAGAGCGTCACGTTGCCGGAACCGGCGGTCAGCGAGATCTTGCGGGGCGAGCTGGGGTCGGACTTGATGGAGACGGAGGCGTCGCCGGAGTCCACGTCGGTCTTCACGTCGTAGGACCCCGTGGGCACCTTCAGGACGACGTCGCCCGAGCCGGCCTCCAGCTCGGCGCTGTCCAGCGCGGTGGCGTACTTGAGCTCGATGTTGCCCGAGTCGGCCTTGACGAACACCTTCTTGCCGGTCATCCCTGATCCTTCGAGGTCGCCGGAGTCGAGCCTGGCGTCGAGCTGACCGCTCAGCGCCCGCAAGGTGATGTCACCCGAGTCGCTGTCGAGGTCGACGGCCAGCCCCCTGGGAACCTCGATCTTGTAGTCGACGCTGCAGTTCGCCCAGGCCGACGGGCAGTCATACGTCACCAGAAGCGCCTGGCCCTCGACCTTGTGCTGCGGCTTGGGCTTGTCGTCGCCCCGCCAGCGCAACGTCTCGATCACCCGGACGGCGGTGCCGTCGGTCTCGGTGATCACGGTGTCGCCGGCGTCGCTCCTGACCTGCAGTTTGGAGACCTTGTCCGTCACCTGGTAGGACACGGTGTCCTGGTTCGTGGCACCGCCGATGCTCTCGATCCGGCAACCCGTCAGCACCAGCGCGGCGGCCAGCAGCCCACCCGCCACAGCAATCGTCTTCATGCCCCCGATCCTTTCGCGGGCATGACCCCCTGCGCATCGGGGATGCCCCGGAAGGCGCCCCAGGGATACCCCAGCCTTTGACCCGGGAACCCTGAGCGGAGTAGCTTCACTTCCACAATCTAGAATCGGTTTTCCACTCTACGGAAAAGAGGGGGACATGGAGATCACCGGCCCGATGCTCGAACGGTTCGACGAGATCCTCACGCCGGAGGCGCTCGGCTTCGTGGCGGCTCTCCAGCGGGAGTTCGGCGCCAGGCGGCTGGAGCTGCTCGAAGCCCGCCAGGCGCGTCAGGCGGAGCTGTCGGCCGGCGGGACGCTCGACTTCCTGCCGGAGACCAAGGAGGTCAGGGAGGGCGACTGGCAGGTCGCGCCGCCGGCCCCCGGCCTGGCCGACCGCCGCGTCGAGATCACCGGGCCGGTCGACAGGAAGATGACCATCAACGCGCTCAACTCCGGCGCCAAGGTATGGCTGGCCGACTTCGAGGACGCCAACTCACCCCTGTGGGAGAACTGCGTGTCCGGGCAGCTCAACCTGCGCGAGGCGCTCGACCGGGCGATCGACTTCGAGACCGGCGGCAAGACGTACGCGCTGCGGCCCGACGACGAGCTGGCCACGATCGTGGTGCGCCCGCGCGGCTGGCACCTGGACGAGAAGCACGCCCAGGTGGACGGGCGGCCGGTGTCGGCGTCGCTGTTCGACTTCGGGCTCTACTTCTTCCACTGCGCGCAGCGCCAGCTCGACAAGGGCAAGGGGCCGTACTTCTACCTGCCGAAGATGGAGTCGCACCTGGAGGCGCGGCTCTGGAATGAGGTCTTCACCCGGGCGCAGGAACTCCTGGGCATCCCGTACGGCACCATCAGGGCGACCGTGCTCATCGAGACCTATCCCGCGGCGTTCGAGATGGAGGAGATCCTCTACGAGCTGCGCGACCACTCGGCCGGGCTCAACGCGGGCCGCTGGGACTACCTGTTCAGCGTGATCAAGAAGTTCCGCACGCGGGGGCGGGAGTTCCTGCTGCCCGAGCGGAACGCGGTGACGATGACCGCCCCGTTCATGCGGGCCTACACCGAGCTGCTGGTGCGTACGTGCCACAAGCGCGGCGCGCACGCCATCGGCGGGATGGCGGCGTTCATCCCCTCCCGGCGCGACGCCGAGGTCAACGCGGTGGCGCTGGAGAAGGTGCGGGCGGACAAGACGCGCGAGTCGGGCGACGGGTTCGACGGCTCCTGGGTGGCCCACCCCGACCTCGTGCCGGTGTGCCGCGAGGTGTTCGACGGCGTCCTCGGGGCGCGGCCCAACCAGCTCGACCGGCTGCGCGAGGACGTCCGCGTCTCGGCCGCCGACCTGCTGTCGGTCTCCGAGACGCCCGGCGAGATCACCGAGACGGGCCTGCGCAACAACGTCGACGTGGCCCTGCGCTACCTGGCCGCCTGGATGGGCGGGCTGGGCGCGGTCGCGATCCACAACCTCATGGAGGACGCCGCGACGGCCGAGATCTCCCGTTCGCAGATCTGGCAGTGGATCCACAACGACATCACGCTGGCCGACACCGGTGAGCAGGTGACCAAGGAGCTGGTCGAGCGGATCATCGCCGAGGAGCTGGCCCGGATCTCGGCCGAGCCGGGCTACGACGAGCGGCTGTTCGGGCAGGCGACGGCGCTGTTCAAGGAGGTGGCGCTGGACGACGACTTCGCCGAGTTCCTGACGCTGCCGGCGTACGCCCAAATGCCGTAGATATTGAAATTTCCGCTTATGTCCGGCGCGCCAGCGCCGGACATAAGCGGACCCCCCGAAACCCAGCCAAATCCCCTCCGAAAACTGGCCAGACCGGTGGAAACAGTCGCACACTAGAGGTGACGGATCTGGAGAGTGACTGGTGCTCGACACGCTGACGGCGGCGCTGCGCTCGCTGCTGCCTCCCGACTCGGTGATCACCGATCCGGTACGCCTGCGCACCTACGAGTGCGACGGGCTGACCAGCCACCGGGCGACGCCGGGCGTGGTCGTGCTGCCCGCGACGGCCGAGCAGGTCGCCGGGGTCGTCCGGATGTGCAACGACTTCGGGGTGCCGTTCGTGGCCAGGGGGTCGGGCACGGGCCTGTCGGGCGGCGCGCTCCCCCGCGAGGACGGCGTGCTCATCGTCACCTCGAAGATGCGCCGGATCCTGGAGATCGACCTGCTCAACCGCAGGGCCGTGGTCGAGCCGGGCGTGACGAACCTGGCGATCACCGAGGCCGTGCGCGACGCGGGCTACTACTACGCCCCCGACCCCTCCAGCCAGCAGGTCTGCTCGATCGGCGGCAACGTGGCCGAGAACTCCGGCGGCGCCCACTGCCTCAAGTACGGCTTCACCGTCAACCACGTCGAGGCGTGCGAGATCGTCACCCCCGACGGCGACCTGGTCGTCCTCGACCGTATGGACCCGGGCTACGACCTGCTCGGCGCGTTCGTCGGCTCGGAGGGCACGCTGGGCATCGCCACCAGGATCACCGTACGGCTGAGCCGGGCGCCGGAGGCGGTGACCACGGTGCTGGCCGCGTTCGAGGACATCGAGCAGGGCGGCCGGGCGGTGTCGGCGATCATCGGGGCCGGCATCGTGCCGGCCGCGATCGAGATGATGGACGCGCTGGCCATCGAGGCCGCCGAGGCGGCGGTCGCCTGCTCCTACCCGCGGGGAGCGGGCGCGGTGCTGATCGTGGAGCTGGACGGGCCGCGGGAGTCGGTCGAGCGGGAGTTCGCGCGGCTGACGGAGATCTGCTCGGACGCGTTCGAACTGCGCGTGGCGGCCGGGCCCGAGGAGCGCGCGGCCATCTGGAAGGGGCGCAAGTCGGCCTTCGCCGCGGTCGGCCGGATCAGCCCGGCCTACATCGTCCAGGACGGCGTCGTGCCGCGCACGTCGCTGCCCGGCGTGCTGGCGGCCATCGACCGGCTCTCGCGCGAGCACGGCATCAGGGTGGCCAACGTCTTCCACGCCGGCGACGGCAACCTGCACCCGCTGGTGCTGTTCGACGACGCCGAGCCGGGCGGGGGCGAGCGGGCCGAGGCGGTCTCGGGCGCGATCCTCGACCTGTGCGTCGAGCACGGCGGCTCGATCACCGGCGAGCACGGCGTCGGGGTGGACAAGGCCCGCTACATGCCGAAGATGTTCACCGGCGCCGATCTGGACACCATGCAGCTCGTCCGGTGCGCGTTCGACCCGGGCGGCCTGTCCAACCCGGGCAAGGTGTTCCCCACGCCGCGGTTGTGCGGCGAGGTGCCGGGCGTGCGCAAGGGCGCGCACCCGCTGGTCGAGTCGGGCAGGGCGGAGCAGTTCTGATGGCGGATCCGTTCTCGGGCACCGGCGTGACGGTCAGGGCGGCCGGGCCCGAAGATCCCGCGCACGCGTGGGGGGCCCGGTGGGTGGCACTGCCGGAGACCGTGGAGGAGGTCGCCGCCGTGCTGCGCGCGTGCGCCGCGGCCGACCTGGCGGCGGTGCCCGCGGGCGGCGGCACGAAGCTGCACTGGGGGCCGCCGCCGGAGCGGTGCGACGTGCTGCTCGGCCTGTCCCGCCTGGACGCGGTCCTGGAGCACGCGGCGGGCGACCTGGTGGTGCGCGCGCAGGCCGGCGTGCGGACGGCGGCGCTGGCGGCGGCGCTCGCGGCGCGGGGGCAGGAGCTGGCGCTCGACGTGCCGTTCGGCGAGGAGGCGACGGTCGGGGGCACCCTCGCCACCGCCCTGCCCGGCCCCCGCGCCTTCCGCTACGGCACCGCCCGCGACCTGCTCATCGGCGTCACGGTGGTGCTGGCCGACGGCACGGTCGCCCGGTCGGGCGGCAAGGTGGTCAAGAACGTCGCGGGCTACGACCTCGGCAAGCTGTTCACCGGCTCGTACGGCACCCTCGGGGTGATCGCGGAGGCCACGTTCCGGCTGCATCCGCTGCCCGGCGAGCGGCGCTGGGTGGTCGCCGGGATGCCCGCGGACGACGTGCCGGGCGCCGCGGCGGCGCTGGCGGCCGCGCAGGCCGAGCCGAGCGCGGTCGAGGTGGACCGTCCGGAGCCGGGCGGGCCGGTGACCCTGGCGGTGCTGGTGGAGGGCACGGCCGCGCAGGCACGCGCCGAGGCGCTGCGCGACCTGGCCGGCGGCGGGGCGGTGACCGGCGAGCCGCCGTCCTGGTGGGGGGTCGTCCCACGGGGTGAGGTGCTGGTCGAGGTGCGTTTCCCGCCCGCGGCGGCCGACGCGGCGCTGCGGGCGGCGGCCGGGTGCGGCCTGTCGCTGCGCGGGTCGGTGGCCGCCGGCCGGGTGCTGGTGGAGCCGGGCGTCCCCGTCGCCGAGGACGCGCTGCCGGGCCTGGTGAGCGGGCTGCGGCAGCGGGTCGAGGCCGCGGGCGGCCGGGTGAACGTGCTGGCCGCGCCGCATGCCGGGGTCGACAGGTGGGGGCGGGTGAGCGCGCTGCCGTTGATGCGGCGGGTCAAGGAACGGTTCGACCCCGGGCGCAGGATGTCGCCCGGACGGCTGGCGGGAGGACTGTGACCATGGACCCGGAGCTGATCGGCGACTGCGTGCACTGCGGGTTCTGCCTGCCGACGTGCCCGACGTACGCGTTGTGGGGCGAGGAGATGGACTCGCCGCGCGGGCGCATCCACCTGATGAAGCAGCACGTCGAGGGCACTCCGGTCACCCCGGAGATGGCCGGGCACTTCGACGCCTGCCTGGGCTGCATGGCGTGCGTCACGGCTTGCCCGTCGGGCGTGCGCTACGACCGGCTGATCGAGCAGACCCGGGCCGAGGTCGAGCGCACGCACGTGCGCGAGCCGCGGGAGCGGGCGGTGCGCGAGATCGTGTTCAGCCTGTTCCCCTACCCGCGCAGGCTGCGGCTGCTGCGGCCGACGATGTGGCTGGCCGGGCGGATGGCGCCGTTCCTGACACGCGCCCATCCGAGCCTGGGCGCCATGGCCGCACTCGCGCCGCGCGTGGAGCACCGGCAGCGTCTGCCGCGCCTGGTCAGGGCCAGGGGCAGGCGCAGGGCCGTGGTCGGGATGCTCACCGGGTGCGTGCAGGGCGAGTTCTTCCCGCAGGTGAACGCGGCCACCGCGCGGGTGCTGGCGCTGGAGGGCTGCGACGTGCTCGTCCCGGCCGGGCAGGGCTGCTGCGGGGCACTCAGCGTGCACGCCGGGCGCGCTGATCAGGCCCGGCGGCTGGCGCGCCGGACGGTCAGGGCGTTCAGGAGGGCGGGGGTCGAGACGGTCGTGGTGAACGCGGCCGGCTGCGGCTCGGTCATGAAGGAGTACGGCGAGCTGTTCGGCGCCGATCCCGGGTTCCGGGTGCGGGACCTGTCGGAGTTCCTGGCCGAGCTGGGCCCGGCGGCCACGCGGCATCCGCTGCCGCTCACCGTCGCCTACCACGACGCCTGTCATCTGGCCCACGCCCAGGGCGTCCGGGCGCAGCCGCGCGAGCTGCTGCGCGGCATCCCCGGGCTGGAGCTGCGGGAGGTCCCCGAGTCGGCGATCTGCTGCGGGTCGGCGGGGACGTACAACATCCTGCGGCCGGAGGCGGCCCGCGACCTCGGCGACCGGAAGGCGGGTGCGGTCGCCTCGACCGGGGCCGAGCTGCTGGTCTCGGCCAATCCGGGATGCACGATGCAGATCGCCACGGCGATGCGCCGGGCCGGGAAGGAGATCAGGGTGGCCCACACCGCCGAGGTGCTGGACGCTTCCCTGCGCGGGGTGTCGCTGTGAGCGTGCAGTCGGTCGAGCGGGCGCTCGACGTGCTGGAGGCGCTGGCCGAGCACGGCGGCGAGGCCGGGCTGTCGGAGATAGCGGCGCGGACGGGCCTGCCGTACGGGACGATCCACCGGCTGCTGCAGACGCTGCTCGCCCGCGGTTACGTGCGCCAGGAGTCCGACCGCCGGTACGCGCTGGGCGGCGGGCTGGTCCGCCTGGGCGGCATCGCGGAGAGCATGGTGGGCGTGTGGGCGCAGCCGTACCTGACGCGGATGGTGGAGCTGTCCGGCGAGACCGCGAACCTGGCGGTGCTCGAAGGCGACTTCGTCGTCTACGTGGCGCAGGTGCCCTCGCCGCGCAGGCTGCGCATGTTCGCCGAGGTCGGCAGGCGGGTGCTGCCGCACAGCACGGCCGTGGGCAAGGCGCTGCTGGCCGGGCGGGCGGCCGCCGAGGCGATGGCGGTGTTCGAGCGTACGGGCATGCCGCGGCGCACCCCGAACACGATCACCGACGCGGCCGGCATGCTGGCCGAGCTCGACCGGGTCAAGGAGTGCGGCTACGCGATGGACCTGGGCGAGGAGGAGCTGGGCGTCCACTGCCTGGCGGTGCCCGTCCGGGACGGCGAGCGGGTGGTGGCCGCGATGTCGGTGTCGGGGCCGGCCGAGCGCATCGACGCCCTCGACCGCGACGAGCTGGCCGAGGGCATGCGGAGGATCGCCTCCGACTTCGGCCGCGAGCTGGCCCCGGCCACGTCGAAGTAGCGCCTGCCGAACGGCTCCGGCGGCTATTCTGTTGCGCTGTGAGCAACAGCACGACGGTTCAGTCCGTCGACCGGGCCATCGCGATCTTGGAGATCCTGGCCCGCGAGGGCGCCACCCGGGTGACGGACCTCGCGGTCGAGCTCGACGTGCACAAGTCCACCGCGTTCCGGCTGCTGGCCGCCCTGGAGCAGGGCGGGCTGGTGGAGCAGAGCGGCGACCGGGGGCGCTACCGGCTGGGGTTCGGCGTCGTACGGCTGGCCGGCGCGGCCACGGCCCAGCTCGACCTGTCCAGGGAGGGCCGCGAGGTGTGCCTGCGGCTGGCCGAGGCGGTCGGCGAGACCGTCAACATCGCGGTCCCCCAGGACGGCGACACGGTCAACATCAGCCAGGTGCGCGGCCCGGCGGCGATCAGCGGCCACAACTGGGTCGGCCAGCGCACCCCGTCGCACGCCACCTCCAGCGGCAAGGTGCTGCTCGCCTTCGGCGCCCTGCGCCTGGCCGGCGAGCTGGAGCGCTACACCCCCCGCACCGTCACCTCCCCGGCCGGCCTGGGCCTGGAGGAGATCAGGCGGCGCGGCTGGGCGGCCACGGTGGAGGAGCTTGAGGTCGGGCTGAACGCGGTGGCGGCGCCGATCAGGGGGGCCGACGGCTCGGTGGTGGCCGCGGTCAGCGCGTCCGGGCCGTCGTACCGGCTCACGCCCGAGCGGCTGCCCGAGGTCGGCGAGCTGCTGGCCGCGGGCGCGAGGGAGATAAGCCAGCGCATCGGCTATTACCGTTGAGAGCATGTGCAGAAGCATCAAGACCCTGCGGCCGCCGTACGCCGAGAGCGTGACCGAGGACGACGTGCGGGCCGCCGCGCTCCAGTACGTCAGGAAGATCTCCGGCTTCCGCGCCCCGGCCGCCCACAACGCCGAGGCGTTCGACCGGGCCGTGGAGGCGATCACCAGGGCGTCCGAGGAGTTGCTGGGGGCGCTGGAAGTTCGCGGAGGTCGTTGACACGTCCGCGCCGCCGGAGAATTCTCCCTGGCATATGACCCAGTCATCCCCGGGGAGCGGCCATGATCAGCGGGTTGTACGAGGGGCAGGACGGTGACTCCCGGCTCGCGCTCCGGGTCGACGTCGACGGGCCGAGGCCCACCGGCAGGGTCAGCGGCGACCTGTTCACCGTGGCGGGCTCCACGACCTCCTACGCCGGCTCGTTCGTCGTCGGCGCCCCGGCCGTGCGGGCCGAGGGTGACGGCACGCGCGTCGAGGGGCGGGGCGCGTTCACCTTCGACACCCCCGACCGGCACGTCACGGTCACGGTCACCGGCCGGGACGGCACGGCGACGCTGGCCGGGCACGACTTCCGGCTGGCCCACTCCTCCCCGTACTTCCGCAGCGTGCTGCTGGAGCAGGACTCGGTGGCCGGGACCGTGCCGTTCGTGTCGTACGGCACGGGCTCGCTGCCCGCGCCGACCGGCTGCCCGGCCAGGACGCTGAGCGTCGCCGCCGCCTACGCCGAGGCCGGCGTGGAGCTGACCCTCGCCCCGCCCGGCGTGATCCCGGTGGACGGCGCCGGCACCGACCTGGCCTGGGACGACGCCGAGCTGCACCACGCGATGACCCAGCACTTCAGCGCATATGCGGACGGGCCGGCCTGGCGGGTGTGGCTGCTGGTGGCGAGCAGGCACGTGAGCGGCTACCGGGGCATCATGTTCGACTACGAAGGCGCCTCCCAGCGGCAGGGCTCGGCCGTCTTCCACGACGAGATCAAGGGCACGACGCCGCAGGCCCAGCGGGCGCAGCTGCGGACGTACATGCACGAGCTGGGGCACGCGTTCAACCTGCTGCACTCCTGGCAGAAGGACCTGGCCGTGCCGCCGCAGCCGCTCGGTCCCGAGGGCGGCTTCGGCGACCTGTCGTGGATGAACTACGTGCAGAACTACCGTCCGGGCGGCGAGCCGGGCTACTGGGCGGCCTTCCCGTTCCAGTTCACCGACGCGGAGCTGGTCCACCTCCGCCACGGCTTCTACCGGGACGTGGCCATGGGCGCGAACGCCTTCGGCACCGGGGCCGCCGAGGCGACCCCGTTCGAGCAGCCGGTCGAGGGCGACCCGGGGCTGCGGCTGGAGCTGCGGGCCAAGGAGTCGTTCGGGCTGGGCGAGCCGGTCGTGGTGGAGCTCAAGCTCGCCGTCACGGGCGGGCCCCGCGCCACACACGGCCACCTGCATCCCGACACCGAGTTCACCCAGGTCTCGATCACCCGGCCGGACGGCGGGACCGTCCTGTACCGGCCGATGATGCGCCACTGCGTGGACGCCTCCCCGCAGATCCGCCTGGACGACCGCAACCCGGCCGTGTACCGCAGCGCCTACGTCGGCCACGGCCGCGACGGCCACTACTTCCAGCGGCCCGGCGAGTACCGGGTCCGCGCCCGGTACGTCGCCGCCGACGGCTCCCGCGTCCTGTCCCCGCCGTGCGTGATCCGGGTGCGCCCGCCCGCCGGCCGGGACGACCACGCGGTGGCCGAGCTGATGCTGGGCGAGCAGCAGGGCAAGCTGTTCTCGCTGCTCGGCTCGGACTCGCCCGCCCTGCGCGCCGGCAACCAGGCGCTCGACGAGCTGCTCGACCGGTACGGCGGCCACCCGCTCGCCGTCTACGCCCGGCTGGTCAAGGGCCTCAACGCCGAACGCGGGTTCAAGGCGCTGACCGCGGGCAAACGGCTGCGCGTCCGGCCGCCCGACCCCGAGCAGGGCATCGAGCACCTGTCCCGGGTCGTCCGGCAGGACGGCATCGACAACATCACCCTCAACCTGGTGCTGCGCCGCCTGGCTCGGGCCGAGGCCCGGCGGGGCGACCTGGCGCGGGCGGGCGCCGTCCTGGACCGGATGGTGGGGCTGTTCGCGGCGAAGGGCGTCAACCCGATCGTCCTGGGACAGATCAGGCGGCAGGCCGACGTCACGAGATCGGTCATCGCCACCGGACTCTGAAGAAGCGGGTCAGCGGGTGGCGGGGCCTTCGGGGGTGCAGAAGATCTTGAGTTCGACCTCTTCGCCGTCCTCCGGCTCGAACTCGACCTTCGCCTCGCGGGCCGGGCCGGGCTGGACGCCGTCCACCGAGTAGCCCTGGGCGGGGCTCCAGGAGCGCAGGGTGACCAGGCCGCCGGAGCAGGAGGCGATCACCGTGCCGGCCGGGGTGCGCATGAGCCGGTCCTGGGCGCGGGCGGACGTCCGCGGCATGGGCGTGGCGGCGCGCGCGGTGGCGGTGGAGAGCGCGGCGCGCACCTCCGGCCCGCTGAGCACCCGGCTGGACGTGCCGGTCACCCCGGTTCCGAGCAGGCCGAGCACGGCCACGGCCGCCCCGGTCGCGGAGGCCGCGGTGACGGCCCAGGCCAGCACGAGACGCTTCACGCTCTCACCCTCCCCCACGTACGGCTAAGCGCAGGTTAAGGCGACGCTAACGATGCTCGGTGCATCGCCACGGACCGTCTACGGTTTGGGTATATGGCTGACATCCTGCTCATCGAGGACGACGTGACCATCCGGACGTCGTTGAGCCGGGGCCTGCGCGATCTCGGCCACGCGGTCTCCTCCTCCCCGACCGCGCTGGAGGGGTTGCGGCTGGCGGTGCAGGACCGTCCCGACCTGATCGTGCTCGACCTGGGCCTGCCCGACCTCGACGGCGTCGAGCTGCTGCGCATGTTGCGGGCGGTGAGCCGGGTGCCGGTGATCGTGGCGACCGCCCGCGACGGCGACGCCGAGATGGTGCCCGTCCTGGACGCGGGGGCCGACGACTACGTGGTCAAGCCGTACAGCGCCCGGCAGCTCGACGCCCGGGTGCGGGCGGTGCTGCGGCGCGCGGGCGAGGCGGCGCCGGAGCCGCTGGCCGTGGGCGGGCTGCGGGTCGACCCCCGGGCGCGCACGGCCACGCTCGACGGCGTGTCCCTCGACCTCACGCCGCGCGAGTTCGACGTGCTGCACTTCCTCGCGGCCCGGCCCGGCGAGGTGGTCACCAAGCGCGAGCTGCTGACGGAGGTGTGGCGGCTCCCGTACGGCGGCGCCGACAAGACCGTGGACGTGCACCTGTCGTGGCTGCGCAGGAAGCTCGGCGAGACCGCGGCCGAGCCCCGCTACCTGCACACCGTCAGGGGCGTCGGCGTCAAGCTGGTGGGGCCCTCGTGAGGCGCTGGCTGGCGCTGCTGGTGGCGGCGACGACGTCGCTCGTGCTGATCGCGCTGCTGGTGCCGATGGCGCTGCTGATCGGCACGGTGGCCGAGAACGGCGCGATGAGCCGGGCCACCGCCGCCGCCGAGTCCGTCGCGGTCGCGGTCGGCACGCCCGACCTGCCGCTGGCCGTCGAGCAGGTGCCGCGGCGGGTGACGGTGTTCCTGCCCGGCGGGGGCACGATGGGCGCGCCCGCCGGGCGCTCCGACGCCGTGCGGCTGGCCGCGACGGGCCGCAGCGTGACCGCCGTCGCCCCCGGCGGCCGGGAGGTGCTGGTCTCGGCGCAGTCCCCCGACGGCACGGCCGTGATCAGGGTGTTCGTGCCGGACGACGAGCTGACGCACGGCGTGCGGGCGGCCTGGCTGGCGCTGCTCGTGCTCGGGCTGGGGCTCGTGGTGCTCGGCATCGTGCTGGCCGACCGGCTGGCGCTGGCCGTGACCAGGCCCGTGGTCGGGCTGGCCCGCGTGTCGCACCGGCTGGCCGGCGGCGACCTGAGCGCGCGGGCCGAGCCGGGCGGGCCGCCGGAGGTGCGGTCGGTGGCGCTGGCGCTCAACCATCTGGCCGGGCGCATCGGCGACCTGCTGGCCGCCGAGCGCGAGTCGGTCGCCGACCTGTCCCACCGGCTGCGCACGCCGCTGACCGGCCTGCGGCTGGAGGCCGAGTCGCTGCGCGACCCGGAGGAGGCCGCCCGGGTCCAGGCCAGGGTGGACGCGCTGGAGCGGGCGGTCAGCGCGGTCATCACCGAGGCGCGGCGGCGCTCGGCCGGGCGCGGCTCGTGCGACGCGGCCGAGGTGGTGCGCGAGCGGGTGCGGTTCTGGTCGGTGCTGGCCGAGGACCAGGGGCGGCCGGTGTCGGTGTCGCTGCCCGACGCGCCCGCGCCGGTCGCCGTCGGCGGCAAGGAGCTGGCCGCGTGCGTGGACGCGCTGCTCGGCAACGTGTTCGCGCACACCCCGGAAGGGGCCGCCATGGCCGTGCGGTTGTCGTCCCGGCCGGCCGGGGCCCTGCTGGTCGTCGAGGACTCGGGGCCGGGGTTCGACCCGGGGTCGCTGGAGCGGGGGATCAGCGGGGGCGGCTCGACCGGCCTGGGGCTGGACATCGCGCGGCGCACCGCCGAGTCGTGCGGCGGCACGCTCGCCGTCTCGGCGCCCGAGGGCGGCGGGGCCCGCGTGGAGCTGACGCTGACCGCCCCCGACGGGCCTCTCAGCAGTCCTTGAGTATGCCTGCCATCGCGCTCTTCTCGCCGTCGGTGATCCAGACGTCGTACTTGCTCTTCACGTCGATCTGGCGGGCGATGTAGGCGCACCGGTACGCCTTGCGCGGCGGCAGCCAGGTGGCCGCGTCGGAGTCGCTCTTCTGGTTGTTCAGCGGGCCGTCCACCGCCATCAGGTTCAGCGGGTCGTTGGCGAACTCCTTGCGCTTGGTGGGCGACCACTGCTGCGCGCCCTTCTGCCAGGCGTCCGACAGCGGCACCAGGTGGTCGATCTGGACGGCCGTGCTGGTGTCCTGGCCGCGCTTGAACTTGATGGTCTTGCCGCTGTAGGGGTCGTCCAGCGTGCCGGTGAGCACGATGCAGTCGTGGGTGCCCGACTTGAACGTCTCGTCCTTCAGGTCGCGCTTGAGGATGTCGTTGCGGGTGTCGCAGCCGTTGTGGTCGACGTCGGCCCAGGCGGGGCCGAACTTGTCGCGGTCGAAGCCGGTGCGCGGGGCTCGGCCCTTGACCTTGAGCTTGTCCAGCTTCTTGCGGGCGTCCGAGACCGACGCGGAGTCCGGTTTGGCCGGGTCGGGGCCGCCGCCCGACTGCGCCTCCAGGCCGCCGCAGCCGGCCAACATCGACACCATGGCCAGACCGGCCGTGAACGCCCGTACGCGCACGAGATCCCCCAGACTTCGGTTTTCGTAAAGTCTAGGTATAGCAAGTACCCCTAAATGGTCTTATAACGCCAAAAGGGCGTCCAAGAGCCACTCTGCCAGGTACGCGGTGAACGACGACCTGACGTGGATCCGGTACTCGCCGGGCGCCCGCCGTTCCAGGATCACCGGGGCCCGGCCCAGCAGCGTCTGCGCGGACCCGGGGAACACGTCGGGATGCAGGTCCACGGGACAGCCGGTGATCAGGACGTCGTCCGCCGCCGGCCCGGACAGCTCCAGGATCGTCCGCTGCCCCGAGACGTCCACCCAGCCGGGGCCCGGCTCGGCGTCCCCGGTCACCAGCCACCACGACGGGCCGAGCCGCAGGCCCACGCCGGGATCGGCGCCCCGGACCTCCCACATCGGCTCGAACGGCAGCTCGCGCAGCCGCACGGACGGCCCGCTCGCCGCCGCGAACCGCCCGGCGAACGCCGCCGCCGGGCTCTCCCGCGCCGGAACGCCCCCGAGGGCCGCGGGCACGTCCTCCTCCAGGGGGTCGCCGTCGCGGCGGGTGTTGCCCGGGTCGTACAGGACCGGCTCGACGACCGTCACGCCGGTGGCCGCCGCCCCCGACACCGCCGTGAGCCGGTCCCCGGGCACGACGTCCCTGACCATGGCCAGCCCGAACGTCCGGCCGAGCGCCGCACTGGCGTAACCGGACGTCACGTGCCCCAGCATCGGCGCGCCCAGCCCGCCCCTGACGAGCTGGGCGCCCTCCTCGATCGGCGCCGCGGGGTCGTCGGCGAGCAGGCCGACCAGGCGTTTGCGGCCGTCGCGGGCGGTGTCGGGGCGGGCGTGCGAGCGTTTGCCCACGAAGTCGGGCTTGCGCGGGGAGACGATCCACGACATGCCGAGGTCCCACGGCGTGACCGTGCCGTCGGTCTCCTGGCCGACGATGGCGAACCCCTTCTCGGCCCGCAGCACGTGCATCGCCTCGGTCCCGTACGGCACCGCGCCCAGCTCCAGCACGGCCTCCCACAACGCCCTGCCGTACGGCCAGGGCACGTTGACCTCGTAGGCCAGCTCGCCGGAGAAGCTGATCCGGAACACCCGGCCGGGCACGCCGAGCACGTCCGTCTCGGCGTACCGCATGAAGGGCAGGCCGAGCGCGCCGGGCGCGACGGCGGCGATCACCCGCCGCGCCTTGGGACCGGCCACGGCGACCGTCGCCCAGTGGTCGGTCACCGAGGTGAAGGAGACGTCGAGCTCCGGCCACTCGGTCTGCCGCCACTCCTCCAGCCAGTCGAGCACCGCGGCGGCGTTGCCGGTGGTCGTGGTCATGAGGTAGCGGTCGTCGGCGAGCCTGGTCGTGGTGCCGTCGTCGAACACCATGCCGTCGGCCCGGCACATGAGCCCGTAGCGGCAGGCGCCGACGGCGAGCATGGAGTACATGTTGGTGTAGATCCGGTCCAGGAACGCGCCCGCGTCCGCGCCCCGGATGTCGATCTTGCCCAGGGTGGAGGCGTCCATGGCGGCGACGGAGGTGCGGGCGGCCACGCACTCGCGCGCCACGGCGGCCTCCATCGTCTCGCCGTCCAGCGGGAAGTAGCGGGGGCGTTTCCACTGGCCGACGTCCTCGAACACCGCGCCCGCCGCGACGTGCGAAGCGTGCATGGCGGTGGTCCTGACCGGGTCGGAGAGCGCGCCCCGGTCGCGCCCGGCCAGCGTCGCGAACGACACCGGCGTGTACGGCGGCCGGAACGTGGTCGTGCCCACCTGCCCCGGCGCGGTCCCGAGCAGAGCCGACATCACGCCCACGACGACCGCGCCCGACGTCTTGCCCTGGTCGGCGCCGGTGCCCGCGGTGGTGTAGCGCTTGACGTGCTCGACCGAGCGCATGCCGGTCCCGGTCGCCCTGGCCAGGTCGGCCACGGTCACGTCCCGGTGCAGATCGGCGAAGGCGGGCTCGTCGCCGTCCCCCTCGACCAGCCACAACGCGGCGGGCGGCCGCGGCGGCCGTTCGTCGCAGTCGGGCACGCGGAGTTCGCGGGCGGCCGAACCGGCGGCCTCCCGGCCGGCGGCGTGGCCGTCGGCGATGGCCTCGCGGGTGCCGTACCGGCCGCGGCAGGCGCCGGCGGAGCATTCGGCCTGGGCCGAGGCGTCCGGCACGAACGCCTGCACGTCCTCGTCGAAGCGCACCCGTCCCTGCGACTGGCTGAACAGGTGCACGGCGGGGTTCCAGCCGCCCGCCACGGCCAGCAGGTCGGCCTCGATGTGCCGCTCCCCCACCCGCACGCCGGTCAGCACGCCGTCCGCGCCGGCCGTGGTGCCGGTGATCACCTGCCCGGCCAGGGCGTCGGGGGTGAGTCCTTCGGGGCGCGGATCGACGATCGCGGCGATCTCCACGCCGGCCGCGCGCAGGTCCGCGGCGGCCTCGTAGCCGGAGTCGGCGCAGGCGAGGACGACCGCCCGGCGGCCGGGGAGCACGCCGTACCGGTTGGCGTAGGCGCGGGCGGCGGAGGCCAGCATGACGCCGGGCCGGTCGTTGCCGGGGAAGGCGAGCGAGCGCTCGTGGGCGCCGGTCGCCAGGACCACCCGGCGGGCCCTGATGTGCCACAGCCGCTCGCCGCGGGCCCGCCGCTCCACGGCCACCACGTAGTTGTGGTCGTGGTAGCCGACGGCCGTGGTCCTGGTGAGCACCCGCACGCCGGACAGGTCGAGCGAGTCCACCCAGTCGAGCGCGGGCGCGCCGTCGAGCAGCACCCGGCTGTTCAGCAGGTCGCCGCCCAGGCGGGGCTGGTCGTCGAGCAGGATCACCCGTGCCGCGCGCGCCGCGGCGGCCGCCGCGAGCCCGGCCGGGCCGCCGCCGACCACCAGCACGTCGCAGTGCAGGTACCCCTTGTCGCAACGCCGGTCGTCGGCCGCGTCGAGGTCCACCCGGCCCTTGCCGCGCAGGCTCCACGCCTCCAGCCCGTCGTACAGCTCCACGGTCGTGGCCGCCAGCATCGGGTCGGCGCCCACGCGGACCAGGGCGTTCGGCTCCTCGGGGCCGGCCGAGAAGACCCCGCGCGGGCGGCCGGACTCGACGCCCCGGCCCACCACCCGCACCCCGTTGCGCAGCAGCGCGGCCGCCAGCGTGTCGCCCGGCTCCCCCTGGAGGGGACGGCCGTCGAAGGTGAACCTCATGGCGCCTTCCTGATCTCGTGCGTGACCGTGTGCCGTTCGACGGTGAACCAGGTCCGGCAGCCGTGCGTGTGGAACCAGCGTTCGCGGAACCAGCCCTTGGGGTTGTCGCGCAGGAAGACGTAGGCGGCCCACTCCTGGTCGGACAGCTCGCCGGGGGCCTGCGGGTAGGCGATCCCGGCCTGGCCGCCGTAGTGGAACTCGTTCTCGTCGCGGGGGCCGCAGTGGGGGCAGTCGAGGAGCAGCATCAGTGGGCCACCGCCGCCGCGCCGTGCTCGTCGACGAGCGCGCCCGTGCTGAACCGCTCCAGCGCGAACGGCTCGGCGAGCGGGTGCGGCCGGCCGTTGGCGATCGTGTCGGCATACACCCAGCCGGAGCCGGGGGTCGCCTTGAAGCCGCCGGTGCCCCACCCGGCGTTGACGTAGAGGCCGTCCACGGGGGTGGCGCCGATGATCGGGGAGGCGTCCGGTGAGACGTCGACGATCCCGGCCCACGTCCGCAGCACGCGGACCCGGCTGAACAGCGGGAACAGCTCCAGGGCCGCCGCCATCTGCGCCTCGATCACATGGGGCCCGCCGCGTTGCCCGTAGGAGTTGTACGCGTCGATGCCCGCCCCCATCACCAGTTCGCCCTTGTGCGCCTGGCTGACGTACACGTGGACGGCGTTGGACATGACGACGCAGTCGAGCACCGGCTCCAGCAGCTCCGACACCAGCGCCTGGAGCGGGTGCGACTGCAGCGGCAGCCGGATCCCGGCCCGCTCGGCCAGGACCGAGGTGTGCCCGGCCGAGGCGAGCGCGACCGTGCCCGCCGCGATGGGCCCGCGCGAGGTGCGCACGCCGGTCACCCGGTTCCCGGTGATCTCGAACCCGGTCACCTCGCAGCCCTGGATCAGGTCGACGCCGTACGCGTCGGCCTTGCGGGCCAGCGCCCAGGCGACGTGGTCGTGCTTGGCGATGCCGCCGCGCCGCTGCAACGTGGCCCCCAGGACGGGGTAGCGGGCCCCGCCGGAGACGTCGACGATCGGGCAGAACTTCCTGACCTCGTCGGCGTCCAGCCATTCGGCGTCCACGCCGTTGAGCCGGTTGGCGTTGACCCGCCGCCTGCCCTCGCGCACGTCACCCAGGTTGTGCGCCAGGTTGAGCACGCCGCGCTGGCTGAACTGCAGGTCGTAGTCCAGTTCCGCGCTCAGGCCCTCCCACAGCTTCAGCGAGTGCTCGTAGAGGGCGGCGCTCTCGTCCCACAGGTAGTTGGAGCGGATGATGGTGGTGTTGCGGGCCATGTTGCCGCCGGCCAGCCAGCCCTTCTCCAGGACGGCGACGTTCGTCAGGCCGTGGTTCTGGGCCAGGTAGTAGGCGGTGGCGAGGCCGTGCCCGCCGCCACCCACGACGACCACGTCGTAGGAGGGCCGCGGATCGGGGTTGCGCCAGAGGAAGCCGGGGTGGGTCAACGTCTGATCTTCTCCATCCGGGGGTCGAACAGCGGCTCGGCGGCGACCTCCGCGGGCACGCGGCGGCCGAGGTAGGAGATGTCCACCCGCGTCCCCGGTCCGGCCAGCTCGGCCGGCAGCCAGGCGTAGGCGATCGGACGGCCGATGGTGTGCCCGTACGCGGCGCTGGTGACGTACCCGGCGACGCGGCCGGCGTGCCGGACGGGTTCCTTGCCCATGACCACCTCGGCGCTGAGCAGCGGCACGAGCCTGCGGGACGGCTCGGCGCGGAGCGCGTCGCGGCCGTAGAAGTCCTTGTCCTCCTTGACCGCGAACCCCAGCCCGGCCTCGTACGGGTCGTGCTCGGTGGTCATGTCCACGCCCCAGAGCCGGTACCCCTTCTCCAGCCGGAGACTGTTGAACGCGGCCCGCCCGCCCGCGATCGGCATCCCGGTGGCCCGCAGCGTGTCCCACAGCTTGAGCCCCATGTCGGCGCCGGTGTAGAGCTCCCAGCCCAGCTCGCCCACGTACGAGACGCGCATCGCGAGCACCGGGACCTGCCCGACGTACCCCGACCGGCAGGTGAAGTAGCGGAAGCCGTCGTTGGACAGGTCCATGTCCGTGAGCCCCTGCACCAGCTCCCTGGCCTGCGGCCCCCACACGCCGACGCAGCAGGTGCCGGGCGTGATGTCCCTGATGTGCACCCCGCGGGGGGCGTGCCGGGTCAGCCAGTCGAGGTCGAGGTTGCCGTTCGCGCCGAGCTGGAACCTGTCCTCCGCCAGCCGCGCCGCCGTCACGTCGGAGCGGATGCCGCCGCCGGCGTCCAGCAGCAGGGTGTAGGTGACCGTGCCGGGTTTCTTGTCCACGTTGTTGGTGGTCATGTGCTGGAGGAAGGCCGCCGCTCCCGGACCGCTGACCTCGATGCGCTTGAGCGAGGTCATGTCGTAGAGCGCGACCCGCTCGCGGGTGGCCCACGCCTCGGCGGCGGCGACGGGCGACCAGTAGCGGCCGGCCCAGGCGTCCCGCCGGTCGGCGCCGATCCGCGGCTCCTCGATGCCGGCGAGCAGCGGCGCGTTCGCGTCGAACCAGTGCGGCCGCTCCCATCCGGCCGACTCCAGGAAGTACGCGCCCAGCTCCACCTGGCGGGGGTGGAACGGACTGGTCCGCATCGGCCGCGGCGACTCCATGGGCTGCAACGGGTGGATGACGTCGTAGACCTCGACGAAGTTCTGCCTGCCGCGCTCCTCGACGTAGGCGGGCGACAGTTGCGCCTGCTCGAACCTGGCCAGCTCGCACTCGTGCAGGTCCACCTGCGACCGGCCGGTCACCAGCAGCTCGGCGACCGCCCTGGCCACCCCGGCCGAGTGCGTCACCCAGACGGCCTCGGCCAGCCAGAACCCGTCCAGGTGCGGCGCCTCGCCGATCAGCGGGAAGCCGTCGGCGGTGAAGGAGAAGACGCCGTTGATGCCGTCCTCGTACTTGGACCCGGCCAGGGCGGGCAGCAGCTCGGCGGCGTCGCGCCAGGCGGGTTCGAAGTCCTCCTCGGTGAACGACTGGACCGAGGGCATCGTGGTGCCCTTGGGGCCGATCTCGTGCTGGGCGACCGGCATGGGGCGATGGGCGTAGGAGCCGATGCCGATGCGGTCGCCGTGCTGCCGGGCGTACAGGTCGCGGTCCTGGTGGCGCAGGATGGGGCCCTCGGGCTGCGGGGGCAGGGGGCCGGACTTCGCGTACTGGTGGGCCAGCGGCAGCAGCGGCACGGTCAGCCCGGCCATCTCCCCGATCGACGGGCCCCAGAATCCGGCCGCGCAAACGACCACGTCGGCCGGGATCGTCCGGTACTCCCCCGCGACCAGGCAGGACACGCCGGTGACCCGGCCGCCCCGCTGCTCGACGCCGGTCACGGTGTGCCCGCCGAGGAAGCGCGCCCCGCGTTCCGTGGCCCGCGCCGCCTGCGTCTCGCCGCAGGCCACGGCGGCGGCCAGGCCGTCGCTCGGCACGTGGAGGCCGCCCAGCACCCGGTCGCGGTCCAGCATCGGCCACAGCTCGGCGCACTCCGCGGCCTCCAGCAGGCGGCCCTCGACGCCCCACGACTGCGCCCAGCCGAGCTTGCGGTGCAGGTCGGTCCAGCGCTCGGGGGTGGTGGCCACCTCCAGCCCGCCGACCTGCCGGAAGCAGTGCGCGCCGAGCGCGGTGTACTTGCGCACGGTGTAGGCGGCGAACTCGGTCATGGTCTTGGACGGGTTCGTCTGGAAGACCAGGCCGGGAGCGTGCGAGCTGGAGCCGCCCGCGGCGAAGAGCGGGCCCTGCTCCACCACGGTGACGTCGCTCCAGCCGCGTTCGGTGAGCTCGTCGGCCACCGCGCAACCCACGATCCCGGCTCCGATGATCACCACGCGCGGCCGACCCATCACGCCTCCGGTTGTTCCTTAATACGCAACACGCACCGGACTACGCAACGAACATAAGGCCCTGGCTCCCCACGGACAAGAGCTAGCCGAGTGGCGAGGTGTCCCGTCCCAGGTACGTCACCGGCCCGGCGTCGGCCACGGCCAGCTCCGCGAACCCGAGCCGGTCGTAGAAGGCCCGCGCGGGCGTGTTCGTGCTGACCATCCCCAGATGCAGCCGCGGCACCCCGGCGGCGCGCAGGCCGTCGACGAAGGCGCTCATGAGCCGGCGTCCCCAGCCCTTGCCCTGCCAGTCGGGCAGCAGGTCGATGTGCAGGTGGGCGGGGTGATCGGCCAGCTCGGGCACCAGCATGCGCTCGGGCCGGTGGTGCAGGGCGAGCATCAGGTCGTCCGCGGTGACCGGCGGGTCGGCGGGAAGGGGGCAGCGGGCCGCGGACGCCGGGATCCACTCCTCGCGGTAGCGGCGGACGAACGCCGCCGTGTCCGCGGTGCCCACGACGTAGCCGACGGCCCGGCCCGTGCCGTCGTCCACGACGTGGGCGTGCTCGGGCTCCAGGGTGACGTAGGGGACGGCGAAGATGTCGCCCATGAGCAGGTCGGAGGCGTACTGGCCGCGGGCGTCGCCACCGGCGTCGGCCGTGCGCACGCAGATGTCGTAGACGGCGGCCAGATCGGCCGGACGGTAGGAACGTACGTAGGGGGCGCTCATTCCCGACAACGTACTGGAAGGACCGTCTAGGTGATCAGGATGCCGCCGTCCACGGGCAGCGTGACACCGGTGACGTACGACGAGGCGTCGGAGGCCAGGAAGACCGCCGCCGCCACCAGCTCGACCGGGTCGCCGGCCCGCTTCATCGGCACCCGCAGGTCCAGCATGCGTTCCAGGTAGCCGGGCGGATACTGCTCGGTCATCTCCGAGGCGAAGAACCCCGGCTCCAGGCAGTTGACCCGGATGCCGCGCCGGGCCGTCCACTGCTGGGCCAGGTCGCGGGTGAGCCCGGCCACGGCCGCCTTCGACGCGCTGTAGGCGGCCTGCGGCAGCCCGGCGGTGGTCGCGCCGAGGATGCTGCCGATGTTCACGATCGACGAGCCCGGCCGCATCACCCGCGCGCACGCCTGCGCCATCCAGTACGTGCCGTGCAGGTTGATCTCCACCACCCGGCGGAACTCCTCGGGCCGCTCGCGCAGCGCGGGCACGGCGGTGCCGACCCCCGCGTTGTTGATCAGCACGTCGACCGCCCCGAACTCGGCCACGGCCGCGGCGACCAGCGCGTCGCAGTCCTCCGGCACCGCCACGTCGGTCTGGACCGGAAGGCAGCGACGCCCGGTCTCCTCGACCAGGCGCCCGGTCTCGGCCAGCCGGTCCGCGCGCCGGGCGCCGATCACGACGTCGGCGCCCGCTTCGGCCAGCCCGCGGGCGAAGGCCACGCCCAGCCCCGACGACGCGCCCGTGACGATGGCGACCTTGCCGTCGAGGCTGAAGCGCTCCAGCACGTCAGAGCCCGTATTCCTTGACGATGCGCTCGTGCCGCTCGACCTCGACGTCGATCTCGCGGGCCAGGTCGAGCCAGGCCAGCGGGTGCACCCAGCGCTCGGTGGCGTCGTCGAGCAGGGCGTCGACCTCGGCGGCCGACACGTCCGGCGGCACCGCGACCCAGCCGAACACGCCCGGCAGTGACTCGCCGCTGGTCGGGTGGGTGACGGCGTAGTTCTCGTCGCTGTAGACCCACATCGGCCAGCCGCGCTCGGCCATGACCTCGGTGAACTCCGCCCAGTCCTCCTCGCTCGGCGCGGCGCCGTCGAAGAAGTAGCTGGTGTAACCGCCGGGACGCAGGATGCGCACGGCCGCGAACGGCGGCACGAAGTTCTGCTGCTCCTGCGGGTCTTCCGGGACGGGCTCCAGCAGCTGCGGGTCGAACACGACCAGGTCGCCCGCGTTGTAGTCCATGCCGCGCGGCTGCGGCAGCGCCAGCCGGGCGGTGGCCGGGCCGGTGCGGATGGACAACACCTGGCGCTGGCCGCCGTCGGGCGCCGGGAGGATGAGCCGGATCAGGCCCATCTCCTCCTCGATCGGGCCCTGCTTGGACTTGATCGGCATGCCGATCTTGGCCGCGCCCTTGCGCACGGTGTCCCAGTCTTCCGCCGAGGTGGCCATGACGACCATGCGCCAGGTGTCCTCGTCGGTCAGCTCGTCGATCACCTCGGCCAGCACGCCGGCCGCCCTGTCGTTGTGGTCGAGCTGCTGGGCGGCGCCGGACAGCAGGCGCCTGGCCTCGATGCCGGCCCCGGCCGCGACCGCGTGCTCGGCTGCGTCGAGGGTCTCCGGCCAGCGCTCGCGGGCGCTGTGCAGCCTGGCCAGCGCGAGGTACTGGGCGGCGTGCGGCAGCAGCGCGGCCATCTGCTCCAGGCGCTCGTCCTGGCGGGCCTCGATGAGCAGGGTGGTCAGGTAGGCCACGTCGTCGGGGTCGGCGGAGGCGATGTCGCCGGAGTCGACCAGCAGCTTCCAGTAGATGTCGGCGCCCGCCGCGGGGAAGCCGAGGAAGCCGAGCGTGGTGGTGTGGCGGCGGGTGGCCTCCAGGTCCTCGCCGGACAGCGGCGCGAGCCAGCCCACCCACTTCTCGGGGTCGGCGTTGAAGCCGTCGGCGGCGTCGAACAGGCCGACCCGCTCCGGCAGGGGCCCGGGGGCCGCGGGCTCGGCGGCGGCGTCGGCGGCGGCCCGCAGCGCGGCGACGCGCTCGGTCAGGTCGCCGGTCTCGCCGCGCAGCTCCGCCGCGCCGGACTCGGCCAGGTCGGCCAGCAGGCGGGCCTGCCACACGCCGCTCCTGGCGACGGCCAGGTCGCCCGCGACCAGCGCGAGCTCGACGCGGGCGCGGTAGCCGCCCATCATGCCGAAGTAGTCGATCCACTGGCGCAGCACCCGGCCGAGCTGCCAGGTGTTGGTGATCTGGGAGGACCCGGCCAGCTTGGCGACCGCGCGCGACCACTCGACGAAGACACGCGGGTGCTCGCCGACCACGTCGAGGTCGGGCAGCGCGTCGACGGCCTCGGCCGTGCGGCCGAGCTCGGCCAGGATGAGCGCGCGGCGCACACCCTCGCGATGGGCCTTGGCGGGCGGGTCGTCGGGGGCGAGGTCGGCGGCGGCCTGCAGGGCGGCCAGCGCGTCGTCGGCCCGGCCGGCGGCCAGCAGGGCGCGGGCGCGCTCGGCGCCGAGCTCCCAGCTCGCCTCGCGACCGGCCGTGCGCAGCCGCTCGACCGCGGACTCGGCGTAGGCGACGGCCTCGCCGGCCTTGCCCGCGTCGACGAGCGCCGCGACGTACTGGGTGACCAGGCCGCTGAAGGCGGGCCGCTCCGGGCTCATGCCCTCCAGGAAGGCGCCCACCGTCTCCAGGCGGTCGCCGGCGTAGCCGGGGCCGTCGGTGTTGGCCCACACGATGGCCATCGCCTCGACGGCGGCCGGGGTGGCCGGGCACTCGCGCACGTCTTCGCGCTGGGCGAACGTGAGCAGCTGCCGTGCGTCGTCGATGGCCACCGCGCCCTGGGCCCGGTCGCCGATGCGGCCCACGAGGTGCCAGTAGCGGGCGTAGAACTCCAGCCAGGGCAGCTCCAGCGTCTCGGCCTGCTGGGCGATGGCCGGGGCCATCACGTCGAGCTGCGGATACCGGCCCTCGTAGGCCTGTGCGGGAAGGTCTCCCAGCGCCATGGCGAGGCCAACGTTGCCCGCCTCGGAAAGCTGCTGCTGGGTTTCGCCGACCCAGGCCCAGATGTCCACGTCCATGGGCAGTCAGTCTGCCAGGTCAACGAGCGTGCCCAAAACGCAGAAGCTCGATCAGCTCGTCCGATTCGCTGTCGCGCAGGACCGAGAAGACCGGGGCCATCAGGTCGTCGGTGGTCTCCTCGACCTGGGCCCGCCGCGCCACGACCTCGGGGCCGGGGGTGGCGTAGGGCTCGGGCCAGGTGAAGAACCTGGCGATCGTCACGCCGTCGGCGTAGCCGAAGGGGGTGGTGTCGTGGACGGCGGCGAGCGTGGCCTCCAGAGGATGCAGACCGGCCGCGAGCACGGCGTTGGCGTGCAGGCCCCCGCGCAGCTCGCGCAGGACGTGCATGAGCTGGACGGCACGCGCGGGCGCGTCGTCCGGCAGCGGCACCGCCCGCCAGCCGGCGAACAGCGGCGCGCCCACCGGCGAGGCCTGCGCGACGACCGGTTCGAGCAGCTCGGCGATCCGGGCGCAGCCGTCGTGGCCGCCGAACTTGCGCCGCCCCCACTGCCTGCACGCCTCGGTGTAGAGCTCGACGGCCTGCTCGACGGGCATCTTCCTGCCGCCGTTCCAGCTCTCCTGGACGTGGGCGGCCGGGAAGAAGACCGCCACCGAGGTGACCACGTCGGCATGGCACTCGCCGAGCACCCCGCAGCGCCCGCGGAAGTACAGCTCGCGCGGGCCGAGCCCGTGCTCCTCGCAGACGGCCTTGGCCTCGCGGGAGACCATGAAGCCGCCGCCGTACTGGCCGATCGGCGCCTTGACCTGGACCGCCGTGGTACGCGGGTCCGCCATCCTCAACCCCTCCTCGGTTCGGAAAGTGGACCCAGCATCCCTCAGGAGAACATCATTCTGCAAGCATCAGCTCGCCGCTCGCCAGGATCACCGCCGGGCCGGACAGGTAGCTCGTGTCCTCGTCGAGGATGACGGTCAGCGAGCCGCCGGTGACCTCGACGGTCCAGGTGCCGGTGGTGTCGCCGGACATGTGCGCGGCGGCCACGGCGGTCGCCACGGCACCGGTGCCGCAGGACCGCGTCTCGCCCGAGCCGCGCTCGTAGACCCGCATCACCACGCGGCTGACGCCGACCGGGTTGAACAGCTCGATGTTGACGCCCGCCGGGAAGACCCCGGTGTCGAAGCCGGGCTGGTGGCTGAGGTCGAGCTGGACGACCGGGTCGCCGATCGCGCAGGCCAGGTGGGGGTTGCCCATGTCGACGTGGAGACCGGAGTACTCGTGACCGCCGACGCCCGCCACGCTCTCCCCCAGCACGGCGGGCTTGCCCATGTCGACCGTGATGTCGCCGTTGGGCTCGACGCGGACCCGGCGCGGGCCGCCCCTGGTGGCCAGGCTGAACTCCGCCCCCTCCACCAGCCCGGCGTCCACCAGGTAGCGGGCGAAGACGCGTACGCCGTTGCCGCACATCTCCGCGACGCTGCCGTCGGCGTTGCGATAGTCCATGAACCAGTCGGCCACCGCGGCCTGCTCGGCCACCTCGGCGTGCTGCTTGGTCCTGGCGACCCGGAGCACGCCGTCGGCGCCGATCCCGGCCCGCCGGTCACAGATCTTGGCCACGAGCGCGGCCGTCACTTCCACGCCGTCATCGGGATCGGGCAGGATGACGAAATCGTTCTCGGTGCCGTGCCCCTTGAGAAACCGCATTGCCTGAGTTTATGCCGCACCCGGGTCGGCGATGTGCGCGAGGGAGCGTTCGAGCAGATCTGGGGCGTCGTACGGGAGCCAGCGCACCCGCGGGTCGCGGCGGAACCACGACTCCTGGCGGCGGGCGAAGCGCCTGGTCGCCCTGACCGTCTCGGCGAACGCCTGCTCCTCGCTCCACTCCCCCTCCAGGAACCGGATGACCTGGGCGTAGCCGAGCGCGCGGCCCGCCGTGCGCCCCTCGGCCAGGCCCTGCCCGAGCAGCGCGCGGACCTCCTCGACCAGCCCAGCCGCCCACATGCGCTCGACCCGCAGCTCGATGCGCTCGTCGAGCTCGGGCCGCGGCACCTCCAGGCCGAGCTGCACGCTGGGATAGACGGCGTCGTAGGACGGCATGGTGGCCGAGAACGGCCGGCCGGAGTGCTCGATCACCTCCAGCGCGCGCACGATGCGGCGGCCGTTGCTCGGCAGGATCGCCTCGGCGGCGGCCGGGTCGAGCTCGCGCAGCCGCTCGTACAGGGGGGCCGGGCCGCGCTCGGCCAGCTCCTCCTCCAGCCGGGCCCTGATCACCGGGTCGGTGCCGGGGAACTCCAGGTCGTCGAGGGCCGCGCGGACGTAGAGGCCGCTGCCGCCGACCAGCACCGGGACGTCGATCTTCGTGAACAGCTCCCTGGCCAGCCGCTGGTACTCGGCGACGCTGGCCGTGACCGTGACGTCCCAGATGTCCAGCAGATGGTGGGGGACGCCGCGCTGCTCGGCGAGGGTGAGCTTGGCCGTGCCGATGTCCATGCCGCGGTAGAGCTGCATGGAGTCGGCGTTGACACACTCGCCCCCGAGCCGGAGCGCGAGGTCGACGGCGAGATCGGACTTCCCGGCCGCCGTGGGGCCCACGACGGCGATGACTGGCTGCTGGCGCACACCGACCAGTGTGTCAACTGTCCGGGTGTGGACGGACCACCTACAGGTCGAGGAGCGTCGGCTGGAGGTATCCCTCGTGGGTCAGCAGCCAGCGCTTGGTCTCCACCCCCACGCCGCCGCTGAACCCGCCCAGCCCGTTGCCCGCGACCACCCGGTGGCAGGGCACGATGATGGGGATCGGGTTGGAGCCCATGATCGAGCCGATGCCGCGGGCGGGCACGCTCGACCCGGCGCGCCGGGCCAGCTCGCCGTAGGTGACGGCGGTGCCGTACGGGACGCGGTGCAGGGCCTGCAGCACCTGCAGCCGGGAGCCCGTCATCAGCCGCCAGTCCACGGGGGTGCTGAACGTGCGCAGCTCGCCGGCGAAATAAGCGTTCAGCTCGGCGACGGCGGAGGCCGTACGATCCGCATCATGAACCTCAGCCAGGCCGAGCCGGCCGGCCAGTCCGGCGGGCGATCCCCATCCCGAGGCGACCAGCCCCCGCTCGGTGACGGCCAGGACGAACGGGCCGACCGGCGTCGGCACCTCGGCGAACGCGACCGTGGTCATCATGTCCTCACGTGAACTCGTGGTGCTGGGCACCTCCAGCGCGGTGCCCACCCGACACCGTAACCACAACGGGTACCTTCTGCGCTGGGACGGGCAAGGCTACCTTTTCGACCCTGGCGAGGGCACGCAGCGGCAGATGCTGCACGCCGGGCTGAGCGCGAACGACGTCCACTGGCTCTGCGTGACCCACTTCCACGGCGACCACTGCCTGGGCGTGCCCGGGGTCGTGCAGCGCATCGCCCGCGACCGGGTGCGCCATCCGGTGCGCGCGGTCTTCCCCGCCGCCGGCGAGACCTACTGGCGCAGGCTGCGGCACGCGGCCGCGTTCGCCGACACGACGGTGATCGAGGAGCATCCGGTCTCCGGCGCGCTGGCCGGGGTGGGGCCCCTGATCGCCCGCCGCCTGTCCCACCCCGTCGAGTCGTACGGCTACCGCATCCAGGAGCCGCACGGCCGCCGCATGCTCCCCGACCGGCTGGCCCGCCACGGCATCCGCGGCCCGGAGGTCGGCGAGCTCCAGCGCAAGGGCTCGGTCCGGGGCGTCACACTCGCCGAGTGCAGCGAGCCCAGGCCGGGGCAGAGCGCCGCGTTCGTCATGGACACCCGCCTGTGCGACGCCGTTTTCGAGCTGGCCTCCGGGGCCGACCTGCTGGTGATCGAGTCGACGTTCCTGTCCGCCGAGAGCGCGCTGGCCAAGGAGTACGGGCACCTGACGGCGTTCGAGGCGGGCGTGGTGGCGGCCGACGCGGGCGTGCGCAGGCTGGTGCTCACGCACTTCTCCGAGCGGTACGGGTTCGCCGAGGAGCCGTCGTTCGTGGAGGAGGTGCGGCGCAGCTTCGACGGCGAAGTGATCACGGCCCGCGACCTGATGCGCATCCCCGTCCCCCGCCGCCGACCCCTGGCTTGACGCGTCTCCCTGTGCCGCCTCGTCAGCTCCACACGCCTGTGAAGTAACCGACGCCGTAGGGCGACGACTGCATGAGGAGCGTGCCCGTCAGGGGCGTCCCCTCGGCCGCGCCGGCCAGCACCTGGAGGGCCGCGCGGCCGGTCACCCAGAGCCGGTCGGCCTCGACGGGGTCGAGCGCGGCCAGCGCCGCCGCGTCGGCCCTGCCGACCGCCTCGGCGATCAGGTCGTTGTACGGCCCCGCCGCCTCGTCGTACCGGCCCGGGGCCCGCGGGGTCAGGCAGGCCGAGCCGTCGGCCATGACCAGCAGCGCGACTCGCCCGAGGGCGGCCAGCTCGGCACCGATCGCCCGGCACTCGGCCGGAGCCGCGTCAAAGGCAACCGCCTGCGCGGGAACCCCCTCGGCGTCGTGAGTGCGCGATCGAGTGGGGGGTCGTTCGGCGTCGGTGGTGGGCGGCCGGTTGGAGGGCTGGTCGGCGTCGTTCAGGAGGCGGCGGCCGACGGTCAGGGACAGCGGCAGCACGGGTGGGCCCTCGCCCACCGTGACCTCGAAGCCCCAGGGCCGCAGGCTGCCCGCCGCGGCGCCGTCGTAGGAGCGGGTCGTCTCCGCACCGCCCACCACGACCAGCACGTCGGGACGGGCGGCCCGGAGCGCGGCGACCGCGGTACGACAGGCCGCGCGCAGCTCGGGCAGCCCGGTCACGATCAGCGGGGTTTGCGGGCAGACGGCCGCGGCGACAAGCACGAGCGCAAGCGTACGCGCCACCCGCCACCCCCCGACGGCCAGCCCGCCCAGGGCCCGCACCCCTCAACACCCCAACGCGTGCAGCGCCCCAAACCCTCAGGACCCCGGTGCGCGCGCTGAGTTCGGTGGTCAGGTTGTGTAGGGGTCGTGGCCTTGTCCGATGGCCGTGAGCAGGCGCTCGGTGTAGGCGTGGGCCGCCTGGTGGAGGCCGCCGCCGAAGCTGATCCTGGCCACCCCCAGCTCCGCCAGCCGCGCGTACGACGGCGCCTTCGGCCGGAACAGGATGTTCACCGGCCCGCCCACCTCGGCGACGAGGGCCGCGATCTCGTCCTCGTCCGCCAGCGTGATCGGGTACACGCAGTCGGCCCCCGCCTCCAGGTAGCGCCGGCCGCGCGACACGGCCGCCGCCCGGTCGCGCAGGCCCCGTACGTAGGTGTCGACCCGCGCGTTGATCACCAGGGCGTCGCCCGCGGCCGCCCGCATCCCGGCCAGGAAGTCCGCCTGCGCCCCGGCGTCGACCAGCTCGCTGGTACGCGGGTCGGAGTCCTCCACGTTGCAGCCCACCGCCCCCGCCTCGGCCAGCCGCTCGGCCAGCTCGCCGGGCGCGAGGCCGTAACCGCGTTCGACGTCGGCGGTCACGGGCACGTCCACGGCCCTGGCGATGCGGGCGACGGCGGCCATCATCTCGCCGACCGGCGTGCTCTCGCCGTCGGCGTACCCCAGCACGCGGGAGACGGCCGCGCTGCCGGTGGCCACCACCGGGAACCCGGCCTCCTGGACCGCGCGCGCCGAGGCGGCGTCCCAGACGTTGGGCAGGATCAGCGGGCTGCCGGGCACATGCAGCCGGCGCAACGTGGCCGCTCTGTCAGTCGTCATGCCCGGCACCCTACGAGGACGGCCGGCTCTCCAGCAGGTCCATTACCGGCCGGAAAGGGCGAGCCACTTGGCGCGGTCCGCTCAGCAGCCGTTCTTGGCGCACTGGCCGGTCAGCTCCCCCGCGGGGCCGTCGGCGGGGTTGTCGCCCTCCGGCTGCGGGGCCTTGGTGGACGGTGTGCCGGGCTTCTTGCCGGTGCCCGTCTGCGTCGTGCCGCCGGTGCCGTCGGAACCGGTCGATCCCTTGTCGGCGGGGTCGGAGCCGCCGCCCGTGTCCGTGACGGCGTCGCCCATGGCGGAGTCGTCGGAACCGTCGGTGGGCAGGCCGTCGTCGGGGGCGTCGGTGGTGGCGTCGCCCATCGTGGCCTCCTCGTCGGCCTCGAACACCTCGTCGCCGGCGCTCGTGGCCGGGGACGGGCGGCCGGAGCCCTGCTCCTGCTGGGCGCTCGGGCCGGGCTTGGCCGCCAGCAGGTAGCCGGCGCCGCCCGCGGCGAGCACGCCGACGAGGGCCGACGCGGCGATGATGGCGGTCTTCCTGCTCTTGCCGGGGGGCCTCGGGGACGGGCCCGGCCCGGAGAGGATCTCCTGACGATCCGTCTCGGTCGGATCATGCATGGTGGTGCAGCTCCCTGCGGTCGTATCGGGGAAAGCTCGCCGGCTTCCGCGGGTGATGGACCACACTAGCCGCATCAGCGGAATGCTCGCACACCAATCACAAAGGAATCACGACTTGTCCCCCCAAAGATCTGTTTGCCCAGGTGGCCGTCCCCGGTTGGGCGCCGCGGCCGGAGCGGCCGGGGTACTCGTCACGGCCGGCCTCGGGATTTTCCTGGCATTCACCAGTTCTCCGGAATCGCGCCCGCAAAGCCGTCGTGAATTCGATCAGGAAACACCGCTTATCCCAAGATCGCATTTTCCTTCGCAGATCGCGGTCTCACCGGTGGCCGAGCCGTCCCCGGCGCCGCCCACACCGTCGGCGGGCCCCTGGTCGCCCGGCCCCTGGTCGCCGGGCTGGATGGAGGCCGTGCCGGCGCCCGGCCGGCCCACGACGACGGAGCCGGGCGAGCCCTCGCTCCCGCCGGTGCAGGGCGAGCCGTGGAAGGGCAGGCCCGTGGAGGGCGGGCCGTCGTCCCCGGTCTCACTCAAGGCGGTTCCGACGCGTCCGCCGCTCGTCGCGCCGCCGCGTCCGTCCCGGCGGGCCGCCGTGCGCCGTCCGGCTCCGCACGCGTCCCCGCAGGCGCCGCCCAGGGAACGGGTCGTCCCCGAGCCGGACCGTCAGGCGCCTCCCCCGCCGCCGCCTCCCTCCGTACGGGCCGGCGCGCCCGACCCGTGCGCCACGTTCGACGACTTCCGCCGGCAGCCGTGCTACAGCTTCCTCGACCGCCTCCGCCGCTGACCCACGCCGAACACCCCGCCGTCCGGAAGGGGCGGCGGGGTGCGGGAACGCGGTGACTCAGTGGGCCGAGCAGGCTCCGGCGGCCGGGGCGGGAGCCGCCGGGCGGCCGACGGACGGCATGCCGAGCAGCACGCCGGGCCCCTTCGCCGGGGCGCCCTGGCGGGCCTCCCAGGCGTCGCCGGCCCGCGTGCGCCGCAGCGCCCGGACCGCGCCGTCGGCGACCAGGTGGTGGGGGGCGGCGTAGGTGACCTCGACGGTGACCATGTCACCGGGCCTCGGGGTCTCCTCGCCCACCGCGAAGTGCACGAGCCGGTTGTCGGCGGCGCGGCCGGACAGGCGGCGCGTGGCGTCGTCCTTGCGGCCCTCCCCCTCGGCGACCAGCACCTCCAGCGTGCGGCCGACCTGCTTCTTGTTCTCCTCCCAGGAGATCTCCTCCTGCAGGGCCACCAGGCGCTCGTAACGCTCCTGGACGACCTCCTTCGGGATCTGGTCCTCCATCGTGGCCGCCGGGGTGCCCGGACGGATGGAGTACTGGAAGGTGAAGGCGTTGGCGAAGCGGCTCTGCCGGACGACGTCGAGGGTGGCCTGGAAGTCGTCCTCGGTCTCGCCGGGGAAGCCGACGATGATGTCGGTCGAGATGGCCGCGTCGGGCATGGCGGCCCGCACCCGCTCGATGATGCCGAGGTAACGCTCGGCGCGGTAGGAGCGGCGCATGGCCCGCAGCACGCGGTCGGAGCCCGACTGCAGCGGCATGTGGAGCTGGTGCATGACGTTGGGCGTCTCGGCCATGGCGGCGATGACGTCGTCGGTGAAGGCGGCCGGGTGGGGCGAGGTGAAGCGCACCCGCTCCAGGCCCTCGACGTCGCCGCAGGCGCGCAGCAGCTTGCCGAAGGCCAGCCGGTCGCCGAACTCGACGCCGTAGGTGTTGACGTTCTGGCCGAGCAGGGTCACCTCGAGGACGCCCTGGCCGACGAGCGTGCGCACCTCGGACAGGACGTCGCCGGGACGGCGGTCCTTCTCCTTGCCGCGCAGCGAGGGCACGATGCAGAACGTGCAGGTGTTGTTGCAGCCGACCGAGATCGCGACCCACGCCGCGTAGGCCGACTCGCGCTTGGTGGGCAGCGTGGAGGGGAAGACCTCCAGCGACTCCTTCAGCTCGACCTGCGCCTCGCCGGCCACCCGGGCCCGCTCCAGCAGCACCGGCAGGGAGCCGATGTTGTGGGTGCCGAAGACGACGTCGACCCAGGGCGCCTTGCGGACGATGTCGCCCTGGTCCTTCTGGGCCAGGCAGCCGCCCACCGCGATCTGCATGCGCGGGTTGTCCATCTTGGCCGGCCGCAAATGGCCGAGGTTTCCGTAAAGGCGGTTGTCGGCGTTCTCCCGCACGGCGCACGTGTTGAACACGACGACGTCGGCCGTCGCGCCGTCGGGGGCCGGCACGTAGCCGGCGTCTTCCAGCAGGCCGGAAAGGCGCTCGGAGTCGTGCACGTTCATCTGGCACCCGTATGTGCGCACTTCGTACGTGCGGGCGCTCTCCTGGGTCACAGTCATGGCAGGTTCAAGGGTAGTCGTTGTCCGGCTCGCGGCAGCCGCCCCCGTCTAAAACACCAGCTTGACGGCACGATGTGACCGGATCGGTACCACCTGGTTAGTGACCAGCGTCTTAATGACCTCTACCGTTTTGGTCCATGACGGAGAACGGCGACGCCACTCCACTCGTTCAGTTGGAGGGCGTCAACAAGCGCTTCGGGGCGTTGCACGTCCTGAAGGACATCAACTTGACCGTCTCTCGTGGCGAGGTTCTGGTGGTCATCGGCCCTTCGGGCGGTGGGAAGTCCACGCTCTGCCGGACGATCAACCGCCTGGAGACGATCGACGACGGCAGGATCGTGTTCGACGGCCAGCTGCTGCCCGCGGAGGGCAGGGGGCTGGCCAGGCTGCGGTCCGAGGTCGGCATGGTGTTCCAGTCCTTCAACCTGTTCGCGCACAAGACCATTCGCGAGAACGTCACGCTCGGCCCGATCAAGGTGCGCCGCAAGGACCGCCAGGCGGCCGACGCGCGGGCCATGGAGCTGCTGGAACGGGTGGGCATCGCCGCGCAGGCGGACAAGTACCCGGCCCAGCTCTCCGGCGGCCAGCAGCAGCGGGTCGCGATCGCACGTGCGCTGGCCATGGACCCGAAGATGATCCTCTTCGACGAGCCCACCTCGGCCCTGGACCCGGAGATGGTCCAGGAGGTGCTCGACGTGATGATCGGGCTGGCACGTGACGGCATGACGATGATGGTCGTCACGCACGAGATGGGATTCGCCCGCCGGGCCGCCAACCGGGTGGTCTTCATGGCGGACGGGCAGATCGTGGAGGAGAACACCCCCGACGAGTTCTTCACCAACGCGCAGACCGACCGCGCGCGTGATTTCCTTTCGAAGATCCTCACGCACTGAGATTTTGAGGCAGGTATACATGCACATGCGTCGTTTGGGAGCGGTGGTCACGGGAGTGGGCATGCTCGCCGCGCTCGCCGCCTGCGGCGGGGACAAGACCTACGCCAGCGTCCTGGAGAAGGTCCAGGACGGCGGCAAGGTCGTGGTCGGCACCAAGTGGGACCAGCCGAGCCTGGGCTTGAAGAAGGGGTCGGAGCCGGAGGGCTTCGACGTCGACGTCGCCAAGGCCGTGCTGAAGGAGATGAACGGCGGCAAGGACGCCTCGATCGAGTGGAAGGAGTCGGCCTCCTCCAACCGCGAGCCCTTCCTCCAGAACGGCACCGTCGACATCATCTTCGCCACGTACTCCATCACCGAGGAGCGCAAGGGCAAGGTGTCCTTCGGCGGCCCGTACGTGATCGCGCACCAGGACATCATGGTCCGCAAGGACGACACCGCGATCAACACCCCGCAGGACCTCAAGGGCAAGAAGATCTGCAAGGCGGCCGGCTCCAACTCCTACAAGCGCGTCACCGACCCGCCCCCGGACGGCAAGCTCGACATCGACGCCACGACCGTCGACGCCGCCACCTACTCCGAGTGCGTGCAGAAGCTGTCGGGCAGCAACCTCGACGCCGTCACCACCGACGACCTGATCCTGGCGGGCTTCGCCAAGCAGGCCGGCGGCAACTTCAAGGTGCTCGGCCAGGGCTTCACCGACGAGAAGTACGGCATCGGCCTGAAGAAGGGCGACAGCAAGACGTGTGAGGCCGTCAACACCGCGGTGAAGAAGCTGTGGGACAACGGCACCATGAAGCAGCTGCTGGAGAAGTGGTTCGGCGGCATCCAGGGCCTGAAGCTGTCGGAGACCGCGCCTCCGGCCGAGGGTTGCAGCTAGTCACGCCAGAGGCGGCGGCCGGGATCCCGGCCGCCGCCCGGGAAAAAGGGAGGTGACCATAGGAGCAAAAAAAAAAAAAAAAAATAAAAAACGGAGAGGGGAAAAGTATGAAAAAAGGGGATTGTGT